>CAWUJG010000001.1:0-178434 GCA_963922775.1 uncultured Cytophagales bacterium
AACATCACCCCCAAAATAGACATAGCCTTTAAAAAAATATTTGGGACAGAAGAAAATAAAGATCTGCTGATTTCCCTAATCAACGCTATAGTAAGCCAAGAAGACCAAGTAGCAGACCTGACATTGCGGAATCCCTATAGTTACCAAAATTATATAGATAATAAACTCTCTATCTTTGACATAAAAGCTCAAAGCATAAGCGGAGAAGAGTACAACATAGAAATGCAACTTAAAGACGATGAACAATATGAAAGACGTGCCCTCTATTATTGGGCCCGTCTCTATAGCGATCAGCTCACCAAAGGACAGAATTATAAAACCCTAAAAAAATCCATAGGCATCCATCTACTCAACTTTACTTGCCTTTCAGATATAAAAAAATACCATAATGTGTTTCAAATGCGAGAAAGAGACAGCCATAAACATTATTTTAAAGATATAGAAATCCATATAATAGAGTTGAATAAATTTTCATCACAAGAAGAAGAGAGCCTAAAAAGTCTGATAAAAAAGATAAAAAGTAGTTTAGATATTTGGGTAGCGTTTTTAACGCGTCATAATTTATTGGATCAAACGCGTCTTCCAGCACCTCTAGATACACCTTATATGCAAAAAGCGTTACATACCCTATCGTGCCTTAATTTTAACAAAGAAGAACGAGATATTTATGAAGGGCGTTTAAAATGGCTCCGACATGAATCGCTTGTTTTAGAACAATCTTTTGAAAAAGGTATGGAAAAAGGCATGGAAAAAGAAAAAATTACTATAGCTAAAAATATGTTATCCCTTGGTCTAAGCAGAAAACAGATAGCACAAGCCACAGGCTTAGCTATGACTTTTATTGGATAACTAGAAAAAGATAGTGATTAATTTTATTCAATGAAGAGAGTTTGTTGTTTATAAGTACCACAATACTGTTAAATGCTATATCTTGATAGAGTAAGCCTTTTCTAATGTAAATTCACCTATTTGTGTTCTTTGTAAAGCAGCAAGATAAGCTCCTACACCTAATTGTTTTCCTATATCTTGTACCAAGCTGCGGATATAAAATCCTTTCCCACAAACTACTTTAAATCGTATAGCAGGTAAATGGATATGTGTAATAGTCATAGATTTTATAAACACAATTTTAGGCTTTAGTTCTACAGATTCTCCCTGTCTTATTTTCTGATAAGCCCTTTTGCCTTTTATTTTAACTGCTGAATACTGAGGGGGTATTTGCGGTATATAACCAAAAAATTTTTTGAACACATGGTGAATTTGTTTTGTTGTGATATGTCTATAGTTTTTTTGGCTATTAAAATCTGTTTCCAAGTCTATAGATGGGGTAGTTTTACCTATTACCATAGTTCCTACATATGTTTTTAACAAATCTTGATACTGACTTATTTGTTTAGTTTTTTTTCCTGTACATATAATGAGTAGGCCTTTGGCTAGAGGATCTAATGTACCAGCATGTCCTATTTTTTTTATAGCATATTTTTTTTTGAGTTTGTTAACAACATCAAAAGAGGTCCAATGTAAGGGTTTATCTATAAGTATAATAACCCCTTCTTGTGTATGTTGTTTTATATAAACACATAAAGGGGAAGAAGGGTAAGGATGTGTCATAAATGTAAGTAAATTAAAAGTGAAGTTAAATAATTATTTTCTATCTTTAAGATCGTGTCTAAAAAAATGACACTAAACTAATACCGCCTAACTTATGTACATACGATTTCTATTTTTGTTTGTGTTGTTTTATCATCTAGTTTCTGTGCCAGTATTGGGCATGCAATACAACAGTACTTTTACAAAAAATTTTCCATCCAAATACTATATTATAGACGATGTTATTATTAAAGGTAATCAACATATTTCTGCTAAAGTCATTCAGGGTATTGTTGGTATACCTAAGAATAAAGTTATGTGTATACCAGGAAAGTACACAAATAATATCGTGCAAAAGTTATGGAAAAAAAATTTTTTTGAAGATATAAAAGTATTTTGTACCTATTTACCTAATGATCATGCAGTACTTACCGTACATGTAAAAGAGCTTCCTAAAATACATGACATATTTTTGCATGGTAGTCTACTAAAAAAAGAGCAAGAAAAAATATTAAAAAATGTAATAAAGAAAAAAAAGGGTGAATTTATTTCATCTAAAGATATAAAAGCTATAAAACAAAAATTATCTATATATCTTTTTAAGAGAAAGTATTATTACCATACATTAACTGTTAATACAAAGTATCATAAAGAAAATAATACATTAACACTAGATATATCTATTCATCCTAAAAAAAGGATAAAAATTAATTCGATACGTGTGGTGGGTAATACGAATATTCTAACAAACAAAATAAGAAAAAGCCTTAAAAATACTAAACAACGTTGTAGTATATCCCTAAAAAAATTCAATCTCAAATTTTGGCAAACGTCTCAACTTATACCTGAAAAATGGAAAGAAGATCAAAAAAATATTTTGCACCTATATTATAGCCAGGGATATTTAGATGCTAAAATTCTTAAAACAACTATAGAGTTGCATAAAGACCATAAATCTTTAAATATTACCATATATATTGATGAAGGGAAACAATATTTTTTTGGTAATATTTTTTGGGAAGGTAATAGTTTATACACTGATGAGCAGTTGATGCAAATTTTAGACATTAAAAAAGGTGATATATATAATCCAGATAAATTATATACCCATTTGCATATGAATCCTAATGGTAAAGACATCAGATCGCTATACATGGATATAGGTTACCTTTCGTTTAATATCCACCATTATATGCAGCGTATTGATGGTAAAAATTTGGTAGATATTTTTATAAAAATGCATGAAGGGAAACAGTTTTATATTCGTGATATCCATATACAAGGCAATACTCTAGTCCATGAAAACGTAATTAGAAGAGAATTACAGACCTTACCTTTAGATCGGTTTAGCAGAAAAAATATTATACGTTCTCAAAGAGAAATTTTGCAATTGAATTTATTTCATCCAGAAAAATGTAATGTAATCCCTATACCTGTGCATGAAGATAAAGTAGACCTTATTTATAAGGTAGAAGAAAAAGAAAGTGATGAGCTTAAAGGAGGGCTAAGTTGGGATGGATATAAGAAGGCTTCCATACAATTTGCTGTTTTGTTGAATAATTTTTCTTTACGTAATATGAAAAAAGCAAAATACTGGCATCCTTTTCCTATGGGTGATGCACAAAAGCTTTCTTTTAACCTATCAACAAATTTTACTTACTATCATAGTATGGGTATAAGTTTTCAAGAGCCTTGGCTTTATGATAAAAAATACAGCAGTTTAAGTAGTAGTTTACGTTACGATATTTTTACTGATCCTAAAAAAAATAAACGAAAATGTAATACTTTGGGCTTGGGTATACAGCGTGGCAAGCGTTTGCAATGGCCAGATGATTATTGTGCCCTATATTATGGATTTGCTTATGACTATTATAGTTATAATGATTATGATTTTTTTGTTTATGAGCAGTATACAACTGGTAGAGCCCATAACAGTAATTTTTATGTTACGCTGTTGCGTAACAGTACTGATAATCCAGTATATCCTATGGTAGGATCTGAGGTGAATTTGCAATTAAAAATGACACCTCCCTATACTTTGCTAGATAATATAGATAATAAAAAATGGCTTTCTTATCAGAAATTTATGTTAGATTTTAACCATTACTATAATATAGTAGATAAACTTGTGTTTAATACAAATTTACATGGAGGTTTTTTAGGCAATATCTTTTCATCTTCTATATTTGAAGGTAATTTTGAAAAATTTTATATAGGCGGTACTATGGGTCAATTGCATAGCCGTAATGTAAGTAGTGATTATATTTCATTACGTGGTTATGATGAAGATAGTATTAATCCACAGGGAGGTATTTTATATCAAAAGTTGGGTATATCTTTACGTTATCCTATTAAAAAGTTACCCTTGCCAATGTACGTACTATTCTTTACCGAAGCAGGTAATACTTGGAATACCTATATAGACTATAATTTTTTTCAACTATATACTTCAGCAGGATTTGGCATGAGAATACAGCTACCTATTGTGGGATATATAGGCTTGGATTGGGGATATGGATTTCAAAATGTGTTAGAAAAAGGTTTTAAGTTCCATTTTAGTTTAGGAAAAAAAATACGTTAGATCATGAAAAATATTGTCGAAATATTTTTGGCTGACTATTATCTTTTATTTGTAAAATAAATTAAGTAGTAATATTTGCTAAAAAATATTTTATTACTATACATTACTGTTGCCATAAAGTTATATTTTTTATGCACTTATACATTATAAATGGGCCTAATCTTAATGCTATAGGCAAAAGAGAGCCAGCTATTTATGGTCAAAAAAATTTTGATCAGTTTTTTTCTCAGCTCAAAAAACAGTTTTATCATATTACTTTTTATTATTTTCAGTCTAACATTGAAGGTGTGCTGATAGATCAGCTATATGCAGTGTCTCATTCTGGTCTTTACCATGGCATCATTCTAAATGCTGGAGCTTATACCCATACTTCTATTGCATTGGCTGATGCTATACAAGCTATTGAAATACCTGTAATTGATGTACATATATCTAATATTTTTGCTAGAGAAAAGTACAGAAAGAAAAATAGGTTGGCCAAATACTGTAAGGGGTCTATAATAGGTTTTGGTTTATATAGTTATACACTGGCTGTTTATGCTTTTATTCAACAAAAAAATAATGCTGAAAAAATGGGTATTACTATATGCACAAATTAGAGTAAAAATCTTAAAAATGATAGTGATTTAGATACTATTCTATAATTTTATATATAAAAATTTATAAGTGTAATTTACACATTCATCCTATCCTTACTTAAAAATAATTATAGAAAAAATTAAGTATACTAATGCTTAATTAGAGCATATATTTATTTTTTCTATTAAGATTTTTTTACTGAATTCCTACTATATATTCATAAGATTTTAAATGCCAAAATGACATAATATTATTTTTGGCCGATGATTTGTGTACTTAGTTCTAAGTACTAAACATTTTTTAGAATATTAAAAATATTTATTATGCAAGTAACAATTTCTACAACACATGCAGAAGATGAAGAAAAAAATATATCTTCATCAAATGAAAATGAGGTAAAAGCTAAAGAAAATACTGAAGAAACAATATCTCAAGAGCATCAAAAAGAAGAACCTACCCAAGTAGATTGGTATGATAAGTATATAAGATTATATGCAGACTTTGAAAATTTTAGAAAAAGAACTAATCAAGAGCGGGTAAGCTTTATGACTTCTGCTAATGAAGAAATATTAAGGGATGTACTCCCTATATTAGATGATTTTGAACGATCTATACAAGCTTTTGAACAAAAAAATACCAATGTTTCTACTATGAAATCAGGTATTCAACTCATTTATGATAAATTAAAACATATACTTTTACAACATAATCTAACACCTATGCAGATTCAGTCAGGAGATGAGTTTAATGCTGAATTACATGAAGCTATTACCCAAACCCCTACATCTGATGCTAAGCTTAAAGGAAAAATAATAGATGTAATAAATACAGGATATATGCGCAATGATAAAGTAGTACGATTTGCAAAGGTTATTATAGGACAATAAATTATGGATAAAAAAGATTATTACACTATATTGAATGTACAACGTAATGCTACACCAGAAGAAATTAAAAAAGCATATCGTAAAACTGCTTTAAAGTACCATCCAGACCGTAATCCTAATAATGCTTTGGCAGAAGAAAAGTTTAAGCAGGCTGCAGAGGCTTATGAAGTGCTTAGTGATGCAAAAAAAAGGCAAATTTATGATCAGTATGGTCATGAAGGTATCAAAAATAAAGGATTTCAAAGTCAAAATGTAAATATGGAAGATATATTTACTCATTTTGGTGATATATTTGGTAATAACAGTCCTTTTGGTAGTTTTTTTGGTGAGAATACCACACAAAATTCTCGTACACGTAGTGGTACTAATCTTCGTATTAGCTTAAAGCTAACCTTACAAGAAATAGCTCAAGGTACTGAGAAAAATATAAGAATTAATCGGTATGTTTGTTGTGAAAAATGTGATGGGACAGGTGCTAAAGATAGTAAATCGTTAAAAATATGCAGTACATGTAAAGGAAATGGAAAAATAGCACAAATTTCTCATACACTGCTAGGACAGATGAGGGTAGTAAATACATGTCCTACCTGTCAAGGAGAAGGAAAAAGTATTGATAGACCTTGTTTATCTTGTAAAGGAGATGGTAGGGTAAAAAAAGAAACCACAGTAAAAATAGACATTCCAGCTGGTGTTGAAGAAGATATGCAGCTATCTATGCGAGGATATGGAAATGTAGCTGTACGAGGTAATAATCCAGGAAATCTGATTATATTAATTCAAGAGAAAAAAGATGCTGTCTTTCAAAGGCAAAAAAATAATATCTTGTATCATTTACATATTAGCTTTTTAGATGCTGTCCTTGGCAATACTTTAGAGGTACCTACACTAGATGGTAAAGTAAAAATTAAGATATCTCCTGGTACACAAAGTGGAAAAATATTGCGTTTGCGTTGTAAAGGTATTAAAGATATTAATGATGGACATACAGTAGGAGATCAGCTTATTTTTGTAAACATATTTACACCTACGCATTTAAGTAAAAAAGAAAAAGAGGTATTAGAAGATTTAAGGCAGCATGAAGAAAATTTTACACCTAAAAAAATAAGAAAAGAAAAAAGTGTATTTGATAAGGTAAAAGAATTTTTCAACATACAGTAGATATGTATTAAATATTAAGTTGTACGTTACGATATGTCATTCCAACAGCCTATTATACCTAAAGGTGTAAGAGATTTTGATCATACAAGTATAAAATATAGAAATTATGTGTTGCAGAAATGCATATCTATATTTCAACAAGGTGGTTTTTTGCCGTTAGAAACACCAGCACTAGAATATTTAGATATCCTTCAAAAGAAATATGGTGAAGAAGGAGATCAACTCATATTCAAAATTTTAGATTCTGGCAATTTTTTATCTAAAATTTCATCAGAAGAATTACAGAAACATCATTATAAAATGCTGATGTCCAAAATATCTGCTAAAGGTCTGCGTTATGATTTAACCTTACCTTTAGCCCGATATGTAGCTAAAAATCATTGTGATATTACTTTTCCATTTAAACGGTATCAGATACAGCCTGTATGGCGTGCTGATAGGCCACAAAAAGGAAGATATAGGGAATTTTATCAATGTGATATTGATATTGTGGGTTCAACTTCACTTTTATGTGAGGTTGAAATTTTACTCATGATTATCCATATTTTTGAATTATTGCAAATAAAAGATTTTAAGATAAAAATTAATCATAGAAAAATATTACAAAATATTGTACAAATATTAGGTCATGCAGATAAAGAACAACTTTTTTGTGCTACCATAGATAAGTTGCATAAGGTAGGAGAAAAAAAGGTGTATAATATATTACAACAATATAATTTTGATGAAGCTGCTATTCAATGTTTAAAAGATATTTTTCAGTTTCAAGGTTGTAATTTGGCTAAAATTGATTTTTTAACGCAATATTTTATTCAAAAAAAACAAAGTATAGCATCTATTAAGGTTATAAAAACTATTGTAGACTATATTGCTGCTATTAACAAAAATTATTTGTCATATCTAGACATAGATTATACGCTAGCTAGAGGATTAACTTATTATACAGGGCCTATTATGGAAGTAGTAATTGATAATGCTTCTGGTGGAAGTTTGGGTGGAGGAGGAAGGTATGATAATTTAACAGCACATTTTGGTCTAGATAATGTTGCTGGTATAGGTTTTTCTTTTGGCATAGAGCGTATATTAAATATAATGGCAGAAAGGAATTTATTTGCACTACAAAAAGAATATACTACAAAAGTAATGATAGTAAATGATGGAGAAGAAGTATATAATAGGGTTTTACCATTACTTTATTTATTACGAAGTTATGGTATTTCAACAGAAATTTATTTGCATGTATCAAAACTTAAGAAACAACTTCATTATGCCAATAAGAAAAATATTCCTTATGTGTTAATGTTAGATACTAAGGTTCAAGATAATTATGTATTGAAAGATATGCATAGTGGCAAACAACATGTTTATACTCAGGAAGAGCTTATAAATTATTTAAAAAACTAATTTCTTTCTCTTGCTTTTCTTTAAAAAGAATGTTATTCTATAACTAAATTCTGGAACATATTCAACAAGTAAGATCCAAATAGATAGAAAGGGGGAAGAAAAGAAGGTCTCCTCGAAGAGGAAAAGAAATAATCTCAATTGCTAAAAAATTATTAACAAGTCATATTTTAAACTCAGAGGAGATTAGCCAAACTATTGGGTTAAGTAAAGCAGAAATTAATGGGTTGAAAAATTTAATCCAAAATTAGGAAATATAGACTAGGATGTTTGATCTGAAATTTATCAGATTTTCACTTAATTATTTCATTGATATGTATTTTCAAATATGTTTTTCTTTTTGTTTGTCTCTATATATTTGCATAATATGTCCTGCAGTAATAAACTGGTTGAGTTCTTTAATATTGGTATTGAATATATCTTGCTTTGTTCCTTCCCACAGTTTTTTTCCTTCATGTAGAAATAAAATATGCTCTCCTATACTGAATACGGCATTCATGTCATGGGTAATAATAATAGTAGTGATTTTATGGGTATGGGTAATTTTTTGGATAAGTTCATCAATCATAAGTGCTGTTTGTGGATCAAGACCAGAATTGGGCTCATCACAAAATAGGTATTCTGGATTATTAATAATGGCTCTTGCTATGCCTACGCGTTTTTTCATTCCTCCACTAAGTGCTTCAGGCATTTTATTGTGTGCATGTTCAAGTCCTACTTCTTGTAAGCATTGATTTACTCGTTCATTTTTTTTTTTTAAAGGCATGTGTGTAAAAAAATCTAAGGGTAAACGTACATTTTCTGCTACAGTTTTAGCATCAAAAAGTGCTCCACCTTGAAATAATACGCCTATTTTTTTTTTTAGGGCTATATTTTCTTGTATAGTGAGTGTAGAACGTTTTTTTTTGTTGAAAAATACTTCTCCTTGGTCTGGAGGTATAATATCAAGTATATTTTTTAGTAAGACACTTTTTCCTGTACCACTTTTTCCTATTATCATATTAATTTTTCCTGTATAGCATTGTCCTGAAATATTATCTAGTATTTTTTTTTGGGCAAAAGATTTTGTGATATTTTTAAATAGAATCATATTAGTGTAGCTATAGAAGTAACTGGGCTAAAATATAGTCTGAAATTAAAATAGCAATACAGCTTTGTGTTACTGCTTTGGTACTGGCTTTACCTACAGCTAAGGCACCTCCAAAGGTACAAAATCCTCTGTAGGCTGCAATAGTAGTAATGAAAAAGGCAAAGGTGAATGATTTTATTAAAGCAAAAAAGATGTTATATAAATTAAAATTTATTCTTAAACCTACAATAAAATCATGTTTAGGTACTAGGCTTAAAAAGTCACTAATTAATAATCCACTATATATAGATAGAAATCCAGCTAAAATAACAAGCAAAGGATACATCCATAAAGCAGCAAATATTTTGGGCAATACTAAGTAAGATTTAGCATTTATACCCATAGTTTCTAGTGCATCTATTTGTTCTGTAATACGCATAGTCCCTATTTCTCCGGCAATGCTTGACCCTATTTTTCCTGCAAATACTAGGCCTATAATGGTTGGAGCAAGTTCTAAAATAGTCATATCTCTTAGAATGAGACCTAAAAGAAAGTTCTGAAATAGTGGTCCTTGTAGGTTATATGCTGTTTGTACTGTTGTAACTGCTCCCATAAATATGGCTATAATAGCTACTAGCCAGATAGATTGGATGCCAATATTTATACATTCATAGTATGTTTGTTGTAAATAAATTTTTAATGGAAGTCTATTTTTAAATAGGTTGGTGATAAATAATAGGTATTTTCTTAAGTCAGACATAAAAGATGGTGATAGTATCTAGTAAAATGTGTAACTAAAAAATAGTTAAAGACAGTTTACAAAAAAATACTTTCAATTAAAAATTGAAATACTAAATCTTTTCAATTGACTCGGCTATATTATCTATTTTGGTTGTTAAATCTTTATTTTTTTCTTCTAAAGTTTTTTTTTCTTCTTTTTTTTGGGTTATTGATTGGTTTATTTGGTCAATTTCGTTTTTGTATTTTTGAATCTTTTTTTTACTTTCATTGCTCCATGATGTAGTATCATTAAGTTTCAAATTATCTAGTATTTCTCCTCTGGCTAAGGCTATATTTTGAGATAACTTAATCAATACTTCTTTGGTTTCTTTATCTGAGTTTAACTCTCTTAATTCGTTTTTTATTTCATCTATTTTTTTTTGATTTTGCGCTTTTTGTTTTGTGTATGCTTCTACTTTTTTTATTTTTTTTTCTCTTTTTTCTTTTTTTTGGGCTAATATTTCTTTTGTTCTGTCTTCTAGTTTTTTGTTATTACAGGCGAAATTTGTGATAGAAAAAAATAGTACACACACCAAAAATTTATTTTGAAAATTTGACATTTTAAAATATGTTTTTATGATATATTTATACCCCAATGAATTTCATTGGGGTATAAATATAATTAAATAAGATCATCACACAATTTACAATTTTTTTCGGGAGTACTTTCTGTTGTATCACTTACTGAATTTATTTGACAAACAGCACAGATTTTATAAATATAAAGTTTAATAATTTTTTCAAAATTTTTACATAAAGTATCTAATTCATTATATATCTGTATATAGTTTTTTTCATCTATATTTTCAACAACTTTTTTTAACTCTGCATTTAAATTTTTTACAAATTGTAAGTAATTTTCTTTAGTATACTTTTCTAGTTCTAAACATGGAACACTCATACCAAATAAATTATACTCCTTCAAAAAATTTTTAATTTCTCCTTCCTGTAGACATTCTTTAGGTATATAGAAATAATTATTTTTAAGCAAGGTGATTATTTCCATGAAGAAGAAAGTTGGTAATTTAAATATTTTTTGGTCTAGAAAATTTTGAAATATTTTAAATCTTGGCTTTTCTGTATTTAATAATTGCATATCATTATAATATTCCTTTTTTTGTAGAAAATTATGACTAAATAAAAAAATATTTTTTTTATTTATACTTTGCTTGACAAATTCTAAATTTTGTTTCTGCCAAAAATCATGACTATTTTCAATCAAATTTTCATTAATATTTTTCACTCCTACATCCAATATTGCAACCTTAATTTCACATTTTTTATAAATGTGAAATTTCAATAATTTATATACTTCTAGATAATTTGTTTTATTAGAATTAAGACGTCCAAGTAAAGTAAATCCTCTAGAAAAAAAATTATTTGAAGTTAAATAAGTATTGCTCTTTAAGTTTATTTTTTTAATAATTTTTTTCCTTGTTTTACAAGAGTGGATTAATAATATTGTTGATAACACACAAAATATTCTGAATTTTTTCATAAAAAAAATAATTTAGAGTATAAAAAATAATTTATTCTTCTTAATTAAGTTATCAATTTTTGATAGTCATCATATGTAAACTCTCCTTTTAAAAGTGGTAAATAATATAGATTAATAATATCTTGGTTGTATATAAACTCTGCTCTATGCTCTTCATTTGCATCAAAAATATGTTCCTTTTGGAAGTTTTTTTTATATATTCTTCTAATTTTTTTTCTATCGACACAGAAATAGTCATTCAACTGGTCTATGTCTACTCGCTTACCATTTAAAGATCTAAAATCAAAATTTGCTGAAATATGGGGAAAAAAATCAATCATCGAGTTTTCTATCTGCCAAAAGTTATTTTGAAAAACCATGGAGTAGCTCGTTGTTTCTTCTGGAAGTTCTTGAAAGCCATAAGGTTTTAAAAATCTACCCATAATTTCTCTACAATCTTTTTTAAAAGATGGGTAGCCAATATCTAGACCTAGATCTATTATTTTTTTTCCTATTTTCATTTTTTTATTACTGCTTTTTACCAGCATATTTTCATATATTTTTTTTTGTTTATATTGTCCACAACTTATAAGTAGAAAAGTAGTGAGTATTAAAAAGAAAAATTTTGTAATCCATTGTGTATTTTCTAATGTTGGTAGTATTTTTTTCATAATTTTTAAAATTAATTAATTTAAGTTTAAGTGTTTAAGTTATCGATCTTCATGATACTACCAAAATATAAATATTTTTTCATAAAAAAGAAGATTGTTTAAAAATTAGCTTATGATGTTTAAAAAGTAAATTGTTTGGGGGTTACTCTCATCTACAACATTTTTTTGTATTTTTCTATCTCATCTCTTAAAATTGCTGCTTGTTTAAAGTTAAGGTTTTTGGCTTCTTTTTTCATTTGTAATGTTAATAGCTGTATTTTTTCTTCTATATTGTAGTCAGTAAATTTTGTATCAGCTTCTGCTGCTTCCATAGAAAAATTGTCGTTTTCTATATGGTATTCCTCTATTTTTTCATTGACTATGTTGGCTTGTTGTAGTATTTCTGCTTCGGTTTTTTTTATGGTAGTAGGTATAATATGGTGTTTTTTGTTGTGTTCTATTTGAATTTTTCTTCTTCTTTCTGTTTCTTGTATGGCTTTTTTCATGGATGGTGTAATGGTATCTGCAAACAAAATTACTTTACCATTGGAATTTCTTGCTGCTCTGCCTATGGTTTGTATAAGTGAATTTTCATTTCTTAAAAATCCTTCTTTATCGGCATCTAATACTATTACTAAAGATACTTCTGGTAGGTCTATTCCTTCTCGCAATAGGTTGACACCTACTAGTACATCAAATGTACCTAAACGTAAATTTTTTAAGATATCTACTCGTTCTAAGGTTTTAATTTCTGAATGTATGTATTTACATTTTATTTCTCTCTGCTGTAAAAATTTAGATAGTTCTTCTGCCATTTTTTTGGTGAGGGTGGTTATTAATATCCGTTCATTTTTTGGAATAGTTTGGGCAATATATTGTATAATTATATCGATCTGGTTTTTTGTAGGCTTTACCAGTATAATAGGGTCTAGTAGGCCTGTGGGTCTTATGAGCTGTTCTACAATAATGCCAGATGATTTTTCTAACTCATAGTGTGCAGGTGTGGCACTTACAAAAATTGTTTGGTTAAGCAAAGATTCAAATTCATGAAATTGTAAAGGCCTATTATCTAGGGCTGCGGGTAAACGGAATCCATATTGTACTAAATTATTTTTTCTGGCTTTGTCGCCTCCATACATGGCTTTAACTTGGGGAATGGTAACATGGCATTCATCAATCATCATTAAAAATTTTTTTGGAAAATAATCTAGTAAACAAAAAGGCCTCTCACCAGGTGATCTTTGATCTATATAGCGAGAATAGTTTTCTATACCTGGACAATACCCTAGCTCTCGCATCATTTCTATATCTAGTTCAGTTTTTTCTTTGAGTCTTTTAGCTTCTTTCCATAGGTTATTGCTTTCGAAGTAATGGATTTGTTTTATTAAGTCTTTTTGAATATTACTAATAACTTTTTTCATAGTATCTTTACCTACTACAAAAAGATTGGCAGCAAAAATTGTAATTTTTTTTTCCTGATATATTTTTTTTCCGGTACTGGGGTTAATACAGTATATTGCTTCTATAATATCATCAAAGATTACTAGTCTATATCCATAATCTGTATAGGCTAAAAAAATTTCTAAACTATCTCCCCTTACTCGAAATGTACCTCTCGATAATATATCATCTGTTTTTTTGTATAGCATTTCTACTAGAGCAGATACTAGGGTCTTCAAGGCAATACACTGTCCTATATGTACTTGTACAATATTTTTACCAAACTCCTTAGGGTTTCCAATTCCATAAATACAAGATACAGAGGCTACTACAATTACATCTTTTCTTTGGCTTAGCAAAGAAGCTGTAGCACTTAAACGTAGTTTTTCTATTTCTTCATTTATAGCTAGTGCTTTTTCTATATAGGTATTTGTTGAAGGAAGATATGCTTCTGGCTGATAATAGTCATAATATGAAATGAAGTATTCTACAGCATTTTGAGGAAAAAATTCTTTTAGCTCCCCATATAGCTGTGCAGCTAGTGTTTTGTTATGGCTTAGAATAAGGGTGGGCATATTAAGCTGTTCAATAACATTAGCCATGGTAAAAGTTTTTCCTGAACCTGTAACTCCTAATAGTGCCTGATGCTTGACACCTGTTTGTATATTTTCTACCAGTTGTTTTATAGCTTTAGGTTGATCTCCTGCTGGATCATATGATGTATGAAGATGGAAATTCATATTATATTAATGTACTTATCAAATAAATTGTAAGTTTGTAATTTTTATGAAGAAATATGTATTTTAAGCAATTTTTTAAGTATGTCACATCAAATATTTGACCATATTTCGGATCCTATCACTTTTTTTAGAAATGCTGAAACTCATGAAGAGGTTTTGTTTTTTTACGATAAAAAAGTAGGTCTAAAAGTAATTATTGGTATCCACGATACTACCCTAGGTCCAGCATTAGGAGGAACACGGTTTTGGCATTATACGCACGAAAGAGATGCTTTACAAGATGTCTTGCGTCTTTCTCAAGGAATGACATATAAATCTGCTTTGGCAGATCTTAATTTAGGAGGAGGAAAAGCAGTTATTATTGGTGATGCGCGTAAAATAAAAACTAAATCTCTTTTACATTGTTATGGTAAAATTTTAAATAAACTGCATGGCAGATATATCACATCAGAAGATGTAAATATTACCTTAGAAGATATTGCTCAGGTTTCACAAATTTCTAAACATGTTGTTGGACTACCTTTAGCACAAGGTGGTAGTGGAGATCCTTCTCACTTAACTGCTTATGGTACCTATTTAGGAATGAAAGCTGCAGTAAAATATTTTTATGGATCAGAAAAACTTTTTAAGAAAAAAGTAGGCATAGAAGGAGTTGGTAAAGTAGGTAGCTATCTTATAGCACTCCTTAAAAAGGAAGATGCTGATATTTATGTTACTGATACGTCTTCTACACGACTCCAGTATATATCTCAAACATATCCTTTTGTTAAGGTAGTAGATAGAGAAAATTTTTATAAATTTGATATGGATATATATTCTCCATGTGCTTTAGGTGCTACACTAAATGATACTACAATACCTATTTTACAATGTAAAATTATAGCTGGAGCAGCTAATAATCAGTTGGCTAATGAAAGTATACATGGACAGCAGTTATTTGACAAAAAAATAGTTTATGCTCCAGATATTTTAATTAATGCTGGGGGAGTGATGAGTGTATATGAAGAATTACATGGTCCATATAATAAAAAGAAAGCAAAACAACGTGTGGAAATTATTTTTGATAAGTGTTTAGCCATTTTACAACAGTCAGAGCAAAAGAAAACTCCTCCTCATTTTATTGCTAAAAAGTGGGCGTTACAACGTTTGGGAGAAGTAAAAAAAAAATATTAGTGCTTATTTTTATGCATTTCCGATCATTTATGCGTATTAAAGCTATGCAACATATGTATAGCTATAAAATCAGCCAAAAGTATTATATAGACCAAGTCTACAAAGCATACGCACAGCAAAAAAAAGATGCATGTGCAAAACATATGTATAAAGATATATTATCTGATATTACATCATCCTCTTCGTTAAAATTACCATTGAATTCAGAATTTCAAGATATTATAAAAAATTACCATCAAAATATACAAAAAGAAAAAAAAAAGATAACACAAAATCTACAAGAAGATAGCCAACGGATACAAAATATATATTATTTTATTTTATATTTATTACATCAATTTTTTGTCTCAAAAAGTAAAAATTGCTTTATAGAAGGTTTAAGGTCTAATTTTTTTTATTTAGAAAAGGTTAAGGCAATAGAAAAAACAGTTTACTGGGATGTTGATAACATATCTTACTGGTATACTACATTTTTTATAAAAGATAAGGTTATAAAAAAATATTTATCTTGTACTGTTAAGGATATACATTATGACTTAGAAATTCTTTTCTACACCATAAAAAATATTATCTTTAACCAAGATGCTATAGAAGATTTTTTTTTTGAAATAGATATTAGATGGTATGAAAATAAAATATGGGTGAATGATATGCTTGAAAATACATTTACTATTAATAAGCAAAAAGATTCAGGAATAACACTGCAAAAAAGCATAGTTCAACAAGATTTTCTAATTGATTTTTTTCATGAGCTAATTCAAACTAGCCTTGAAAATGAATGCTGGCTAGAAGAAAAAATAGAAAAAATAGCACAAAATTGGTCTTTGTCTAGAATGTTTATTTTAGATAAAATACTTATTCATTTGGCTTTAAATGAAATGATAGCATTTGCATCTATTCCACTCAGAGTAACTTTAGATGAATATATTCAGATAGCTAAAAAATATAGTACAGAAAAAAGTAGTTTATTTATTAATGGTATTTTAGAAAAAATATTGATACTCTTACAGCAAGAAAAAAAAATTAATAAAATATTATGAAAAAAAATAAGCTATTGAGCATTATTTATGGTATAATTATAGGTGCTATGCTTACATTAGTTATTATGTTAGTAAAACCTATTCAAGACACATTAAAATATCAGCTTAAAAAATGGTATCAAAAATTTTTAGTATACCTGCGTAAACAAACATGTGCTTCGCAAGTTAATAATAAGGCTAGAGAAGAAGGTCAAAAAATAATACAAAAAATAAATAGAAAAGCAGAAAATATACTAAGAGAAATTAAGCAAAAAGATAAATAGTTTATTTTCTACTTGTTTTTAACAAAAATTTATTTATTCCATTTATGGCTACAGGTATAAAAGAAAAAATTATTCCTATTACTATAGAAAAAGAAATGCGTACGGCATATATTGATTATGCTATGTCTGTAATTGTTGCGCGTGCACTTCCTGATGTAAGAGATGGGCTTAAGCCTGTGCACCGCAGAGTGTTATATGGTATGCATGAGCTAGGTACTTATCATAATAAGCCATTTAAAAAATCTGCTAGAATAGTGGGAGAGGTATTAGGTAAATACCATCCTCATGGAGATGCTTCTATATATGATACTATGGTGAGGCTGGCACAAAGTTGGTCTTTACGTTATCCATTAGTACAAGGTCAGGGTAATTTTGGGTCTATTGATGGAGATGCTGCTGCTTCTATGCGTTATACTGAAGCTAGATTATCTTCAATTACAGATGAAATGTTAGGTGACCTGAATAAAGAAACAGTTGACTTTCAGCCTAATTTTGATGATGCTTTAGAAGAACCTACTGTATTGCCTGCCAAACTTCCTAACCTTTTAATTAATGGTGCCTCTGGTATAGCAGTGGGTATGGCAACAAATATGCCTTCTCATAATATAAAAGAGGTAATACAAGGTACTATTGCCTATATTGATAATCCAGAAATTAATATTGATGGGCTTATGAAATATGTTGTTGCTCCTGATTTTCCTACTGGTGGAATTATTTATGGATATGAAGGAATAAAAGATGCCTATCATACTGGAAAGGGAAAAATTGTTTTAAGGGCTAAAGTAGAAATTATAGACAATGATAAAAGTCAAAAAAAACAAATTATAGTACATGAAATACCTTATGGCGTAAATAAGGCAGCAATGATAGAAAAAACAGCATCACTAGTTCAAGACAAAATGATAGAAGGTATTGCTGATATTAGAGATGAATCAGATAAAGATGGGTTAAGGGTAGTATATGATATAAAAAGAGATGCTGATCCTAATGTAGTGCTTAACCATCTATTCAAAAAAACCAATTTACAGACTGCTTTTAATGTAAATAATATTGCTATATATCATGGTAAACCTGTATTGTTGAATCTTAAGAATATTATTACTGCATTTGTAGATCATAGGCATACCATTGTTACACGAAGAACAGTTTTTGATCTTAAGCAAGCAGAAAAGAAAATTCACCTACTTGAAGGCTACATCATAGCATTAGACCACATAGATGCCATTATACAACTTATACGTGCAGCTAAAGATACATCTACAGCACAACATGCTTTGATAGCGCATTATCAGCTCAGTGTTATACAAGCTAAAGCTATTTTAGAAATGCGTTTACAAAAACTTACAGGACTTGAAAGAGATAAAATAATAAAAGAGCACCAAGAATTAAAACAAACAATAACAGCACTCAAAACCCTTTTAGCCCACAAACACTTGCGCATGCAAGTTATTAAAGAAGAGTTGGAGAATCTATCAAAAAAATATGCTGACAAAAGAAAAACAGCTATTATATACCATACTGAAGATTTTACTATGGAAGATATGATTCCTGATGAAGAAATGGTCATCACAATTTCACATCAAGGTTATATTAAAAGGACGCATCTTAAAGAATATAAAACGCAAGCTAGGGGAGGTGTAGGGTCTAAAGGAGTACGTACTAAAGACAGTGATTTTACTGAGCATCTTTTTGTAGCTTCTACACATAACTATTTACTCATCTTTACACAATTTGGAAAAGTATATTGGAAAAAAGTATATGAAATACCTTTAAGTAGCAAAAATGCAAAAGGGAGAGCAATTCAAAATTTGATTTCTATTAGCAGTAAAGATTCAGTGAAAACAGTAATTAAAGTACAAAGTTTAGGTGAAGAAAATTATGTAAATCAACATTACCTTATTATGGCTACGCAAAAGGGAATAATAAAAAAAACGATTCTTAAAGCTTATGCCAACCCAAGAATAAATGGAGTACAGGCTATTAAAATTCAAGAAAATGACCAGCTTTTAGCTGTAAAAATGACTAGTGGAAAAAATCATATTATGTTAGCATTACAATCTGGACAGGCTATACATTTCCATGAAAAAGATGTAAGGGCTATGGGAAGGATAGCTGCTGGTGTAAAAGGAATTACTTTGGCTGATGAATTAGATAAAGTAATAGGTATGGTAAGTGTAGAACCAGACACACCTAAAGAACTTTTAGTAGTAGCAGAAAGAGGTTATGGTAAAAGATCTTCTATACAAGACTATCGCATTACAAAGCGGGGTGGTAAAGGAATAAAAACTATTCAAATAACAAAAAAAACAGGAAAGCTCATTGCAATAAAATCAGTAACCAATCATGATGAATTGATGATTATTAATAAATCAGGGATCACGATCAGGATGAAGGTCAACCAGCTTCGTGTGATGGGAAGGGCTACACAAGGTGTAAGGCTAATTAAACTCAATGAAAATGATGCTATATCTTCTGTTGATAAAATAGAAGATAATAAAGAAATAAGTACTACATGATGTATACGATTACACGTTATTTTTTTGTTTTATTTTTTGTTTTATCTTGTCATCAAACACAAGCAAAAAGAGGAAAATTTAAGGCTATAATCCAAGCATTGGAAAAAAATGAACTACATGAGGTAGAAGAAAAATTAGCAAAATTTTCCTCCAGTTCTAGGGAGCGTTATGCATCGCAATACTATTATTTTTTAGCAATTACTTATCATAAAAAAGTATTACAAGAAGATATTACATCTCCCAAGTACAACGATTTAATTTTTCAAGCTAAAAAATATTATCAGATTGCATTAGATAAGCAAAAAGGAAATAGGCAGCGCTATAGTATAGTAAAAATACGGTATGAGAATTTATTTCTCTTTATTCTAAATAAAGGTGTTAGCTATTATATAAGAGAAGCTTATAAGCGTGCGTTACAGTATTTTGTATTAGCCCAAATGCTCAAGCCTCAAGATCATACGTTATATTTATACTTAGGTGCTGCACATCACCAACTAGATCATCAAGAAGAAGCCATTAATTGCTATCAAAAGGCACTTACTCAATTCCCTAAAGAGAAAAAATATATATATTATGCTTTATCTTCTTTATATGTTGAAGAAAAAAAAGAAACTTTACAGAAAGCAAAACAGGCCATAGTACAGGCATTAAAGATAGCACCTTATAACAAGAATTTTTTGCAACAACATTATACATTGCTAACAATGTTAGGTGAAGTGGAATCCACTGTTAAGGCTTATAGCAAAAGTATTGAAGATAATTCTAAGGCATTTATTACTACCTATCATTTGGCTTTTTTATATGAAAAGTTTGATAATAAAAAGAAAGCTTTATATTTGTATAAAAAATGTATAAAAATGTCTTCGGATGCTGAAGAAATTATTGCTAAGCTGGCTAATATGTATTACAATGCAGCTTATGACATGGTAGAAAGGGTAAGAAATATCTCAGAAAAGGAATTTCAGGCGCAGGGAGAGGTACTAATAAATACTATAGAAAAATATAGTAGAAAAGCTATTGTATATTATGAAAAAATTTATGAAAAGCATCCAAAAGACCTTGAAATAATGTCCATATTAAGTACACTTTATAAAAGTATCAAAGATGAATATAAATTTCGTCAAATTAATAACAAAATATTCGAAATTCGATATAAGTAACATAAAATTGGCTTCAAAAAAATATTCTTATATTAATCCTTATGAAGCATGGCTAAAAGATTTAGGGATAGAAAATAAAAAAAATATATTTTGGAATTTATCTTCTACAGAATTAGTAGACCATGCTATAAAATATGAAAACACACAATTTTCAATAACAGGAGCTTTAATCTGTGATACAGGAAAGTTTAAAGGAAGATCACCTAAAGATAGATACATAGTAAAAGAAAGTGAAACATCGCATAACATTTGGTGGGGAGATTATAATCAGTCTATTACAGAAGAAGTGTTTGATAGCCTTTATCAAAGAATGATTGCAAAAGCAAATATACAAGATAGGGTTTATATTCGTGACAATTTTGTGTGTACCTATCCTAAATATCAATATAACGTTCGTATTCTTAATACTTATGCTTGGCATAATTTGTTTTGTCATCATCTTTTTATTCGTCCTACTAAAGAACAGCTAAAGTGTTTTTCTCCCCAGATTACAGTTCTACATCTCCCAAATTTTGAAGCAAAACCTAGTCAAGATCAGATAAGGCGTAGAAATTTTACTATCATCAATATAGCCAAAAAAACTATTCTTATAGGAGGTACAGCCTATGCTGGTGAAATAAAAAAAAGTATTTTTACTTTGCTAAACTATATTTTGCCCATACAACATAATGTTTTGCCCATGCATTGTGCTGCTAATATTGACAAACGTGATCCAGATAGTGTGGCTCTATTTTTTGGTTTATCTGGAACAGGAAAAACAACGCTTTCCGCTTCAGATAAGAGAAATTTAATTGGAGATGATGAACATGGATGGTCAGATGAAAATATATTTAATTTTGAAGGAGGGTGCTATGCTAAGGTATATGGTTTAACAAAATTAGATGAGCCAGAAATTTATGAAGCTATACATTTTGGTACAATATTAGAAAATACCACATTAGATCA
Source organism: uncultured Cytophagales bacterium (assembly GCA_963922775.1). Lineage (GTDB taxonomy): Bacteria > Bacteroidota > Bacteroidia > Cytophagales > Amoebophilaceae > JAHDDH01. Next base: position 21,450 of record CAWUJG010000001.1, read on the forward strand.
GGATACAAAAAAGGTCAAATATGATGATCCTAACAATACAGAGAATACTAGAGCAGCCTACCCATTACATTATTTAAAAAATGTACATGAATTAGATATGGGGGGTATGCCTAAAAATATTTTTTTTCTCACATGCGATGCCCATGGCTTATTACCAGCAATCTCCCTATTACAAAAAGAACAGATATTATTTTATTTTCTTTTGGGCTATACTGCAAAAGTAGGTGGTACAGAAGAAGGTATTATAGTACCGAAAACTACTTTTTCTCCTTGTTTTGGAGCACCATTTTTTCCTCTACATCCCATATACTACGCTAGAATGCTTCAGGAAAAGATAGAGCAACATCAAGTACATGTATGGATGGTTAATACTGGATGGGTAGGTGGTCCAGTAAAAGAAGGTTTTCGTATACCACTTAAGTATACACGACGTATGATTAAGACTGCATTACATGATGGATTTCAAGATATTACATTTATAAAAACAGATATATTTAATCTTTATATACCTGTAACTTCTCCTGGAGTGCCACAAAATTTACTTCACCCTAAAGATTCTTGGCAAGATCCAGAAAAGTACATGATTAAAGCACATGGCTTATATAAAGCTATGGAAAAAGAGTATAGCCAGTATATTGAATCTTAATTAGAATTACTATTAGGTGATCTGAAAGGTATTTTTTCCAAAAAGGAGAAGAAATAGGATATTAATATTTTTTACTTTTTTACAAAGTAGAGTTTATAAATATTTATATCTAATGACTAAGGATAATAATATACTTTCTCATGCTGATGCTCTACTACAAGGTAGTCCGCATGATCATTTATTCAAAAATAGCTTTAGAGTTATCCAGATATAGATCAATATTTTTTGGTTTTGAGTTGTACATTCAGAGGTAAACTCCAGAGCATCTATTTTATCATAGAACACTAATCTACCCCAACGGAAAGATACTATAGATTTTTGAGAGAGATAAAAAGTGTGTAAGTTCTTTAAATATCTCTAAAGTTTGATCTCTATTTTAAATAGGAGTTAAGAAAATAATGCTTAAAATTAGGTTCTATTAAAGAAAATTTATATTTTTACATTTCTTGTTACAAAATAAAAAATCTATAAAAAGTGGATACTACCAGTTATAAAACCATTGCTTTGAATAAAAAAAGCATAAAAAAAAATTGGATGCTTATAGATGCTAAAAATCAGCCCTTAGGACGTATGGCTAGTAAAGCATCTATAATATTAAGGGGAAAAAATAAGCCATGCTTTACACCTCATGTCGATTGTGGTGATAACTTAATTGTGGTTAATGCAGAAAAAGTACATCTTACAGGAGATAAATGGAAAAAAAAATATTATATATCTTATAGTGGGCATCCTGGAGGTCAAAAATCAACACAGGCAAAGCAGTTAATGAAAAAAAAACCTATGAAAATTATAGAACATGCTGTAAAAGGTATGCTCCCCAAAAATAGATTAGGTAGAAAAATATTCCATAACTTGTATGTATATCCAGATAATCATCATCCACATGCAGCACAAAAACCACAAATAATTAATATAAAATAACGCTTAAAATCACCTATGCAAATTATCCAAACCGTAGGAAAAAGAAAAACTGCAATAGCAAGGATAAAACTTTCTCCCTCTACTAAAGAGGGAAAGATAAGAATTAATAAAAAAAAATTAGAAGAATATATACAGATATCTTACTTTAAAGATATAGTAAAACAGCCATTAGTACATGTAGAAGAAGACCAAAAATATGATATTTTTGTAAATGTATATGGAGGAGGTATTAAAGGACAAGTAGAAGCTATTAGACTAGGTATTGCAAGAGCATTCTGTAAACTAAATGAAGAATATCGTATAAAATTTAAACCAGAAAAATTGCTTACAAGAGATACAAGAAAAGTAGAAAGAAAAAAATATGGTAGAAGAAAAGCAAGAAGAAAATTCCAGTTTAGCAAAAGATAGCCTTCCATCTTTTATTTATATCAAATATTTTAATTAAAAAAACATAAAATATATGCAATTGAATCATCAAGTACTCATCAATGCTGGTGTACATTATGGTCATTTAACACGTAGATGGCATCCTAATATGAAGCCTTTTATCTATGCAAAAAAGAATTATACCCATATTATTGATGTAAATGCTACACTACAATGTCTTGAGCAGGCTAGTGAAATTATTAAAATGATGGCAAAGTCAGGAAAAAAAATACTGTTTGTAGCTACTAAAAAAGAGATGGCAAAAATAGTAGAAACAGAAGCAAAAAAAATATTGATGCCGTATGTAACAGAAAGGTGGTTAGGGGGTATGCTAAGTAATTTTGTTACTATACAAGGGTGTTTAAAAAAACTCTCGCACATAGAGAGAATACTAAAAGATAAAGCAGTATACCAAAAATATGCTAGGCGTGAAAGGTTATCTCTTACTAGAGAAAAATCTAAATTAGATAAAATATTTAGGGGTATTGCATATATGCATCGTCTTCCAGGTGCCTTGTTTGTAGTAGATGCTAAGCGTGAAACTATAGCTGTTTTAGAAGCTAAAAAATTAGGAATACCTGTATTTTCTATTGTAGATACTAATACTAATCCTGAACATATAGACTATCCTATACCTGGAAATGATGATAAAATGAGTGCAGTAGCATTAATAACAAAAACAATTGCTAATGCTATACAAGAAGGGATTACATTGCGTAAGCAAGAAAAAGAAAGGGAATTACAGCTTAAACAAAAGAGTACACAAAATAACACAACTAAAAATAGAAAAGTTGTAAAAGTGAATATAAAAACAGCAAAAAAAAAGAAATAATATTTTATACCATGTCATTTACAATAGCGTCTATTAATACATTAAGAAAAAAAACAGGTGCAGGTATTATGGATTGTAAAAAAGCACTTAAAGCATCATCAGGAGATTTTGAAAAAGCTGTTGCTTTTTTAAGAAAGCAGGGAAAAAAAATATTAGAAAGCCGTAGTGATAGAAATACAAAAGAAGGAGCTATTTTTATAGACATGAATAATGATAATACATTGGGTGTAATGATAGCCCTTGGTTGTGAAACTGATTTTGTAGCTAAAAATAGTGATTTTCAAGCTTTAGGAAAATGGATTACTAGTGTCATTATTCAGCATTTTAAGCCTAATAGCAATATTGATACTATATTAGCTATAAAGCAAGATGAGATTACGGTACAAGAAAAAATTATTGATATAATGGGAAAAATAGGAGAAAAAATTACACTTAACAGCTATGAATTTATACAAGATGAAATGGTTATTCCTTACCTCCATACTGGTAATACAATAGGTACATTAGTAGGTATACAAGGAGGAAAAAATGTTGAAGATATAATACAAGTAGGGCAAAATATTGCTATGCAAATAGCGGCTATGCATCCTATAGCTATAGATAGATATGATGTAGATAAAGATTTAATGCAAAAAGAATTTGACATTGCTAAAGCACAAGCTCAAAAAGAAGGTAAGCCAGAAGTTATTATAGAAAAGATAGCCCAAGGAAGGGTAAATAAATTTTTACAAGAAAATACACTTTTAAATCAAAGTTTTGTACAAGATAGTACACTTAGTGTAAAAAAATACCTTCAAAAGATTGGTAAAGATATAAAAATTACTGCTTTCAAAAGACTATCTATTTTTTAATAGCATAGAAAAAATATTGATGAAGGTGAGAAATTTTATACTATTTTCTTTATCCATTATTTTAGTGTACTGACTTGGGTTTTCATCACTATTTTTTTCTCACCTAATATTTTTCTCCTATTATTATTCAATATCTTCTATTTCTTTTAGGCTCAATCCTTTGGCTTGAGCTATTTTACTTTTCCTTAGACCAAGAGCGAGCATGTTTTTGGCAGCTTTGCATTACCTCTTGTTTGTATTTATAATATGACATTCTTGCATCTTCATCCATTTTTAAGAAATTTAAACGATCCATAACTCGGGACATTAAAGGAGATTTAAAGCTCTCTGCTTTATTTTTTCATATTTCATTACATATAGCCATTCATCTAGTGCTGAGTGTATTTTATCTTGAAAGTTAGGAATGCAAATGATAAAGTATTCTGGAAAGATATTAAAAACTTTATACGATTTTAAACTTGTTTCTGATAGGGTAATATCTATGCTTTGATCATTATCTATATCATGGAAGATGTTTTTTCTATGATATAGGGAGCCTGCTAAATTGTTCAAGATATCATAGATCAAGGTAATATGAAATACTTTTTTGATTTTTCTATAATCTTCAGAGGTATTGATGCTATCTATTATGGATCGAGAGGTATTTAAACAGGACTTATGTAAAAAGTTGGGGTATAGCCTCTAGCTATTTCTACTATGTATTGATTGCCTTTTGTATCTTTAACTATAAGGTCAGCTATTGATTTTTGGCTATTTTGCTTTCTATTGTGCTCTCTGGATCAAGAATAGCGAATACTTTTGGGGCTATGTTGGCCGATGGAGAGGATTTTTTGCAAAAAAATATAAATTTTTTATAAAAAATTTGTGTTCTAATACTGTCTTTTTATGTAACTTACAATAAAGATATAAAAAAATAAGTAAGAATATTTTTTCAAAATTGTATTTGAATATACATGTTTGTATAACAATTTCAATAATATTTTTTTACCCATGCCACAACGTTTTTACTATTATATTATTGCTGCCTTATGTTTATTATTTTTTTGTACATACTATTTATTTCCTAACATAAATAGAAACTATGTTCCTAAACCAAAAGGGTATGTAAAAGTAGTATTTCCCCCTCCTAAATATCTTGATCTTAAGGAGAAAATGCCTTACTTTCCTTATAATTTTGCTTATGCTGCGCATGCAGAAGTAAATCAAAAAATAGAACATGAAAAAAAAGAAGATTATTGGTTAAATATTTATTATCCAATTTATGATGCTGTGATACAACTTACTTATAAACAGGTAAAGGGGTTATCACAACTTCAGGATTATATACAAGACTCACATCAGCTAATAGCTAAACATTATGTAAAAGCTTCGGGTGTTGTGCCTAAAAAAATATATACTATTTATGGTAATGAAGCTTTTACAGCAGAAATACAAGGAGAAGTAGCTACTGCCATACAGTTTTATATAACGGATGGAAAAAAACATTTTTTACGTGGTGTACTATATTTTAACAATGAAAGTAATAATAATTATTTAGCTCCTATCATTCAATATATAAAACAAGATATTTTATATCTTATACATACAACACAGTGGAATATAGCATAGCATTATAAATTTTTTATTGAATTTTGTCTCCTTTTATGGGGTATACTTTGCCTAGATCTTTACATGTCAAAAGCATCTGTGTATTAGAGTATAAAAGCTGAGGATGTATACCTTGAGGGTCTATTTCATGTAAAGGTACTAAAACAAATTTGCGTTGAGGAAGATAAGGGTGTGGAATTTTTAATGTAGGGCTATTTATAATTTTTTTACCATAATATAAAATGTCAATATCTATAATACGCGGTCCCCACTTTTTTTTTGTATGTTTGCCTAAACATTTTTCTATCATTTGTAATTTATATAGCAGCTTTTGCGGTAGTAAATTACACCATATATGTATTACTTGATTATAAAATATGTTTTGTTGGGTATAACCCCAAGGTGTGGATGCATATAAAGAGGATACTTTGTTTATTACTACATGTTTTTCAATATGTTTTAATGCTGCTACTAAATTTTTTTTTTTTTCTCCTAGGTTTGTTCCTAAAGAAAGATAAGTACTTACCATGAGTAGCTATCTTTATTTATTATTCTGATTATGTTCATTCAAGTATTTCTTCAATTTTTTTTATTTCTACACTGTTATCTATTTTTTTTACAAAACTATGTAACACATTTCCTGGTCCATAAATTATAAATTTATGGCATTGATTTTTTATCATATTTTGTATAGTTTTTGTCCATAAAACAGGGGAGAAAATTTGTAGCATTAAATTTTTTTTTATTTGTTTTTTGTCTTGTGTAGGCTTGGCATCTACATTTTGATAAATAGCTGTTTTTCTTTGTAGGAAAACAGTTTCTAGCATTACTTTTTCCAAATAACACGTAGCTGGTTTCATAAAAGAGGAATGGAATGCTCCATCTACTTTTAGAGGAATAATTTTTTTCGCTCCTGCTTTGCTTAGTTTTTCGCTTGCTTTTTTAATTCCCTCTAGAGAACCTGCTATTACCAGTTGTCCAGGACAATTATAATTTGCTGGCATTACCTCTTTTTTACCCACTTTATGGCATATTTTTTCTACTATACGATCATCTAATCCTAAAACAGCAGCCATAGTACCTTTTTTTTTACTACAAACTTTTTGCATGGCTTTTGCCCGTTGATCGACAAGTTTTAGTCCATCTTCAAAACTTAAGTATTGACTTGCTGTTAAGGCAGATAGCTCTCCTAAAGAATGTCCTGCTACAAAATCAGGATAAAAATTAGGTGTAGTAAAGGCCTCAATTATACTATATAAAAATATAGCTGGCTGAGCAATGGCAGTTTGTTGTAAGTCCTCTTCTGTACCTTCAATCATCATGGCTGTAATATCATAGCCTAAGGTTTTATTGGCTAAAGCAAATAGTTGTTTAGTATCAGATGATTTTTCGTAAAGTTTTTTGCCCATGCCAGGATACTGTGATCCTTGTCCAGGAAATAAGCATGCTATTTTCATATTTATAATTTTTTAGATAAAATTTAATTTTTTATTTGTTATATAGCTATTATTATTAACACAATATAGATATTTTTGGTAAAATATTTCTAATAATAAAAAATTGATTAAGTTTTTATAGAATAAATTAACTTTTTGTATAAAAATTTTATACAAAAAAAATATGGTTTATTTTTATTCAGGTAAAAAAAAGGATATACGAATAATTTGGGTGCTTTCTACTTTTTTTCCTGCTTTTTTAGCTGGAAACCATTTTTCTGTAGTATTTTGTACTATACGTATGGCTTCTTTATCACATCCTCCACCTATACCTTTAAGTATGGTGATATTTTTAAGTATTCCTTGTATATTTACAGTGCATTTAACAAAAACAATACCTTGTATATTATTTTCCTGAGCCTTTTTTGGGTATTGTAATGTATTTTGTAGATGGTATTGAAAATTTTTTATTCCTATTTTGGGATATGCTGGTGTATTTTTTAGTTGGTTATAGTACTGTGTTGGTTTATCTACAACAATTTGTTTTTTAGCAATTTTTTTGATGTTTGCAAAAGGTATGGAAGCATTGTTGATAGGCATAGAAGATTTTTTTTTTTTTGAAGATAAAAATGTAGTGTCTTCTAGGATCTGCTTTGTTTGTTTGTTTGGTACTATAGTGATATCCTTTATAGATATTAGTTGTATGGGATTTATAGTATGTATTTTGGTTTCCTGATGAGAAAAATGGATATGACCTTTAGTATTTGATTTTTCATTATGGTTAGGGTTATAGTATAGTAAAAAAATTATACTACAAAGAAATATAAAAAAAATACTATAACGTAAAATTATACATTGTTGTGCTATGGTCATTTTTATATAAAATTCCTTATTTTTTTCTATATATTGTGTCTAAAATGTATAATATCTCCATCTTCTACAATATAGTTTTTTCCTTCTATATGTAACTTTCCTGCTTCTTTACATGCTTGTTCTGTTTTATAGGTAATATAATCTGGATATTTTATGACAGCTGCTTTAATAAATCCTCTTTCAAAATCACTATGTATGGCACCTGCTGCTTGTGGTGCTTTGGTATTTTTTTTTATGGTCCAAGCTCGTACCTCTTTTTTTCCTACAGTAAAAAAGGTAATTAAGTCTAAAATGCTATAGGCAGATTGAATCATATAATCTAGCCCTGTTTTAGCTATACCATATTCTTCTAGAAAAAATTTTTTTTCTTTAGTATCTAAGCCAATCATTTGACTTTCTAAAGACATACATATGGGTATGATAGATGTATTCTCTTCTTCTATAATTTTTTTTTGTAGTGCTATAATATGTTTATTTTTATTTTTTAATGTCTCTTCATCAATATTAGCTACATAGATTATGGGTTTTGTAGTGAGCAGTTGCCAGCTATTTAGGATTTGTCTTTCTTCTACTGTAATTTTTAGTGTGCGTATGGATATGCCTTGTTGTAATTTTTCTGCTACTTTTTTGAGTAATTGTATTTGTTTTTTGGCTTCTTTATCTCCTGATTTAGCTATTTTTTCTGATTTAGCTATTTTTTTTTGTATTGTTTCTAGATCTTTTTGTTGTAATTCATAGTCTATAATATGTTTATCAAATATAGGATCTACATTACCAGCTACATGTACTATGTTATCATTTTCAAAACAGCGTATCACATGGATAATAGCATTAATATTTCTGATATGTGATAAGAATTGGTTTCCTAATCCTTCTCCTTGACTTGCTCCTTTTACTAAGCCAGCAATATCTACAAATGTAATGGTGGTTGGTATTACTTTTTGAGGTTGTACTATGTGTGCTAGCATATGTAAACGTTCATCAGGAACATTTACAATTCCTTGATTAGGTTCAATAGTACAGAAGGGAAAGTTATCTGCTACAGCTTTAGCATTTGAGAGTACATTGAAAAGAGTAGATTTACCTACATTGGGTAGTCCTACAATACCACATTGAAGATGCATAGTTGTTTATGTTAAGTTAAAATAATTTTTATGATAATCGGTATAGGGTAAATAAACAAAATGGTTTAATGGAGGTATATGCATTAAAATACAACAATATTGTGCTGGATTTTTGTATTTCTGTTTAAATTTTATTTCTTTTTCATCTAAAATCCATTTACTTTGTATAAGTAACTCTACATAAGTAGCATAGTAATGCCATGGGTGTTGTGGTAATTTTTTTTCTATAAGTAGCGTGCCTAATGCTATGTTTTGCTTAGTGAGGATAAATAAAGGATATGAAGAAATTTTTTTTTTTTCTACTTTTTTTGCTGTAATGTACAGTAGTGGAGCTATTTTATTAAAGTGCGCAATTTTGTCTGATAAATTTAATGAAGTAGGGTTGTGTATTGTGCTATTGGCTGACATAATAGGGTAGGTATTAAGTAAGTACTTTATCAAACATAATATTTTTTCTTGCTTGTACTTGTATGGCTACAGCAGTATCCAATTTATTTTTGAATAAATTTTGGTCTTGAAAATGTAAAAATAAATATTTAGTTTGAGATAAAGCATGGAATTGCTTTTTTTTTGTTTCTACAAAGCAATGGATGCTATCCATAAGTGTAAGATGTTGAGAAATACAGTGTGTAATAAGACCTATGTTTTGTGCTTGGGATGTATCTATTTTTTTTCCTGTATATATTATTTTTTTTGCATTTTTAATGCCTATTTTTTGTATTAAAAATGGTAAAACTAGTGCAGGAACAAAACCGAATTGTATTTCAGGAAATTGTATGCTAACATTTTTAGTACAGAAAGAAAAATCAAATGTAGCTATTAAACCTCCTCCACCTCCTATAGCAGGTCCTTGAATAGCTCCTATGACTATTTTAGGAAAGGTATATATTTGGTACAACAAATCAGCAAAAGTTTGAGCATGTACATTATTTTCTGCTGAAGAGTTATATTGTAGATGTTTAACCTCTTCTAAATCTATGCCAGCACAAAAAGTTTTTCCTGTTGCTTTTACTATTACTATCTTCACAAGATAATCTTTCTGTGCTTTTTTTAATGTATTAGATATTTTTTGTATTAAAAATGTATTTAAAGCATTATGTTTTTCAGGTCTATTTAAAGTAATATAGGCGATATTTTTGGCTACTGTGTACTGTACCATACATACATTAAAGATGGCTAAATATTTTAGTGTGTATTATTATGCCATGATTTTTTTTTTTCTGTGCTACGCTGGTATTTTCTTATTGATCTTTTGGGATTATAATTTTTTCTAGCATATTTTGTATTTTTTTGTTTTACTGTATGGAATACAGGTACCTCTCCTTCTATTTTCACATTTTTTTGTACTAAAAAGTAATGTATACTTTTCCATTGTCTTTGTTCATTGGAGGTAACAAAGCACAGTGCTTCTCCATTTTTTCCAGCCCTAGCTGTTCTTCCTATACGGTGGATATAATCTTCTGGACATTGAGGTAAATCATAATTAATAACATGTGCAATATGTGGAATGTCTAAACCTCGAGAGGCTACATCAGTAGCAATGAGGTGTGTGATATAACCTTGCTTGAATTTTTTTATTATCCTGTCTCTTCTACTTTGTGTAAGTCCTCCATGAATAAAATCTATCCGGTATATTTTTTCTTTTTTTATCTTTTCATATAACTTTTCTACATCTATTTTTGTTTTTACAAAAATGAGAGTACTTCCTGTTCTTTTTTGGAGCTCTTGGCATAATGTACTATATTTTTCAGTAGATTTCATGTAAAGCACAGCTTGCTTAATATTTTTTGCTGGAGACTGTGTATTGTCTATAGCAATACGTTGAGGATTGTTGAGGTATTGATTAGCTATTTGTATAATATTTTGTGGTATTGTAGCTGAAAACATAAGGGTTTGCCTTTCAATAGGAAGGTGAGGTTTTATTTTAGCTAATTGTTTATCAAAACCCATATCGAGCATGCAGTCTGTTTCATCTAATACTAAAAATTTTACTCTATCTAGGTGTAAGCTTTTTCTTTCTAAATGATCGTTAATACGTCCTGGGGTACCAATAATAATTTGAGGTTGTTTTTTCAGCTGATAAAATTGTTTGTGTATAGGATTACCTCCTATAAGTAAAGCTGTTTTGAGTTTTCTCTCTTGAGAAATAAGTAAGTGTGTAAAGTCAAGAATTTGTTTGGCTAATTCTCTGGTTGGTGTTAATATTAAGGCTTGTCCTTGTGGATTATCAAATAGTTGGGCAATAATGGGTATCATAAAAGCAGCAGTTTTACCTGTTCCTGTTTGTGCTGAGCCTAAAATATCTTTTCCTAACAAGGCTATAGGAATTGTTTTTTGCTGTATAGGGGTAGGATGTTGAAATTGTATATGACTGAGTCTTTGCTGTAAACGAGGAGGTAAATTGAAACTATTAAAGTGTATTTTTTCTTGTTGAAGCTGAGGGGTATGTTCTTCAGAATTTTTATGCGTATGCACAAGGGTATTTTTTAACATGTTAAAAGGTTAAATTAACTGATTAGCGCTTGCATAGTGTATTAGAAAATATGATCTATTTTTGATATCAATAATATATTTTAAGATAGATTATTAGGTCAAACCAACTGCTGCATGTCAAATCAATTTTGGAAAATAAAGCGTAAAGAAAGGGTATTTATACTTAAAATACAAGTATTTTAGGTTTAAAATTTTATTCTTTTTATTTGATAAAGATATGTTTATTTTTTTCTTTAAAATTCAATATAATAATTTTTTAGGAATTTTTGTGTAGATATTTTTGACAAGTAGTAATATCCAAATTAAATTTGCACAAAAAATTTACTAAAATTAAAAATGCTATAATGTTTTAGTATAGAAAATTAGTAAAATAGCAGTCAGGAGTTTGATACCTGGTTTTTATCCTTGAAAATTTTTTGAGTATAAATAAAATACTGTAGATTACAAACTATGTATAACAGCTCTTTATGGAAAAAGTATAGTAGGATGTATGAAATGCATTTGCATTTGGTGAGAGGTCTATCTTCGAATACAATAATGGCTTATTTACAAGACATTAAGAAATTACAAGATTTTTGCCTAAATCCACATGAAAAGGATAATATACCTATATACTCTCCTCTTATGGTAAGTACAGATTATATACAATATTTTTTGAAATATTTATGTTCTTTGGGAATGCAAGGGAGTAGTCAAGCACGTATTATATCTTCATTAAAATCTTATTATCGGTATCTTACAGATGAAGGATATATGGATAAAAATCCTACAATATATGTTGTACAGCCTAAAAAGATAGCATATTTGCCTCAAATACTTGCTATACATGAAATTGAAGCTATTATAGCTAATATCAATGTGCATGCACGTTATGGCTTAAGAAATTTAGCTATTATAGAAGTATTATATAGTACAGGCATGAGGGTGTCGGAACTGGTTAATATTAAGATGAATGATGTCTATATTGAAGAAGGCTTTATAAAAATTTTAGGCAAAGGCAATAAAGAACGTATAGTGCTATTAGGTAAACAAGCTATAAAATCTATAAATGCCTATGTACTACAGAGTCAAGATATAAGGCATAAAAATAATATATATGCTACTTATCTATTTTTAAATAATAGAGGAAGACCTCTTTCTCGTGTAATGATTTTTTTGATGATAAAAAATATAGTACGTAAGGTCGGTATTGGTAAAACTGTGAGTCCACATACTTTTCGACATTCTTTTGCTACACATCTTTTGGAGGCAGGGGCAGATTTGAGAGCAGTACAGTTGCTTTTAGGTCATAGTTCTATTACTACTACTGAAATTTATACTCATTTAGATCGTAGTTACTTACAACAAACTATAAAAGAGTATCATCCTAGAAGTAAGATGGAGTAAAGATGGTTTTTTAATATTCATCAATATTCATCTTCATTAAAAAAAAAGTCTTCTTTTGTAGGATATTCAGGCCAAATTTCTTCTGGGGTTTCATATATAGTATTGTTATTTTCTAGTGCTTCTAGATTTTCTATTACTGCAAAGGGTAGGCCTGTTCTTTGTGCATAATCTATAAGCTCTTGTTTGGTAGCAGGAAAAGGAGCATCATCAAGATAAGATATTAATTCAAGTGTCCAATACATAAAACAGTTAATTAAGAAAGAATACAGGTTTTAGAAAAAACGTAGTTGTTATTCATGATTTTTTTAAGACTTGCAAATATAGTAATTTTCAGTTCATTTTTTATTTTAATTGGTATTATGAATTTTTTGTAAAAGATATTTTGTGTTATTTTTTTTGAATTTTTATTAATCTTGAATACAAAAAATAAATTTATGTATTAATATTGTCTTGTACATATACATTCATATACAAAAATTTATAATTTTATTTTTTTTTGTAAATTTACTATACCTTCAATAAGTGCTTCAGGTTTTGGAGGGCATCCTGGTACATAAATATCTACAGGCAAAACATGATGTATACCTTTTACTACATGGTACCCTCTTTCCCAATAAGGTCCTCCACAGTTTGCACATGATCCCATAGAGATTACATATTTTGGTGTTGGCATTTGTTCATATAGCATTTTAATTCTATAGGCCATTTTAAATGTTACGGTACCTGATATAATAATCAAATCAGATTGTTTGGGAGAATTTCTTGGTATAATACCTAATCTATCTAAGTCATATCCTGGGCCGTAGGCACCCATCATTTCTATAGCACAACAGGCTAAGCCAAAACTCATGGTCCATAAAGATTGTGCTTTAGCCCAGTTATGTAGTTTTTTGAGTTGTGTAAACAATATGGTATTTTGATTGTACATATGATGTTATTATAAAAACACTATCTATATTTTTTGCTATGCATTACAGTAGTGTTTTATACTTTCAATTAGAGAGGTGTTTCCTTTTGAAGGAACTTGAATAGCTAGCGGTAGGCTTGTTTTTTTTATTTCTTGGGCTGTTGTATGTCCTAATGTGGCAAATACAGTATGATTGATCTGGTAATTAGGAAAATAATGCATAAAACATTGAATGCTCTGTGGGTTAAAGAAAACAATGATATTATAAGAATGAACTGGTAGATGGGCGATGTTATTGGATATACTATAGAAAATGGTGAATTCTTCATAACAAATTTTATAGTTTTTTAAAAATTTAACAATTTTTCCATTGTTTTTATGTTTACCTGGTATCAAGTATTGTTCTTTACAATTTTCTAGAAAAGATATAAGAAATTCATCAAAGCTGTTTTTTATTATAGTTTTGTTTTTTTTATTTTTTATATGAATATACTTAAGGGCATATATAAATAGCTGTTCTGTTAGAAAAAAAAATTTTACATTTTGATGAATACTTGTTCGTGTTGCGCTACAGAGGTAAAAGAAATAGTCTATGGTAGTTTTATTGGTAAATATAATAGATGAGTATTGGCGTATGTTTCTCAAATTATATTGAAAATCTCCTTTAGATACTGGCTTAATGGATACAAAGGGATAAAAATCTATATGGATATTAGATTTTTTAGATAAAAGAAGATAGGGACAAGCTTTATCTTGAGATTTTTGTTGAGTAAATAATATTTTAGTATTTGTTTGTACAATTTTTTGCATAAAAACATTGAATTTAACTTCTTAGTTAAGATTTAAATACTAAATTGAACAAGTAGTAGTAGCCTTTATTTTTTTAAGATAAAGGGTTAGAATGGCAATGTCTGAGGGAGATACACCACTTATTCTAGAAGCTTGTCCAAGTGTTTGTGGGCGAATTTTGATTAGCTTTTCTTTGCCTTCATTCGATAATGCTTTAATACTATCATAGTCAATTTTTTGAGGTATATTTTGTTTTTCAAATTTTATGTATTGTTTTGCACGGGTATATTCTTTATCAATATAGGTTTCATATTTAATTTGTATAGCTGTTTGTTGTGATACTTCTGGACAATATTGTGTAAATATGTTTTTACATGAATCCATTTTTTTTAATTTTTCTATGGTTATTTCTGGTCTTTTGAGTAGATTATATATGCTTTTTTTTTCCTTTGATACATCACTATCATAATGAATTTTGGTAGTAGATAATGTTTTTTTTAGTGATTGTATATTTTTTTCTTTTTTTTCTACTGCTTCTATTCTAGATTTATCTGCTAGTCCTATTTTGTAGCCTAGTTTTGTGAGCCTTAAATCGGCATTATCCTGCCTAAGGAGCATTCTGAATTCAGCCCGAGAGGTAAACATACGATAAGGTTCATCAGTACCTTTATTTACTAAATCATCAATTAATACGCCTATATATGCTTGTGATCTAGATAAAATGAAGGGTGTTAATTGATCTATTTTATGTACAGCATTTATACCGGCCATAAGTCCTTGACAAGCTGCTTCTTCATATCCTGTAGTACCATTAATTTGTCCGGCAAAAAAAAGCTGATTAATAGTTTTGGTTTCTAAAGAAGGTAGTAGTTGTGTAGGAAAAAAGTAATCATATTCTATCGCATATCCTGGTTTTAAAAATTTAGCATTTTTAAATCCTGGTATTAGTTTTATAGCCTTATATTGTATATCCTCTGGTAATGAAGTAGAAAAGCCATTTATATAGGTTTCTATAGTATTCCATCCTTCTGGTTCTACAAATATCTGATGTCTGTTTTTTTCTTTAAAACGGACAATTTTATCCTCAATAGAGGGACAGTATCTTGGTCCTTTACTAGTTATTGTTCCATTATATAAGGGAGAGTTTTGTATATTTTCTGCTAGTATTTCATGTACTTTAGGGTTTGTATAGGTTATGTAACAGCTTTTTTGTTTTATATTTTGTGGTAGTATTTTTTTAAAAGAGAATCCTTCTATTACATTATCTCCTTTTTGTTCTTCCATAGCTTGATAGTTTATACTACGTGAGTCTATTCTTGGAGGGGTTCCTGTTTTCATGCGTCCAGATTGAAACCCTAAAGTATTTAGTTGTTCGGTTATACCAGTAGTGCTACCTTCTCCTTTTCTTCCTCCTTTAATACGTGTTTGGCCTATATGGATAATACCATTTAAAAAGGTACCATTGGTTAAGATTACGGTTTTACTTTTTATGCTTATTCCTCTTTGTGTTTTTACACCTATAGCACAATTATTTTTTATCAGAATTTCTTTTACTGTATCTTGCCAAAAATCTATATTTTCTATTTTTTCTAAATATGTTTTCCAGCATGTTGCAAAATACATTCTATCATTTTGTGTTCTTGGACTCCACATAGCAGGACCTTTAGAAAGATTAAGCATTCTAAATTGTATCATAGATTTGTCTGCAATAATACCAGATACACCTCCTAAAGCATCTATTTCTCGTACAATTTGTCCTTTGGCTATTCCTCCCATAGCAGGGTTACATGACATTTGGCCTATTGTGGATAAGTTCATGGTAATAAGCAATATTTTTTTGCCTAATTGTGCTCCTACATGAGCTGCTTCACATCCTGCATGTCCTCCTCCTACTACAATAATGTCATAATTGGCAAACATATTTTTTTATTAGGAATAACATGTTTCACATGAAACATGTATGCTATTTTTTTGAATTTAAAATATCTTGTACAGCATTGTTAGGTACCATTTTTTCATTGTATTTATAGTAGGAACCGTCTTTAGATTTTATTGGAATAATTAATTTTGAATATTTTTTTCCTTCTTTTTTTTGAAGAGTAGATATTACTTTTTTTGCCATAAATTTTGAATTGAAATTATTTAATTTCTTTGTGTATTGTATATTTTTTTAAAATAGGATTAAATTTTTTTAGAGCAAGACGATCTGGTGTATTTTTTCTGTTTTTAGATGTATGGTATCTTGAGGTACCTGCCTTGTTGGTATTTTTGTGTTCAGTACATTCTAGAATAACTTGTATTCTATTTTCTTTTTTGGCCATTTTTTTAATTAGTTTAAGTATAATTTAATTTACCTAGTTTAAATAACCAACGTAGATAAATTTTTATTTAATGTTCCTTTTTTTTTATATTTTTTTATTGTGTCTATAAAACCATCTTTATTTATTATTCTTATTGCTTTTGTAGATACTTTAATGTTTATCCAGATATTTTTGTCGGAAACAAAAAATTTCTTCTTTTGAAGATTAGGTAAAAATTTTCTTCTTGTTTTATTATTGGCATGCGAAACATTATTACCAAAAATAGTTTGCTTGCCTAAAATATCACATACTTTTGCCATAATGAGATAATGAGGAAATATTTTAAAATTAGATAATCCTACAAAGATAAAAATTTTGTTACAGAAAAATTCATACTATAAAATTTGTTATATCATAATATAGAGGGTGTTAGATTTTTGTATAGCTAAACTACATAAAAAAAGATTGGTACTTGATTAATTTTTAATATGCTATGCGAATCCCATAATTTCTATTATTTATGTTTTAAACATTATACATTATTATTTTTACCAAGTCCTCTAAAGTCCATTTTCTCGATCCTTTTATTAAAAAAAGTGTATTACTATATTCTTTTTGTTGTAAATGCTGTTTTAGGAACATAGTTAATTTTTTTTTTTCTAAAAAATGGATTATTTTTTTATCCTGAAAGGGTGGGTTAAAATACTTTCCTAGCAGAAATACAGCGCAATACCTATGAATCTGTTTTTGTATATTTTGTAAAATATTTTGATGTATATCCTTACTATCTTTTCCTAACTCTGTCATATTACCTAATATAATTACCTTTTTTTTTTCAGGCCAGTTATCCAATACTGCTAAAGCAGCTGTTACAGAAACAGGATTAGCATTGTATGCATCTAATAAAATTATATTTGAACCATGTGTTATAATCTGTAGTCTATTATTTTGCGGAACATAGTTCTCTATAGCTTTATGGGATTGATTTGGTAATACATGAAAAAATTTTCCTATACACAAAGCAGCTGCTATATTATTAAAGTGATGTTTTCCTACTAAATTTGTTTTAATAGGTTTTGGGGTATTTTTGTCTATAAAAGTTAAATACGGATTTGCAGATATCAGCTGAGCATAATAGAAGTCTTCTTTCTGAGGATAAAAATACGGTTGAGAGAATCTTTTGGCCATATTGTGTAGTATTTTATCTTGTGAATTAACAAATATTATCCCCTGATTTTGTAGGAGATAGTTATATAGTTCACTTTTTCCTCGTAATACACCTTCAAAACTTTTGAATCCTTCTAAGTGTACAGGTGCTATGTTAGTAATAAGGCCATGCGTAGGCATTGCAATATTACACAAATGTGCAACTTCTCCTACATGATTAGCCCCCATTTCTATAATAGCTATTTCTGTATTACGTGGTATATTTAACAAAGTGAGTGGGACACCAATATGATTGTTAAGATTACCTATGGTAGCAGCTGTACGGTATTTTTGTTGTAAAACGCTATTAATTAGTGTTTTGGTGGTAGTTTTTCCATTAGAACCTGTAATGCCTATTACAGGAATATTTAGTTGTTGTCGGTGATGTTTTGCTAGCTGTTGAAGTGTATCTAATACATTTTTTACAAGAAAGCAGTATTTATTTTTTTTATATTTTGGATTATCAATTATTACACCAGCAGCCCCTTTATCTAAAGCCTCTTTTATAAAACTATGGCCATCTACGTTTTTGCCTCTAAAAGCAAAAAATAATGTGTCTGGTTTTATTTTTCTTGTATCTATTGATATTTGTTGTTGTTGTAGATATATAGTATACAGTTCTTTTAGCATTGCTGAGTTTTTGTATATTTGTTATATATTTTTGTTTAAAAAATAGAATTAGTACATAAATCTAATTTTATTTAGTACTTAAGATAATATGGAGAATTGACCTTGTCAAAAGTAATACTATTTTCTCATTGAATTTCAAAAAAAAAATATAAATAATCTACATATAAGGTACTTTTAATATAAAAATTTTTTGATAGATAGGTCAAAAAAAATATAAATGAACTAAATATTGCAACTGCATTGTAAATATATTTAAACAAATAGATCTTTTTTTATTTTGATATCATGAAGCATATATTTAACAAATGTCTATACTTAGTTACAGATGAAAAGTTATGTCAACATAAATCACTCTACAATGTAATTATAGCTGCTGTAAAAGGAGGGGTAAATATAGTACAGCTGAGGGAAAAAAATATTACTACACAAGCATTTGTTTCTAAAGCTAAAAGTATAAAAAAAATTTTAGCTCCATGGAATATACCACTTATTATTAATGATCGTGTAGATGTTGCCCTAGCTGTACAAGCTGAAGGAGTACATGTAGGTCAACAAGATATGCCTATACCCGAAGTAATAAAAATAATGCCTAAAAAGGCTATTGTAGGGCTTTCAGTAGAAAAAAAAGAGCATGTATTGGCTGCTAATGCATGGCCTATCACCTACCTAGCAGTAAGTCCAGTGTTTCTTACAAATACAAAAAGTGAACTTACCCATGCATGGGGTATTGCAGGTATAGCAGCAATAAAATCTATCACCCATCATCCAATAATTGCTATTGGAGGTATTACACTTAATAATGTATTACAGGTAATGAGCACTGGTGTACAAGGTGTAGCTATAGTTTCCGCACTATGCAGAGCCAAAGATCCTGAAAGGGTAGCTAAAAACTTTTGGGAAAAGATGGATATAACTAGAAGTATTGATACTATATAATATATTAATATATATTATATATATTCAGTCTAATCATTCTAAATTTAGATTATTATATTTTTTTCTAATTATTGTTTGATATTTTTTTTTGAAAATCAAATATTTTTATTTTAAAATAAATTTTTTACCTTTTAATTTTTTATTTATCCTATTATATATTTGATTATGATACGCATATCCTCTATTTTATCTGAAAAAATATCCTCATCTAAAACAATACAAGTACAAGGATGGATAAAAAACAGAAGAGTAAGTAAACAGGTTACTTTTGTTACATTAAATGATGGTTCTTGTCTACAAAATTTGCAAATAGTAATAGACCATAACTTCTTTTCAGAAGATGATATCAAAAAATTTTGTACTGGAGCTAGCCTAAGCATATCAGGCTATCTAACAAAATCTCAGGGGAAAAAACAAGCTATAGAGTTACAAGCTCAAAAAATAGATGTGTTAGGACATGCTTGTCCAGATACCTATTTTTTACAACCTAAAAAACATTCTTTAGTCTTTTTAAGAGAAAAAGTGCATTTAAGAATGAAGACAAGTACTTTTGGTGCTATTTTTAGAATACGTCATGCTTTAAGTATGGCTATTCATCAATTTTTCCATGAAAAAAAATTTTTATGGATACATACGCCTATCATTACACCTAATGATGCTGAAGGTGCTGGAGAGCTATTCCAAGTAACTACTCTGCCTTTAGCAAAAATTCCCCAAACAGAAAAGAAAGAAGTTGATTTTGATAAAGATTTTTTTTCACAAAAATGTAATCTCACTGTTTCAGGGCAATTGCACGGAGAAGTAGCAGCTATGGCTTTTTCCAACATTTATACTTTTGGACCTACATTTAGAGCAGAAGATTCAAATACTTCTCGCCATCTTGCTGAATTTTGGATGGTAGAACCTGAAATGGCATTTTATGATCTAGAAAAAAATATTGATTTTGCTATCAATTTTTTACAATATATTATACAATATGTTTTGAAAAACTGTCAGGAAGATATTTATTTTTTGGCCCAAAGAGAAGAAGAAAGCAAGACAAAAAAAGCTAATTCATTGCCAATGTTGTTATTAGAAAAATTACAACAAGCAGCAAAAGTAAGCTATATAATTATTACCTATACAGAAGCTATTGAAATATTATCTCGATCAGCACCTAACAAAAAAAAAAAATTTAAATTTCCAGTAAAGTGGGGTATAGATTTACAAGCAGAACATGAGCGTTATTTAGTAGAAAAGCATTTTCAAAAACCAGTTGTAATTACGCATTTTCCTAAAGGTATTAAAGCATTTTATATGCGTCAGAATGCAGATGAAAAAACAGTAGCTGCTATGGATATTCTCTTTCCAGGCATAGGTGAAATTATAGGTGGATCACAGCGAGAAGAAAGGTATGAACAGCTTATACAAGCTATGCAGTATTTTGATATTAACCAGAAAAAGATGGATTGGTATCTTGATACAAGGCGTTTTGGGACAGTACCTCATAGTGGCTTTGGACTTGGATTTGAACGGCTAATGTTGTTTATTACTGGTATGGATAATATTCGAGATGTAATTCCTTTTCCAAGAACACCAGGAAGTATTATTTGTTGAGCTTTATAATTTATATGGGATTCTAATATTTATATAAAACATACATTATTTTAGAAAATTATGTAGTTTAGTACTATTAATTTAATTTTTAAAAATATTTTTGACTTAATTTAGAAAAAAATTTATTTATATATTTATGTGCAACATTATCCCCAAAATAGACATTGCCTTTAAAAAGATCTTTGGCATAGAAGAAAACAAAGATTTATTGATTTCCTTAATCAACTCTATAGTAAGTCCCGAAGACCAAGTACAAGACCTGACATTGATGAATCCTTATAACTATCAAAACTATATAGATGATAAACTCTCCATCTTAGATATAAAAGCACAAAGCCTTAGCGGAGAAGTATTCAACATAGAAATGCAACTCAAAGACGATGAACACTATGCAAAGCGAGCGCTCTACTATTGGGCAAACCTTTATACAGGCCAGCTGACAAAAGGAAACAACTACAGAACTTTAAACAAATCCATAGGAATCCATATATTAAATTTTACCTGCTTGCATGATACAAAAAGATACCATAATGTCTTTCACCTCAAAGAAAAGGAAACTAACCTCCATTATTTCAAAGATATAGAAATCCATATAATAGAGCTGAATAAATTTTCAGATCAAGTAGAAGAAAACCTTAATATTCTACTAAAAAAGCTAAAAAATAGTTTAGACATTTGGCTATCTTTTTTAACGCATCATAATCTACTAGACCAAGTTTCTCTACCCGATGCTCTAGATACGCCTTATATGCAAAAAGCGTTACATACCCTATCGTGCCTTAATTTTAACAAAGAAGAACGAGATATTTATGAAGGTCGTCTAAAATGGCTTCGTCATGAATCGCTTATTTTGGAACAATCTTTTGAAAAAGGAAAAAAAGAAGGTATAGAAAAAGGAATGGAAAAAGGAAAAAAAGAAGGAGCAAAAGAAAAAGCACAATCCATTGCTAAACAATTATTAAAAAACCATGCTTTAACATTAGAGCAGATTAGTCGAATTACCGGGCTAAGCAAAAATGAAATTGATGCATTGAAAAATATATCCTAAGTTTTATACAAGCAATTGGAACTAAAATGTATAATACGGATACAAATATAATATACTAGGAATGTTATAATGTTATGCTCTAGCATGTTTTTCATCAAAAATTTTTTTAAGGTGGTCTAGAGTATGATGAGCATAAATTTGTGTTGCTGCTAAAGTTTTATGTCCTAACAAACTCCTTATGGCATGCATTTCAGCACCATTTTGTAATAAATGGGTAGCATAGGTATGACGTAAAACATGTGGACTTTTTTGGTGAATAAAAAAAGAAGATAGATTTTTTTTTACAATGCGGTATACCATCATAGGATAAGCCTTTTTTTGTTTTTTTGTAGTAAAAAAGTAGCCTTTTTTGTGTATTTTGTCTTCTTCAATAAGATATTCCTTCATTAATGATGAAAGTTCTTTGCAGAATGGAATTATCCTTTCTTTTTTGCCTTTCCCCATTACTTTTAACATATTATCATGAAGATAAATATCTTGAATTTTTAATTCAATAAGTTCTTCTAATCTTATACCAGTATGATAGAGTAAAAATAAAACTATTTTCTCTTGAATAGGCATTTTACTATTTTTTTTAATAGTATTAAGAAAAGTATTAGTATCTTTCTGTTTTAAAAATTGTGGTACGCGCTGTACTGTAGGTATTTTTTTTATTGTTAATGCAGGATTAAGTGTTATAATATTTTTTTTGAGTAAAAAATTATAAAAACAGTGTATAGAAGTAATTTTTCGATTAATGGTTTGGGGTAATAGTTTTTTTTGTACAAGTGTAATTATAAAATATTGGATATCTTGCTTTGTACAACTTTCTAGTGATTTACCTGTTTTGCTTTGAAAAGCAATAAGATCGGCTTTATAAGCCTGAGCAGTATTAATACTTAATCTTTTTTCATATATAATGTAGTCTAAAAAATGTTCAACCATTTATAAGTAGATTACAGATCTTGACACCTAATTTTTTTTATAAAAGCTATTTTAGATTTTACAAGTTTATTTTTAAGTGCAGGTTTAATATATTTTTTTTTACGTTGTAGTTGTTTGATAATACCTAATTTTTCTAAATTTTTTTTGTATTTTTTAATTGCACTATCTAAATTTTGGTGTGCCTGATTTTTACCTATTTTTATTGTTATCATATGTCTTGTTTTTTTATAGTATTAAAATACTATAACTGTTTAAAAATAATAAATATAAGCTTTTTTTAGAAAAAGTATCTAATATATCTATATTGAGTTATCTATTGACAAATATTTTATTCTTTCATAAGCAAATATAAATTTTTTACAATTGTCTATACAGTAAGTATATAGCTACTATAGCGTATGAGAAAAAAGATTTTTTTCACTAAAAAAAGAATCTATATTAATTTTTTTTAAATTATTTTGTTTTTAACAAATCCAGATGATAAATAACCGTACCATTGTACGCTAAATAATAATGTAGCTAAAATTAAATGTAAAGGCTGTGCCCAAGCAGGCAGATGAAGATAAGTTAAAATAATACCAATAAAAATGTTTATCAATATAATTCCTAAAAGTACAATTCCCCAAATGATAGATTTTTTTTTAGATTGGAAACTGTAGTAAATAATATAGCTGTTGAGTAACAAAATAATGAACGAAAAAGAACGATGTAAAAAAAATTTTTTCCCCATAGTTACAATAGCATAATGCTCCTTCCAGTTTGGCTGTAAAAAAATCATTTTATCTACAAAAGCACGTACATTAGTTCCCCAAATAATTTGTATTAAAGTGAGGAGTAAGCTTAAAAATAGCCATGACTTCAGCTTTAAAGGTAGTATTTTTTCAGGATGATTGGCATGTATAATTGAAATAATACAAGCAATAATTAACAAAGCCATAAGCATATGGATAGTTACAAAGCTAGGTAAAAGGTGTGTAGCTACTACTAAAGATCCTAACCATCCCTGCATAATAACAAGTAAAAATAATCCTAAACCTAAGTAGCGTATTTTTCTATTCTCATGCCAAGATAGTAGAGCAACAATACTAATAAGTAAGCCAACTAGTATGCCTAAAATTCTATTGATATACTCAATCCAAGCCTTTGTAAAATTAAAAGCCATGGGTTTAGCTTTCTTATTATTATTTCTTTTTTCTATTTTTTGAGCTAAAGCACTTAAGCCAAAGTAGTTAAGAATACGAGCTATCTTATTACTTTTTTTTATCCGTTTTTGTTGAAATAAATGTTGATAATTTGTAGGAAGTTGATTTTTGTGTGTAGGAGGTATCCAGCAACCAAAACATTTAGGCCAATCTGGACATCCCATGCCTGATCCTGTGCTACGTACAATGCTACCTGCTAAAACTAAAAGATAGAGTGAAACTAAGGTTAAAATGCTTCCAAAATGTAAATATTTATTTTTAGGTTTGTACATAGATTTATGTGAATAATTATATTTGCATAATATGCAATAATATATATTATAATGCCTTATCATTTTGACCATATCGACAGAAAAATTATTCATATTTTACAACAAAAATCTAATACTACTAATCTGAAGTTATCACAAAATATAGGTATTTCTCCTGGAGCTACATTAGAACGTGTGAGAAAATTAGAAAAAAGAGGGGTTATACAAGGGTATACATTATCTTTAGGATTAGAAAGAATTCATCTGCGTACGCAGGCCATAATTATGCTTTCTTTAATAAATGTTCATCATATTACAATAAAAAATGTGCAGCAACGGTTAGAAAAATGGCATGAAGTATTTCATTGTTATCAAACACTAGGACAATGGGATTTATTTTTACATGTTATAGTTCCTAATATTGATAATTTACAAAATTTTTTGGCAATAAAATTAAGTACGCTCAATGAGATTAAAAATATACATACTATGGTACTAACCCATACCCTAAAAAAAAATAGCATTTTAGTTATGCCTAATGCTTTAGATTGAAAATAAACTTTTTTAATGGCTAAAAATTTTTTATGTTTACACCCCTTTTATTTTCATTTCCTTCACCTTAAACTTTATGAAAATTTCCTATCTTTGGCTTAAAAAATACATAGCATTAAGAGAAAATCCTAATACTATTGCTAATTTACTTATCCATAGTGGCTTAGAAAATACAGTAAAACTTGGATCATCTCAACAAGAATTTATGCAAGATCTTGTTGTAGGAAAAATACTAACATGTATACCACATCCTAATGCAGATAAACTTCATATAACAACAGTAGATATTGGTTCAAAAATTTTAAAAATTATTTGTGGAGCTACTAACATAGCTGTTGAACAAAAAGTAGTAGTAGCACCTGTAGGTACTACACTGTATACTCCAGAAGGAAAAAAATGGAAAATAAAGAAAGCTAAAATACGTGGAGAATACTCTTATGGTATGATTTGTAGTGCAGAAGAAATAGGTCTCCATATAGCAGCAAAAAAACATGCCAATGGTATCTTGGTATTGCAAGAAAATTTTGTAATAGGCACATCACTACAAAAGTATTTTCCTACAGATGCTATTTTTGATCTTGAAATTACACCTAATAGAGCCGATGCACTTTCTCATATAGGTGTAGCCAGAGAACTTGCTGCTTTGTTAAATATACCCTATGTGTGGCCTGAAAAAAAAAATCAAACAGTGCTTAAAGAGCATTATTCTTATAACATACATATACATTCGCTATGTCCTAGGTTTTCTGCCCTAATGCTTTATGCTGTAAATTTACAGCAGCCTATACCATATTGGTTATCTTCTATGCTACAGGCTATTGATATTTTTCCTAAAGATATTTTTTCTGCTCTAATGGCATTTGTTATGTATGAAACAGGTCAGCCCCTTTTTGCCTTTGATATAGATAAGGTTCAAGAAAAAAAAAATCTTGTTATAACCTATGCGCAACCTCATACACAATTTATCACTTCTGGAGGCAAAAAAATATGTCTAACAGGAGAAGAATTGGTAATAGCTGATGAAAAAGGACCTATAGCTTTAGCAGGTGTTGACATACATGAGCGGGTTATGGTTACAGATCAGACAAAAAATATTCTTTTGACCAGTGCCTATTTTATACCTAAAGCGATCCAAAAAACACTATCAATACATCATATTCATACACCAGAAAGCTACCGATATGCTAGAGGTACAGACCCTCATGTTGTAGTAGATGCTTTACAAAGAGCTTCATATTTATTAGAAAATACAGCTATTGCTGAAGTTAACCAACCAATTGTAGATGTTTATTCTAAACCAATACCTTATCATGAGATTAAAATATGCTATGAAACTATAGATAAAACTATAGGAAAAAGAATTCCAAAACAAAAAATAAAGCATATATTAAAAAGTTTAGGAATCTTGATTGATAAAGAAGATGAAAAAAATTTGTGTATACATGTACCTCCCTATAGAGTAGATGTACATAGGCCAATAGATATTATAGAAGAAATAATTAGAATATTAGGTTATAATACATTAGATACTGTAGATACTTTGCATATGGTATCTCCTATAAATACAAGGGTTATACTTCAAGAAAAGGTACAAAAGTTATTTGTTGCACATGGTTTTCATGAAATTTATACTCATGCATTCAGCCATAGCAAATATTATGAAAATGTAGTTAAAAATAAAGATAAACTGGTTATGTTAACTAATCCTTTATCTCATACATTAGATTGTTTGAAGATGGATTTTATCTTTTCGGGATTAGAAGCAATAGCCTATAATTTGCATAGAAAACAAACTAATATCAAGCTATTTGAATTTGGTAAAGTTTATCTTCAAGAAAAAAAGCACTATATAGAAAAGAAGCGTTTAGGCTTATGGATAACAGGTAATACAGCATTATCTTGTTGGCATAATGTAAAAATAAAAGAAGTATCATGGCGAGATGCTAAAATAATGGTATGGAAAATACTAGCATATACTTTGGGTGAAAAAAGAGAAATAGCACAAACTATAAAAAATGAAGAAGATAGCCATTATTATAATGGCTATTTAGAATTTTTGTATCAGAACAAATCCATAGCCTTATTAGGACAGGTAAAAAAAAAAGTTTTGGCACAATGTAAAATTACTATGCCTGTATTTTATGCTGAGTTTGACTGGGATTTGCTTTTGAGTATCTACAAAGAAAATAATCCTTATATCTATCATCCCATTTCTAAATATCCTGCTGTAAAACGCGATTTATCTATTATTATAGATGAAAGTATATTATATGAAAATATACGTAAACATTTAATTCATTCTAAGCATCCTTACTGTAAAAAATTTTCTGTTATAGATGTTTATAGAGGGAGTCCATTAGAAAAAAATAAAAAAGTGTATACACTTTCATTTATTTTACAAGCAATAGATAAAACATTAGATGAAGATATGATTGAAACTATTATGCAAAATATTATAGATAGCTTATCTAAAGCATTTAATGCTATAATACGTACATCATAATTTTTTGTTATGCGTTTAGAAGAACAGGTTGATCTACTTTCTCAAAATATAGATCAATTGTTAGAAGTTTGTCTACAACAAAAGCAGAAAATTGAATATTTAACAAAAAAAAATAAGCAATTAAAACAGATAATATTGACTCAACAGCAAAAAGATGTTGTAGATAATACTTTAGATAAAAAAAAGATTAATGACTATATTGGGACTATAGATCAATGTATACATCAAATTAACCAGATAAAAAAAATCCATAATGAAGGAGCTTTCAATAAAAATTAAAATATGCGACAGAATGTATCCTATGAAGGTTAATACAGAAGAAGAGGAAAGGATACGTGCTATCAGCAAAAAGATAAACCAGCGGATTTTTTCTTACCAGAAAAAATTTGGTATAAAAGATTATCAAGATTTATTGGCAATGGTTGCTTTTGATTGTCTTGTGGATTTGCATAAAGTCAAAAATATCCATGAAGTACAGATAGAAAAAAAATTGATAAAACTTTCAGAGAAAATACAAAATATGTTAGCAAACTAATTTTTTGTAAAAAGTTTCGGATAGTGTTTTATATAGATAATCAACAGAAAATTTTTATCATTGTTAAATAAAATGTTTAGATGCTATTATTGTCATAGTTATCAGAAAGATTTATCTCCTATACAAATTAGGAAATAAACTATAACATAGATATTTTTATATGGCCTATGGACCAATGAAATAGTGCCTCTTTAATTTTAAATATTCATTTTTTTTATATGCTTTCCTATTATACTGACTTAAATATTCCTACTACACCTTATACACGTATTGTAATTATAGGTGGAGGATTTGGAGGTATTCAGCTGGTAAAAAGGCTAACGCAAAATAAGCAGGTACAGATTGTATTGCTTGATAAAAATAATTATCATACTTTTCAGCCTTTGTTATATCAGGTAGCTACAGGAGCTTTGGAGCCAGATACTGTTGTAGAACCTTTGCGGGATATTTTACACCAATATCCACATTTTTATTTCCGACATGCAAAGGTATTACAAATACAAGCAGAAAAAAATAAAATTATTACTTCATCTGGTGCATTAACATATAACTATCTTGTGTTAGCTAATGGTGCTAAAACAAATTATTTTTATAACGAATCTATATCCCAGTATAGTTTGCCAATGAAAGATTTAAGTGATGCCATAAAGCTTAGACAAAAAGTACTACAAAATTTAGAAAAAATTATTATAGCCCGTAATCAGAGTACATTATCTTTATTACAAAATTTTGTAGTAGTGGGAGGAGGTCCAACAGGAGTAGAAATAGCTGGTGCATTGGGCGAGCTACGTAAAAATGTATTACCCCATCAGTATCCAGAAATAGATACAGCACAGATGCAAATTATTTTGATAGAAGGTACAGATCGTGTGCTAAATACAATGTCAAAAAGATCTTCTCAAAAGACTTTTCGCTATTTACAAACATTAGGGGTAAAGGTTATACTCAATAAATTTGTTAAAAGCTATAATGGCAAAATAGTAGTTTTAGATGATCAGTCTACTTTGCAGAGTAATAATTTAATTTGGGCTGCAGGAGTAAAAGGCAATATTATTGTTGGTTTACAAGAAAAATCAATTAAAAAAGGAAGGGTATTAGTAAATAATTATAGTCAGGTAGAAGGATATAAAAATATTTTTGCTATAGGTGATGTAGCCCTTATGGTAGATGAAAGGTATCCTCAAGGTTATCCTATGATAGCGCCTGTGGCTATGCAGCAGGGTAAACTTTTAGCACAAAACTTATTACATCTATTAGAAAATAAAACCTTAAAAAAATTTAAGTATTTTGATAAAGGTATGATGGCTATAGTATCAGAAAATAAAGCAGTAGTAGATTTACCTATAAAAGGTTTAGGTTTTGGCGGATTTTTTGCTTGGTTAGCTTGGCTTGTAGTTCATATGCTTTTTGTACAAGGTAAACGCAATAGATTAGTAATTTTGAGTAATTGGCTTTGGAGCTATTGCACAAAAAATAAGGGTATGAAGGGAATAATGAAATAATTGTAATATAAAACAAGTAACACATGCCAAAATTTATTTCCAAGATAATTTGTCTTAAATAAGATACTTAAATTGAAAATTATTTTTTTTTTTAGCGGCTAACAAGATATTGTTATAAACAAAAGGTAAATTTAATGTTAAAAATATTGTTATAATTTAAATTTATAGTACGAAAAAAATTACAATCTTATTAATTTTTTTTATATTGGTAAAATTTTATAATTTATTTATAATGTATCCAAAAAAATCCATACTTCATCTTTTTTGCCTTACTCCACTGTTTTGGCTAACAAACTGTAGTATTTTTAGTAAAAAAGATAAAACAACTGCTCAAATTATTTTTAGTAATTCTAAAAACACAAAAATAAAAGATAATAAACTGCTTATAGATAAAAAATTAGTACGTGTTCCAGGTGGTTCATATGCTTCAGGTGTAAAGATGGCAAATTCTCTAGGTCAGCAAGCCAGTCCAATAAGAAAAATTCAGGTATCTGAATTTTATATTGGTGCTACTTTAACTACAAACTATGAATACCGAACTTATGTAGAGACACTAAGGCAGGGTATTAATAAGCTTCAAAATAAAGTTGATACACAAAAAAATACTACCAATAATAAACCTACTGATCCTTCAATTAAAAATACAAAAAATATAAAAAAGTCTAAAAAAAAAGATCCCAAAAAAATTTATGAAGAAGCCCTTCCAAATTTAACTGTTTGGAACAGTAAATTTTCTTCTAGCTATAATGACAAAGGCAACAGATACTTTTATGCCAAACAATATAACAATTACCCAGTAGTAGGAGTGAGCTTTTTACAAGCTATTGAGTATTGTGCATGGAAAACAAAATTATATCAACAAGAAGAAGAATTTTTTCAAGATAAGAAAAAGAATAGAACTATAAGTAAAGAAGAAATAGCTACAAGAAAATATACTCTACCTACAGAGATAGAATGGGAGTATGCTACAACAGCTAATGATATGGATGTAGGTATGCCAAAAGAAAGAACAAAAAGATTATACCCTTGGGATGGAAAATCTTTTGTGATAGACAGAGGACCTAATATAGGAAGTTATAAAGCCAATTTTAAAAGAGGACCTGGAAGTTATGGTGAAAAAGGTTCTTATCCTACAGCAAATGTAGATAAATATCCTCCCAATGATTTTGGTATCTATATAGGAGGTAATTTAAGAGAATGGACATGCGATATTTATAGACAAGATACTTTATTAGATATTAATGATTTGAACCCAAGTAGAAAAGACGGTACATTAGATCCTGAATCAAACTATGATCCTAAAAATTCTTTGATAAGTGATAAAGTACGTGTAATAAAAGGAGCCTCTTGGAGAGATGTCCCTTACTACCTTCAGGTAAGTACTAGAAGATATTGTAAAGAAGATACTTCATCTGCTGATGTTGGTTTTAGATGTGTAATGCACTTTTAGAGGTATAAAATTACTTTTACTTTAATTTTTTTGTGTAGTTCTATCTGTATATCCCACCTTTTTTATGCCTAAGATAGGGAATTTTTGTTACAAAAATATGCTATTACTAAAAAATAGCATATGCTACTATGTTGTATACTACCTCTTCTTTTTATTATCTCTACTTCCTTTTCCTATTCTCTACATTTTTGCTGATTTTTTCTATATTTTTATCTGCTATATTTTTTCTTACAGAAAAAAAGTAGTATTAGTTAATTTTAAACAAGCATTTCCCCATATTTCTTCTTTAGA
Organism: uncultured Cytophagales bacterium; assembly: GCA_963922775.1. GTDB lineage: Bacteria > Bacteroidota > Bacteroidia > Cytophagales > Amoebophilaceae > JAHDDH01. Next base: position 52,647 of record CAWUJG010000001.1, read on the forward strand.
AAGAAAAGGTATGGTAAAAAAATATTATCGTTATTTGGCTGATCTTGTAGTAGAAATAGTAAAAGGTATAACTATAGCAAAATCACAAGTACAAGAAAGGTGTATTATTGAAAATGTTAATTTATTACATAAATTATACAAAAAAAAAAAAAATATTGTTCTAGTTATGGGGCATATAGGCAACTGGGAATGGGCTGGAAATAGCCTAGCATTGGCTACGAAATATCAACTTTTTGCTATATATAAACCTTTACGACAAAAATATATAAATAATATAAGCTGCCAATTAAGGTCAAGATTTAAGCGAAAAATTATTCCCTATCAAAATATACTCAAAACCATGCTGCAATATAATACATCACCTAAAGCAACAGCATTCTTATTTGATCAATATCCAGGCAATAATCATATACATACTTTATCTACTAAATTTTTACACACTAATACACATTTTTTTTTAGGACCTGCAAAAATAGCACAAAAATTCAACTACCCCATAGTATACATAGGTATGAAAAAAATACAGAGAGGATATTATACCATACATATAGAATTAATTACAGAAAAACCACAACAAAAATCTAAAGAAGCAATAGCAAAAGCATACATTCAAAAATTGGAAAACGATATAAAAAAAAATCCTATATGTTGGCTTTGGTCACATAAAAGATGGAAAAATCAGCTAAACTATTAACTTATTTGGTGTTTTGCTATAATATGGCTGCGAATTATGACTTTGAATTGATAAGTTATCTATTTTAACCTTTATGTTTTACTATTTATACCAATATTTAGATCATATTATGTATCTTCCTGGTTTAGGTTTATTGCAATATATTTCTTTTCGTGCATTTTTATCAGCTATATTTGCTTTGTGCATTAGTATTTTTGGTGGAAAATGGATGATAGGTTTTTTTAGTAAATACCATATTAATGAAGGCATACGTGACTTGGGATTAAAAGAACAACATTTGAAAAAAAATATTCCTACTATGGGAGGAGTCATTATTATTCTTTCCATGTTCTTACCTACTATTTTTTTCGCAAAATTACATAATATTTATATTATTCTTGTATTAATATCTGTGTTATGGCTGGGTATTTTAGGATTTTTAGATGACTATATTAAAGTTTTTAAAAAGAATAAAGCAGGTTTAGCAGGAAAATTTAAAATTATAGGACAAGTAGGTTTAGGTACTATAGTGGGGCTTATACTGTATTTTCATCCTGATATAGTAGTATCATGTACAGAGCATATTTTGCATGAAAACAGTATAGATTTAAGTACACATAAATATATAAAATCGATACAAACTACTATTCCATTTTTTAAAAATAATACATTGAATTATCATACCTTATTTTCTTTTTTAACTCCAAAGTATATTTGGATATTTTATGTTTTTATTGTCATTTTTATTGTATCTGCTGTTTCTAATGGTGTAAATATAACTGATGGTCTTGATGGTTTAGCTGCTGGAACTTCTGCTGTAGTAGGTATTGCATTGGCTATTTTAGCTTATGTTTCAGGTCATTACTTTTTTGCACAATACCTAAATATTATGTATATACCTGGTACAGGTGAACTAGTAATTTTTTGTACAGCTATGGTAGGGGCTTGTATTGGTTTTTTATGGCATAATACCTATCCTGCTGAAATTTTTATGGGAGATACTGGTAGCATTACCCTAGGAGGTGTAATTGCAGTAGTAGCTTTGGCAATAAAAAAAGAATTGTTACTTCCCCTACTTTGTGGTATATTTTTTGTAGAAAACTGCTCTGTACTTTTACAAGTGATGTATTTTAAATTCACAAAAAAAAAATTTGGTATTGGAAAACGCCTATTTCTTATGGCTCCTTTACACCATCATTATCAAAAAAAAAATTGGCATGAAGCTAAAATTGTTGCAAGATTTTTAATTATTAATATTTTATTGGCTATATTCACAATAATAACTCTAAAAATTCGTTAAAGTTTACATTTTAAGTTTGTTTTAAAGTAATTATTTGGATAAAAAAATTTGTAATTTACTACTTAAAATTTAATATGTACTCCATTTTTAGTATGAAAAGTACAGTGTTTTAAAAAATTTTATGCAATACATTTGCTTTATATACTTCATTTTTTTCTTTTTTTTTACTAATGCAAAGGTAGTTCTAAAAGAGAATACTTTATTATTAGATAAAATTATCTACAAAATTGGTGATGAAATTATTTCACATGCTGCTGTAGAAGAAGCCTATCAAGCATCACAAAATAATGATCAGTTATCCAATAAAGGTAAAAAAGAATTCTTAGAACAAATAATAGACCAAAAAATACTACTTGCTGAAGCAAAAAAAAGCAATTTAACTGTAACAAAAAAAGAAGTAGATGAAAATGTACAGATGCGTTTAGATCATATGTTAGCCCAAGCAGGTTCTGAAGAAGAATTGACAGGGTATTTTAAAAAATCTCTAAAAGAAATTAGAGAAAATATGCAAAAAAATTTGCAAGAAGATATGTTGATTAGCAAGATGAAAGAAAAAATAATAGCTGATATAACAATTAGACCCAAAGAGGTATCTAGTTATTACCAATCTCTTTTACCATCAAAACGTAACAATATACCCATGCAAATACAGTATATAGTCTATCAAACATATTATCCAGGATCTGCTGAAAAATACCGTAATTATGCCTATAAAATACTACAAGATATCAAAGAGAAAATTTTAGCAGGAAAAAAATTTGAAGAAATAGTCCAAAAGTATAGCTTAGACTATCCTTATTTTAAACAATATCCTGAAACATGGCATTGGAAATTTGGTGATTTAGATCAAGATTATGAAAGGGTAATTCGTACACTATCTCCTGGAGAAATTTCACATGTATTAGAAAATACAGAAGGATTTTATTTAATTCAATTGATAGAAAGAAAGAATAATCGATTTCGCTGTAGACATATTTTTATGCCCCATAAAGGTATATGTAGCACAGATGATAATATAAAAAAGCTATATACACTGCATAAAAAATTTTTAAATAAAAAAATGTCTACAAAAATTGATGGAAAAAAAAAGTTGTCTGATAAGACAAGTGAAAAAAAAAAGAAAAGAAATAAAATAGCAAAAGAGAAAAAGCTAGATATCATATCAAAATTTTCATATAAAAAAAGTATAGATGATAAGGAAATATGTAATACACTTGTATTTAATGAGAAAAATGAAAGTATTTTATTAAAAGATATGCTTATTAAAATGGAAGAGGGAGATATTACTAAGCCGGTAATTGTAGAAAATGGAAAAAAAAAATATGTACAGATTATTTATTTAGAAAAAAAAATACCTAGCCATAGCTTAAATTTTAATGATGACTATAGTGTTATTTACCAAAAAGCATTAGAAAGAAAAAAAAAGCATGCTATTCAAAAATTTATTCAAACTGTAAAGAATGCCTATTTATCCAGATAATATTGCAAAATATATAGCCCAAAGTTTGCTCTCTATAGAGGCTATAAAAATTAATACTGAAAATTATTTTCAGTGGTCTGCAGGTATTTCCTCTCCTATATACTGTGATAATAGAAAATTGCTTTCTTATCCTAAGATAAGAAGTTATATCAAAAATAGCCTAGTATTGCACATTACAGAATATTTTTCTTCTTCTTTAGAAGCTATAGCAGGTGTAGCTACTGCAGGTATATCTTACGGTACCTTAGTGGCTGATAGTCTTGAACTACCTTTTTATTATGTACGTAATGAAGCTAAAAAGCATGGGCTTAAAAATAATGTTGAAGGAAAAAAAATTACTAAGCATCAAAAAGTTGTGGTAATAGAAGATTTAATTTCAACAGGTAGAAGCGCCTTAAATGCATGTAAAAGTTTACAAGATGTTGGTGCCAATGTTTTAGGTGTAGCATCTATAATAAATTATGATTTAGGCGTAAGTAAAAAAAATTTTTCAGCAGCAAAAATACCATTATATAGCTTGTGCAATTTTAGTGTAATCTTTCAAGAAATAGCTAATACTGATCCTAAAACTGCTAAAAAGCTCCAAAAGTGGCATTATAATCTGTCTGCTATGGCATCATAATAAATTTTTAATTCTTTTTTTGTAAAAATTAAACTTAAAGGTTAATTTTTTTTTAATTACTTTTGACAAGTAATTAAATTCAATTTACATATTTTTACTCTAAATTTAAATAGAAATTACTGCCTGGGCATTACTCCTCTTTACATTTTTATCTTTATTACAATGCTCATAAGCTAAAGGAGTAGCTTCTCTACCTCTAGGTGTTCTTTTAAGCAAGCCTGCTAAAATTAGAAATGGTTCATAAACTTCTTCAATAGTTTCTGCCTCTTCACCACAAGCTGTTGCAATAGTATTAATGCCTACAGGTCCTCCTTGAAATTTTTCTATAATAGTCATCAAAATTTTGTTGTCCATATAGTCTAAGCCATTTTTATCTACATTCAAAGCTTTTAGCCCCAACTGGACAATATTTTGTTCTATACTTCCATTACCTTTTACTTGCGCAAAGTCACGAATTCTTTTTAATAAATTGTTGGCTATTCTTGGCGTACCCCTACTTCTACGGGCTATTTCATAAGCTGCTTCTTCAGTAATTTCTATCTCTAGTTGTCTGCTGGAGCATTGTATAATTTGTGTTAACACATCTATATTATAATATGTTAACCGTTCATTGATGCCAAATCGAGTGCGTAAAGGTGCTGTTAATCTTCCTGCACGTGTAGTCGCTCCTATTAAAGTAAAAGGATTTAAAGCAATTTGCACACTACGTGCATTTGGACCGGTATCAAGCATAATATCTATTTTTTTATCTTCCATAGCAGTATAAAGATATTCTTCTACAATAGGGTTTAGCCGATGTATTTCATCAATAAAAAATACATCGTTGGTATCTAGCTTAGTTAATATACCAGCCAAATCACTAGGCTTATCTAATACAGGCCCAGCACTAATTTTGATTTGTACATCTAGCTCCTTGGCTATTATATGTGCTAGTGTAGTTTTGCCTAAACCTGGTGGACCGTGTAATAAAACATGGTCTAATGCTTCTTTTCTTTTTCTAGCTGCTGATACAAATACATAGATGTTATTTAAAATTTTTTCTTGACCTAAAAAATCATGAAAATTTTTGGGACGTAGAGATGTTTCTTTTAATGTTAACTGATTTTCTTGATGTTTATGGCAATTTTCCATATAAATTAAAAATATTTTTGGATATTATTTAAGTAAAAATTTTTTTTAATTATTTATCTTTATTTTTTTATGTTTGAAAAATAAAAAAAAATTACATTTTTATAATAAGATTGTATATTAATTACATGGCAAAATTTAATCCTATCCAAAATAGGATAACAAGATACATTAATCTGCTATATTAAAATAGCAAATAACATATTCAATTATATGAAAACAATTTTTTTTGATGGAAAAAAATCTGCTTTAAATATCCACCATAACATATCTGATGCAATAAAAGTACTACAAAGTAAAAAAAAAATTTTCCCTCATTTAGCCATTATATTAATAGGAAATGATGTAGCCAGTACAATTTATATAAAAAACAAAATTAAAGCTTGCGAAAAAGTAGGAATAAAAACTACTCAGATATGCCATACGCAGATATCTGAAAAAGAACTCAAAAAAATTATAGATCAGCTAAACTATAATCCTACTATTCATGGAATTATTGTTCAATTGCCTTTGCCTAAAAATATAAATCCTGAAAATATACTTCATAAAATTCTTCCGGAAAAAGACGTGGATGGATTTCATTATAGCAATTACGGCAGACTCTCATTTAAATTGCCAACGCATGTTCCGGCTACTCCTTTAGGAATATTAGAAATGATGCATATCTACAAAATTAAGACAAAAGGGAAACATTGTGTCATTATAGGGAATAGTAAAATTGTAGGTGCACCGCTTGGTATTTTAATGCAACATTTGCAGGCCACGGTAACAGTATGTCATATGCATACAACTGATTTGGCTCATTTTACAAAACAAGCAGATATTTTAATATCCGCGGTGGGAAAACCTGGTTTAATTACACAAAAAATGGTCAAAAAAGGGGTCATTGTTTTTGATGTTGGTACTACTATGGTACAGGATGATCCTTTATTAGGAAAATATAAAATCAAAGGTGATATTGATTTTGATCATGTGGCTCCCTTATGCAGTTTTATTACACCAGTGCCTGGGGGTGTAGGGCCTATGACTATTGCTGCTTTAATGTATAATACTTTAAGGGCTGCTCAGGGAAATATATACACTGATGAACTTGAAAAAATTTTTATCAGTTATTAATATTTTTGAATATCTATCTCAGATAGACCTGTGACATTTTTTATAATTTTTATATCTATACCTTGTTTACGAAGTGCTTGGGCTATTTCTAATTTTTCTTTTTTTTTACCTTTTTCTATTCCAAGAAACAGACCTTTTTCTATACCTTCTTTTCTGCCCCTTTCCATCCATTTAGATCTTACTTGTTGAATATGTTCCATAAGTTTTTTTTGTATTGCAGGAATTACTTTGAATTCCTTTAGAATTTCTTCTATATTATTTTCTTGAACTATAACATACAAATATACATTTATTGCTGATAAACAATCATGATTAATAGGTAATTTTTCTAATAATTTTACTATACCTAGCTTTTTGGCTGACTTTATTGCTGATAAATAATTTGTACTTCCACTAATTTTGAGTAAATATAATATGAAACCTAATGGACCATAGGACAAAAAATTCTTATCAGGTAAAGACACTTAAGGTCTATCAGACGCATTCTTAAATACTCTATTTGCTCTAACTCTGGATAAGCAAATTGGTCATAATAATCTGTACTGTAGGGATATGGACTTTTTCCATGGTAAAGACAAAAGCATAACACTAAGGGGTATTTTTTTTCTTTATTTTTAACACCTTGCTTCCAATTTTTGAGTAAGAGCCTTTTGTATTCTAACATCCTGTTTTGCATATTAACATCAGGTGTGGATTGATGCTCTATAATGATATAGATACCTTGTGATCGACCTCGAAATGTACTACTCAAAACCAAGTCACAATGGCGTTCATTTTGATGGGTTGAGATAAAGCTATTGTTTTCTTTTTTTAATGTGCTTAAATCCATATCAGCAAGTATTACTGGCTCTAGCACAGCTTTAAGAAAATATTGTGCTATTTCTGGATGACTAAAGCTATTTTTGAATAGATAGTCATGCGGTATGCCTTGCATTTGAATTCTTGTTTATTAATGTAAATTTTTGTCTTTTCCTTCTGGAATATGTTGCGGAATAAAATCAACATCCCTATTGGGCACACTATAATCATAAGACCAACGATGAACCGTAGGAATTGGCCCTGGCCAATTGCCATGAAGTGCTTTTACAGGTGTAGTCCATTCTAAAGTAGTGGATCGCCATGGATTTTGAATAGCGGTCTTTCCGAAAAAAATACTAGAAAAAAAATTATAAGCAAAAATAAATTGAGCGGCCATCGTCACAATAGCAGCAACGCTGATAAATATATTCAGATCTACATAGCCACTAAATGTATCAAAATTGGTGAAAGCATAATACCTTCGAGGCACTCCTCCTATGCCCATATAGTGCATAGGGAAAAAAACCAAATAGATCCCAATAAAGGTCAGCCAAAAATGCCAATAGCCTAATTTTTGACTCATCATTCTGCCAAACATTTTAGGAAACCAATGGTAAACACCGGCCATCATGCCAAAAAAGGATAAGCCTCCCATCACGAGATGGAAGTGAGCCACTACAAAATAAGTATCGTGTAATTGTATATCGAGAGATGAGTTCCCTAAAAAAATACCTGTCAGACCTCCTGAAATAAAAAAAGAAACCAAGCCTAAAGCAAATAGCATGGCTGGGGTAAAGATGATATTCCCTCGCCAAAGCGTGGCTAAATAGTTGAATACTTTTACAGCAGAAGGAACAGCAATAATCAAAGTCATGAAAGTGAAAATAGCCCCTAAAAAAGGATTCATCCCTGAAACAAACATATGATGCGCCCAGACGCCAAAGGAAATTACAGTGATGGCAACCATGGAGATCACCATAGGCTTGTATCCAAAAATAGGCTTTCGTGCATTTGTTGTAATCACTTCAGAAGTGATTCCCAGTGCAGGCAAAAGTACAATGTATACTTCTGGATGTCCTAAAAACCAAAACAAATGCTGGAATAAGACTGGACTTCCGCCTTGATGTACCAATGCTTCACCAGCAATGTAGATATCCGATAAAAAAAAGCTCGTTCCTAAACTTCTATCACAGACTAATAGCAGTGCAGCGGCAAAAAGAACGGGAAATGCTATGGTGCCAATGATGGCAGTTAAAAATAAAGACCAAATACTCAACGGCAATCGGAAAAATGACATGCCTTTTGTGCGTAGATTGATCACTGTGGTGATATAGTTGATCGATCCTAAAAGGGAGGAGATGATGAATAGTGTCATGGAAACGAGCCATAGGGTCATGCCCATGCCTGAGCCAGCAATGGCTTGTGGAAGTGCGCTCAAGGGGGGGTATACAGTCCAGCCACCAGCTGCAGGGCCGGTGCCTATAAATAGGGAAATGAACATGACGATGCTGGAGAGGAAAAAAAACCAATAGGAAAGCATGTTCAAAAAACCCGAGGCCATATCGCGGGCGCCAATTTGTAAGGGGATGAGCAAGTTGCTAAAGGTGCCGCTAAGGCCTGCGGTGAGTACAAAAAATACCATGATTGTGCCATGCATGGTGACCAAGGCCAAATAAAATTCTGGATCGAGTTTTCCTGTGGATGATATCCAGTTGCCTAAAAGTGGTTTTAGCCAAAGGAGGCTTTCTTTAGGAAAGCCGAGTTGTAGTCGAAAAAGTATGGATAGCATGCCACCGATAAAGGCCCAAATGATACCGGTGATCAGATATTGTTTGGCGATCATTTTATGATCTGTACTAAAAATGTATTTAGTGATAAAATTTTCGTTGTGTATCATGTGTATCATTTTAGATTATGATAAGATTTTTTTGTTTGATATCCAAGTTTTTAGGCTATTTTTTCTACTGCTTATAAAATAAAAAAGCCCCTACAATGAGAAGCTTTCTGATTTTTTCTTTTTCTTTTTTTAGGATAGGGAGCATTGGTAGCCTATTTTTTGGATGATTGTACATTGAGGGATAATTCCAGATTTTATCCAAATGTACCATTTTTGTATATATTTTTTAAGTAGTTTAGGGGTTGTTTTGAAAAGTTTTTTTTGGTGGTGGATAAATTTTTTTTTCGTGGTGTGAGCAATGGCAATGGTGGGTGGTTGGATATGATAGCCACAGTAAGTAAAACCTTTGGCGATGCGGCTCATCCAGGTTTTTTCTTGGCACAGGGTTTGTTGGAGGGTGGATAGTTGTTGGTATATTTTTTTACGAATCGCTTGAGGGGCCATTTTCGTTCACTGATGAAGAGGATATCGTCCATAAAGCGGATGGTGTGTATTTTGGCTTTTTGGGATTTTTTGTCTAAATTATGGAGATATATGGCGCCTAGTACAGAGGCTAGTGAGCATCCTTGGGGTATGCTTTTTGTGATGGTGTGTTGGCATTTTCCTTGGATTATGTTGACGCGTTGGCAGTAGTTTTTGAGTAGGGTGTGTAGGCGGGGGTCTTGGGTGTATGTTCTGATTTGTTGGAGGAGTACTTTGTGGTTGATGGTTTGATAGTAGCTTTTGATGTCTGTTTTAAATACGTAGTGTTGGGGGTTTTGGCTTTTTTCATAGGCTTCTCGTACGGCTGCTTTGAGGCCTCCATTGCCTTTGAGGTGTTTTACGCATTATTTGGTTGTTTTTGGTGATTTCTTGGGTGAGTGCTATGGCAAAGGCTTTGAGCACGATGGCGTCTGGGGTGGTCCAGAGGGCAATGATTTTTTTGTTTTTTAGTTGGTGGGTTTTTACGAGGTCAAATTGGTAGGTGCCTTGTTTGAGGTGGTGGATGATTTGGGGTTTTATCTTGTGCCAATGCAGGGCTACGTGCCATATGTCTGCATTGGCGTTTCTATTTTTGCGTCTCTTTTTGATGTGCTCATACGCTTCTTGTATGAGCACGGGGTTGGCTATGTTTTCGATCGTCATGGCCTTGTTTTCTTGTTTTGTCTGCTAATTTATTCTTTTTTTCTATTTTTATCCCTCACTTGGCTTTTTGAGCATGACTTCCCGTTGGGGGGTTGGGTATTTTTTATTATTTTTTGTAGTAAATCAATATTAGTAAATTTTTATTTTATCTCATAGTACGTAGTACGTATATAAATATTAATATTGAAAATATTTATTGATTCTCTATATTATCTCTTTAATCTATAGTGTTGTGTTCATCTTTAGGCCTTTTTCTTTTTGTAGTAAATTCGGCAGTACTCATGTGCATCTTTAGTGAACTTGTCGTATGATGCTTTATCATCGTCGGTTATAGTGTCGATATTTTCTGTATTGGGATTCTCAGTATCCGCTGGGGTTATTGTCTTTTGATCACTTGACTTTGCCTCGTTTCTTAGTCCTTTTTTGCTAATTTTCTTCATGGCTTTTGTGGGGTGAGTAGATATTGCTGTTGCTAGTGTAGTATTTGCTATGACAATATAGATTTTTATCCAGTTTTTGTTAATCATGGCCTTTTTCTGTAATTGTGTTTTTTATGTGTTTTTTTTGGATTTGATTACCTTAGATCGGTTGTATTATACTAAAGTATCATTATGTCCTTTGTCTTTCTATCTACGTTGTGAGTTTATATTATCGAAAATACGATAAATTCAACTATACTATTCATTTTATTTTGCACCTTCCTATGATGATATTAGATCCTAGTTTTTTGGTTATCAAATTATTATCAATACTTCCTACACTCATGTTGTTTCCAATAATATAATATCTTTTTCCATCTTTAACTAATACCGGCCCTCCACTCATGCCTGGATAGAGGTTACCTGACACATTCGTAACTATGGTATTATGTTCTGTTCTTTCGACGTTTTGTATAACAACGTCGGATTTAACTAGTACTGTATCTAGTCCTGCTGTGGATTTCCGAATCTCGTTGTATATCTTACTTATGCCAGGGAATCCGTAGCTGGTTCCTTTATTCCCTTGGTTGTATAGTGGGTGTTCTGAGGTACAAACTTTATTGTATTCTTGAAAGTCGAGTATCTCATCATCTTGGAATATCGAATCATGTATCGTTTTTGTGTGGTTAAGTCTTATTATAGCAAAATCATTTTCATCGTCGAATTGTAGTAAATCCATCTCCGTGTGTTTCTCTCTGTTTTGTTTGGATTTAATTATTAAATTTTTAGACTGGTCCTCATCTAAACGTATATTTGTTGTATCGTTTACAACTCCTTTGGATAGCCTAATGTCTATCGCGTCACATCCATTCGTAACGTGCTTAACTGTTGTTATACTATTAAATTGATTCTGCTCTTTGGTTATGTTTTTCCATATTATATCTGTTCCTTCTTCTTTTACATTTTTATCACTTTTTTCCTTCATGTTCGTGTGTGTGATCTTTGCTTTGTTATTAGATGGTTTGTTGTGCGACCAATGGCCAGTGCGATCTAATCTTCCTTTTATACTTTCATTTTTGTAGTCTTCCAGTAGTGGTTTGGTTAGTTCATCGTCGCTTTCCTGGTGGTTTTGGATTTCATCTAAGATGGTTTTGTCTTCTTGGTTCTCATATGGTTTCCCCTCGTCGTTCTCTGGACTGATTAAGTGATTTGATTCTTCGTCACTTACCGGGCTACTATTTGGCGTCTTATCAGTTGGCCCCTTTGGTTTGCTTTGACCTTGACCTAGTTCTCTTTCCTTCCTTAGTGAGGCTGTCCCTGTGTAACTCAAGACTCCTGATCCTTGACCTATTATAATATAATCTTCTTTGATATTTTCTGGGTTTGACGTATCACTTATATTCTGTTTTTTCTTTTCTAGGCAGATAATCTTTACTGTCATTGCTCTTACGAATGGTTCTATCTCATCTGTCTTTATCTTCCTATTCTTTAATCCTCTGTGGTAAGTGATTAAATCCTGCATTGTTGTGCTCAGCTCCTCGTTAAGGAATACTTTGCCTTCTTTTAATATGAAATCTGTGGTTAAATGCGTTATCTCTTCTTCGTTTTTAATCTTATTCTTTATTAGTTGGTATAGCATCATGCCTTTGTTAACGTCTTTCTTTAGTGTTCGTAGGCTCTCTATGTATTGCTTCTCATCTATTAACCTTCTTTGCTTTGCTTGCTTTTTTTGTAAGGTTGTTGGTAGACTTTCTTGCGCGAGGTCATATTTCTTATTCTTTCTTCTTTTCTCTTCTAATATTTCCCTTTTATCCTTGTTGGTTCTGTTCTTTCCTTTGCTTACTCTAATATTTATTTGTTTGTTCTTGTAATAACTTTGTATAATCATATGTTGCTTTTTTGTCTTTATGATCTCACTATCGTTGTATATTGCCTTCCCACTCTCTACATGCGGCCCTACAATCTTTATCAACTCCCTAATCGCTCCACCTTTACCATATTTACTTCCTTTTTTCTTCCATACTCCCTTCGCTTTTTGGGTTAAAACTATCTTTTTGTATAATATTCTATTGCTGAGATTGATCAGATCTTTCTGCATCTCTGACAGCTTATCGTGTAGCTCTCGGTCTGTTGGTTTATACTTTCCGTTGACTCCGTTCTTCTTAAATATATCGTTTATTTCCTCTGGACTGCTTTTGCCTTTTTGCCCTTCTGCTAGGAGGAGTTTGTTGAACTCTTGTTGTGTATGCCGGTATGTCTCCTCCATCTTCAATGTTGTCTCTAGCTCTTTGCTGAATACTTTGTCAGTCTTCGCTTTAGCGCTAATCATTTTCATATCCGCCTCAAAGTAGTTTGATAAAATATCTGGATGTATAGTAGGATAGAGTAGTTCCTGATTAACTAAATCCTTGTACATGCATTGTTCTTTTGGTTTTCTTCTCGTGCCTAAGATATCATCTGGGGCTGTATCTATTGTTATTTTCTCGGTATGTATGACTTGTTTTCCTATTGCATTGATGGCTAAACCTGATAGTAATAATATCTTCTTTGAGTTGATTTTTCCTATGACGGGTATGTTCCCTTGCAGTTCTATCTGGTTGGTTCGCTCTTCGGCGATTTTGGTTTGGCTGCTTTTGCAGCTGCTGAAGAATATTCCGAATACTAATACGGAATTTAATAGTCGTATTGTATTGTATTGTATTGTATTGTATTGTATTGTAGATTTTTTGTCATCTTTTTTTGTGTTTGTTTCATAATATTTTAAATTTAATTTTTAACTGCTTTCTCTTCTTATTTTGGAGTTTTTATATTATTTCCGAAATTTCTTTTCGATATATTAATAATATTTTTATTTATTTCCAAATTTATAGCATATTTTTATTTTCTTATTTTTTTATATTTGTCTAAAATGTGTTTTTTTTCTAAAAACCTAAAATGATAATATTTTTTATATCTGATATTATCATATTTTTACCATAAAAATTAAATTTAATCTCTTACGCTTATGCAAAAACTATTCTATATACTCACCCTTCAATATCTTTTATTTTGGTTGCCTAATAACAATTGCTTGAGCTATCAAAAATATAAACCTAAAAGATACTCTGATAAAAAATATACACAGTCAATTAAAACAAATACTTTTGGGCATTTTTTTGGTTTTCATGAAATTGCATATGATTATGGTATGTTTTTTTTTGAGCTGCGTATGTTCAAATTGAATTCTTGGAATTCTAATCTTAGATCTATGATAAGTCCTCTTAGAATTTATTTGATAGACTCTTTTTCTGATACTTTTTATAACTCTACTATCGGACTAAAATATCAATATAAAAAGCTACCCAATGGATTTTCTTATTGGTTTGGAGGTGTAACATTTGAAAAAGGAGAAAACGATAGTAGATACAATAAAGTAGGAACCTACAGCGGAATAGCCCCAACCATAGGATATATAAAGCAATCTATTGCAAAAAAATTTGTTATTGAAAATTATATCTTTGTAGGGTATCTTTTTTTTATGAATAATTCATTAGATCGATTTCCCATATATCTAAATACAGGCTTAAATTTTGGCATTTTATTTTAAAATATTGGGATATCCTAAAGATATCCCAACACTATATTATTTAAGGTTTAATCCCGTCATTTTCTAAAATCTTCATACAAATGGCTTTGAGCTCTTGGGCTACTTCACCTAAAGATAACTGCTGTGCTAAAGGCACAAAAAAACTAAGTGTCTCATCTACCTTCACTATCTGGCTTTTTACTGATTTGTACTGAATTGTACGCATATTGTGCAATCTATCGGCTAACTTGATAATTAAACTGCGTTTATCTGTACTATTCAACAGTTGAGCAATATTTTCTTTACTACTGAGCATTACCTTATTGAATCCTTTGCCATACATATGAGTAACATCTTTTACAATATTACTGATTTCACTTCCATAGCTTACAGCAATATAATTTGATGTGATGGGCGTATCTTCAATAGTATCATGTAATAAAGCAGCTATTACTGCTTCTCTACTTTGATCATATTGTATAGCAATGATTGCAACTTCTATTGGATGAAGATAATATGGTTCTCCTGAACGTCTTCTGACATGTCCATGCAATTTTTTTATTTCTTGTATAACTTCTCTAATTTCTTCTTGATCAAGTGTATCATATTTTTGTACTAAACCCATCAATTCTTCTTCTTTTTCTTTAGCTCCTGGATAGCCATCATCTGACATATGCATGGGCTCACCTAATAGCATAATTTTATTGTCATTTTCTTTATCTCGCACCTCCCGAATATCTTTTGGAATAATATAAATGCAAGCATGACTATACTGTTCTATATAACCATAATGAGCTGAAATTATTTGATTATTTTTTTCAGATAATAATTTTGTTTCCTCATCCAAAGAAATCTCTTCGAGTGTATTTATTTTTTGTCCAGGATAGGCATTTTGTAGTTCAGGCAACTCTTGTGTATAAAATACAGCCATTTGTGCATTTACTTTTTTTTGATATTTTTTTGTTACACTTTTTATTGGATAAGTAAGAACAGTATCATACAATGCAATATGAATGTTTCTATCAGGATACTTTTTTCGCAAAATTTCTATTGCATTAATGGTTGCTGCTTTTATTCTAGCTAAATCACACTTTATGATAGAATTTTTACTTTTATCATCAATATTGCTGACTATATTTTTTATGTTTTTATAAGCAGAAATCTGGTTTTTAATATCTTCTATTAATATATTACTATCAATACTGTCTATTTGTAGTTTTAAATGATTAGCTCGTTCTTCTATGGCATCTATTTTTAGAGCGATTTGCATTAAAGGTTTATGAATAGCTTTTATCTGCTCTGCTAGTACTTGATTACCTTTTTTTTCTACTTTTTTTTGTAATGTTTTCAGGTCAATAACTAGATGACTTAGGTCATCTAGCTTGGATTCTTTTAATACAGAAAGTATAGTACGACGATTTTGTGCTATTTCTACAAGATCATTTAACATTTCTTGATTTTTATTGCTTAGCGCTGAATTATCATCTGTTATTTGATTATGTTTTATTTGTTTTCTTCGGGCAAATACAAATCCTAAAGCCATGGCAAAAATGGTTTGATAGATAAGCAAATACCCTGCATGAAAATTTAGTGCTTCTCCCAAAGGTCCTATAAAATTGGCATATACAATACAGGCTAAAGCAGTACCTAATAAGCCAATAAATACAGCACTAAGCCAGTCAACAAGTACAATTAAAAATATTACTGTACCAAAAATATTGATGAGCCATTCTATTTTACCATGGGCTACTAATAAGGTGAGGGTACTTAAAAATGGCAAACAATAGAGAATAGTAAAATGCCAAAATAAGGGAAAAAAACGTTTTATATTTGGATTCCATTCATTTTTTGTGATTAACAAGACACACAATATAGCGGCAAAAATACGGAGATAAACTAAAAATTCTTTATTAATATCATTTCCATGAAGATCTATAAAATTGGGCAAGAGAAAATGAAAAGTAAAAAATATGCCAAACAAAATATATGGACCACCGTATTTCTCAGTTCGTGTAACAGAATACCGATAAATATTTTTAGGAGTAGGTAAAATATTTTTGATATGATTCATCAATTTTTTTCCACTTGGTTTCCATAAGGAAATACCTTTACTTTTTTGTTTCACAGTGGCTATTCCTTTGTTTCGAATTATATGTGTACCGAAAAATGCTATGCCGTTGGCTATGAGCATCAAAGGCAAAGCAAAATCTGCATAATTTTCTGGTAAAAATATTTTACAATTAATCCAGACTACTATAGTACAGGACATACCTACAAAAAAGGATTTTTTATCTGTTTTTAGACCCATCATTCCTGAAAATAAGGGTATTAATAATATAGGGACTGTAGTTTCTAATATTGAAAGAAAAAATCCAAAAAGATCTGTGGTGTTAAGTCCTATAATTACTGCAATAATACCGGCAAAAATAGTGGCAATTTGTGTAAATTTTTTTTCTTTTTTTCGAAAATTTTCTTTATTCCTAGCAATAGGATTGAGCACATCATGCACCATAGATAAACCTGCACTGTGTAAAAAAGAATCTGCTGTAGACATAATCATGGCAAAAATACCAGCCATAGCTAATCCTTTAATACCTACAGGCAATAAATCACTGATAATATTTAATAATATATTGCTTTGATTAATACTACTGTTGTTATATAATAAATACCCTCCTAAACCAATAGTCAAAATGATGGTTAAATAAAATCCACCAAATACACTAGCTACTAAATGTTGTTTACGAAGGTGAGACGCTTTACGACCCATAAGCATACGCTGTATTACTGCAGGATCAAGCATACTTACTGGAAAAATGCTAAAAGCAAGAAATAAACCTAAGTACTTGCCAAATTTTTTATGTCCAAATATTTGTATTTTTTCTTTAGGAACTGTAGTAAATATGTGTTCAATACCACCAAATTTATTGACTACCATGTAGGCTATAAGAGGAATACCTATTACTAGCATAATAAATTGTAATATGTCTGTGGTGACAACTGATTTTATGCCTCCATGTGCTGAATAAATTGTAAATACCATACCGCCTATAATAATACTATAAAGAGCAGGTATTTTAAAGAAATGTTGAGCAACAATGCCTAAAACAGTCAATTCCATTCCAGTAATCATAATGGCAGATACTGATCCTAATATACCTGTTATTACACCAGGGTATTTTCCATATAGGGTTTTCATGATATCTCCCATGGTAAAACAGTCTGGAAATCGTACTGCTTTTGGTGCAATGAACAATGCAGTAGTAATATTAGATATTACAAAACCAAATAGGGCAATAATAAATATAAGGCCATCAGTATATGTCTCTCCAGTTTGATAAATTATATGACCGCCATAAATTGTAGCTAAATATGTACACAAGAGCCCTATCGTCCCAAATTTTCTATTGCCTATGGCATAGTCTTTAATGTCTTTTACACCTCTTCCAGCGCGCAGGCCTACTATAAGGGTGATCAAAATAAATACGTAAACTATAATAGCATCGATAGAAAATGGTGTGGATGGCATAATAAAAATAATATTTTTTTTAGTAGTTATAAAATGTAATATAAAAAATAAAACGTAATAGGTATTCTTATACAAAAAAATTTGTATCTATTATTACTTTATTTTTTTAGTATATTTTAAATCCATTCTAATAGATTATTCCATAAATTTGAATCTAAACTTGTATATTCTAAAGTATTGCTAAATTGCTTAAAAAAGTAAAATGGAGTATTTAGTGAATTTTGAGGACTATAGATCTAATAAAAATTATAGAATGTTATTGAATAACCAAAAAAGAAAACACATCCTTTTTCATAAAACATAAAATCAGTGATAAAAATAGGTAACATATCTTTAGGAAAATTTCCATTACTTTTAGCTCCTATGGAAGATGTCAGTGATCCTCCATTTCGTTATGTATGCAAAAAGTTAGGTGCAGATGTAATGTATACAGAATTTATTTCTGCAGAAGGTTTAATTCGTGATGCAAAAAAAAGTGTACAAAAATTAGATATTTATAATTACGAACGTCCTATAGGTATTCAAATATTTGGCGAAAATTTAGCTTCCATGGAAAAAGCAGCAGCAATAGTAGAAAAAGCTCAGCCTGAAATTTTGGATATCAACTATGGCTGTCCAGTAAAAAATGTAGTTTGTAGAGGTGCAGGTGCTGGTATATTACTAGATTTAGAAAAAATGCAAAGGCTAACAGAGGCTATTGTAAAAAAAGTAAATATTCCTGTTACTGTAAAAACACGTTTAGGATGGGATGAAAATTCCATAAAAATAGTAGAAGTAGCTAAAAGACTACAAGATGCTGGTATAAAAGCCTTAACCATACATGGAAGAACACGAAAACAGATGTATAAAGGTACCGCCAATTGGGAATGGATAGCTAAAGTAAAAAATGATCCTACTATTACTATTCCTATTTTTGGTAATGGTGATATCAGTTCTCCACAAAAAGCTTGGGAATACAAAAATAAATATGGTATAGACGGTATAATGATAGGTAGAGCTGCTATAGGATATCCTTGGATATTTAGTGAAATTAAACACTACTTTAATACAGGTAATCTATTGCCAGCACCTACACTAAATGAACGGATATATATACTAAAAACACATCTGGATTACGCTATAAAATGGAAAGGTATGAAACAAGGTATTTTAGAAATGCGCAAACATTATACCAACTATTTTAGAGGTATAGAAAATGTAAAAGTATGGAGGCTTAAGCTTATAGCTTTAGAAGAATATAGCACTATATTAAGCACGCTAGATGATATGGAAAAAATAATGCAGCAAAAAGTATAGTACAGAGATTGTTAATGTTTTTTTCTATATTTTAAAAAATTTAACCCTATTTACAATAATTATGAATCCATATCACAAGCTAGAAACACTTATTTTATCTCTTAAAGATGAGTTTGAAAAATTTTACGAAAAAAATAATAAAAAAGCAGGCATAAGAGTAAGAAAAGGTATGCAAGAGGTAAAAGTGTTTGCACAAGAAATTCGTACTGAAGTACAAAATATTAAAAATCAGCAAGAAAAAGATCAGAAAGAAAAAAAGGTAGATAAAAAATAGATAATATTATCTGATAAAATTTTATTTTATCAAATAAAAATTATAAAAGATATTTTTTGTTATAAAATTACAGTATAAACATTATAATATATAGTTTTTGCTATCAAAAAAGTTAAAAAAATGAGCTTTTTAATATAAAATGTAGTGCTATATAGCAATTTTGGTTAAACAATTATTTTTCTAAAATTTGATAATATTTGAGTTTATAAAAAATTGTTCTATACATAATAGTTTTAGTATTTATTGATATACAAAATTTTTTATGTAAAAAAATGGTATTGAAGTAATTTTTAATAAAAAATATTTTTTATAATTTTTTTGTAAATTTAAATATTAACAACAAAATTTGTGAGATTTAAAAATAAAAAAATATTTTTACTGTTATATACCACAGTTATGTCAAATTTTTTTAAAATTATTCTCTAATAATACTATTCTTTGCTTTTACTTTTTTTATACGTCGGAATATATGGTTTTTAAATCATTTTGAAATACCTTGCTCTTTTTTCATTAAAAATGATTTTTTTGTGAAAACAATTTAGCAAATGTATAATTCAACAAAAATTTTTCTAAATATAATGTATATACGATATACCAAATAAAAAATAGTAGTGAACAATCAAAAAAAAACCATAGCTATACAAAATCATTTCCAACAAATAGTCAACTTGCTTACAGGAAGTCAAAAAGAAAATTTTCAAGGAACGGCTCAACATCTTACTAAGCTCTACACACATACTATTTTTAAACAGCAACCTATTGAACAACCTTCTTTTACACTATTAAAAAATACACAAAGACATAATCAAATTATCATACAGAAAAATATACCAATAAAAACATTTTGTCCTCATCATCTACTTCCCTTTTTTGGTAAAGTAAACATAGCATATCAGCCACAAAAATATTTAATAGGTCTTTCTGACTTGCATAAAATTGTTGATTACTGTTTAGTACAGCCTCAAATTCAAGAAGTATTGACTGAAAAAATAGCACAAACAATAAAAAAAATAGTAAAAACCATACATGTAGGTATTATTATAGAGGCTACACATACTTGTGTAATTATGCGTTCAAAAGCCATTAATAATAACACTATAACTACTAGCTTTCATGGCATTTTTAATGAAAAATATCAGCAAATCCTACAGTGAAATTATATTAATAATATATTTTTTTATTAAGGGTGTTACTTAATAATTGTACTCTATCTATTTTTATTTTCATAATATATGGCTGCTTAGCCTGCAGGATTCTTAATTCATTTTTCTGTTTAATTATTCTAAAAATATTTTCTAAATAAAAAAGTTGAATTATGTAATAATTTTCATAAATTTTTTTTTTATTTCAATTTTAATTTTTTGTATCTATGTTATTTTTTAAATCAAAAAAAAGAGAACATATCCGTTTGGCGCAGTGTAGTATTACTTTAAATGATATAAAAGACAATAGGTTTTACTATGAACCTATGCTTTCTAGTCATACCTCTTCTTGTTTAAAGCCAAAGCTGAGTATACTTAATAAGTCTATGCAATGGCCTATATGGATTTCAAGTATGACAGGGGGAACATCATTAGCAAAAAAAATTAATATGCGTTTAGCAAAATGTTGTAAACATTTTGGTTTGGGTATGGGTTTAGGTTCGTGTAGAGTTTTATTAAATAGTGAAAAGAATTTTAAAGATTTTGATTTACGCCATATTCTTGGCGATAATCTTTTATTTTTTGCTAATCTGGGTATTGCACAGATAGAAAAAGCAGTATGTAGAGAAGATATCTCTGCTATTAATAATCTTGTACAAAAACTTAATACAGATGGCCTTATTATCCATGTTAATCCTATACAGGAATTTTTACAGCCAGAAGGTGATAGATTTAAGCAAAGCCCTTTGGTTACTATAAAAAAATTTTTGCAGTGGGTAAATTATCCCATAATAGTAAAAGAAGTAGGACAGGGTATAGGGCCTAAAAGTTTACGTTCTCTTTTGCAACTTCCTTTGGCTGCTATAGAGTTGGCTGGTTTTGGAGGAACAAATTTTGCTTTGTTAGAAAGTTTACGCAGATCAGAACAGGTACAAAAACAGTATTTGCCTATTATTAAAGTAGGACATAGTGCTGAAGAAATGATTACACATTTAAATTATCAAAAAGGATTGTTAGATCAAAAGATACTATGTAAGCATATTATTATTTCTGGAGGTATACAATCTTTTTTAGATGGCTATTATCTTATAGGCCTATCAAAAATACCTGCTGTATATGGGCAAGCTGGCAAATTACTTACATATGCCCAAAAATCTTATAAGGCATTATATCAATATCTTACTCATGAAATTATGGGATTAAATTTAGCATATAATTATTTAAAAATAAAAGGAGATACATAATTATATATATTGCAATTTTATGATACACGGTTTTTCAAAATGGCCTAAAGAAAAGAAAATACAGTGGATTTTAAAAGATACTGCTAATGCAAAAGTCATACAAGATAACTTGAAGCACTGTCTACATCCTGATAAACATATACAAAAACATATGGAAGCATTTAGTGAAAATGTTCTTACAAATTTTATGCTTCCTTATAGTATTGCTCCTCATTTATTGGTAAATGGCAATATCTATCATATTCCTTTGGTTACTGAAGAGAGTTCTGTAGTAGCAGCTATAGCTAAGGCAGCAAAATTTTGGTACTCTAGAGGAGGATTTCATGCAAAAGTAGTCAATAACCAAAAAAAAGGGCATATTCATTTTAGTTGGAATGGAGATCCCTGTATTTTATACAATAATTGGACAAATATAAAGGAAAAAATGATTGATGCTACTACAAATATTACTCAAAATATGCAAAAAAGGGGAGGTGGTATTCAAGATATACAGCTCAAAAAAAAAGAACACATTGCATTAAATTATTATCAAATACAAGTAACATTTAATACTTGCAATGCTATGGGAGCTAATTTTATGAATACTTGTTTAGAAGCAATGGCAAGGGCATTTCAAGGTTATGTTATACAACATTGGTCTCATACTTCTTTAGATATTATTATGAGTATTCTTTCTAATTACTCTCCAGCATGTATTGTAGAAAGTAAGGTATCTTGTACGTTGCAAGATTTAGGTATAATTTGTGGTTTAAAATCTACTTTCTTTGCAGAAAAATTTGCTTTTGCAACAAAAATTGCACAAAATGATATTTACCGTGCAGCAACACACAATAAAGGTATACTAAATGGCATAGATGCTTTGGCTATAGCTACAGGAAACGATTTTAGGGCTATAGAGGCAGGTGTACATGCTTATGCTGCACATACAGGGACTTATAAAGGACTTACCATTGTAAATATAGAGCAAAATCAATTTACTATAAAGCTTACTTTACCTTTAATGGTAGGTGTTTTAGGAGGTATGACCCATCTTCATCCATTAGTACAATCTTCTCTTACTTTATTACAAAATCCACAGTCAAAAACATTAATGGAAATAATGGCAGCAGTAGGCTTAGCCAGTAATTTTAGTGCTCTAACAGCATTAATTACTACTGGAATTCAGCATGGACATATGCGCATGCATTTGCATAATATTTTAAGCCAACAGCATATTACATCAGTGCAAAGAAAAAAAGCTATAATGCATTTTAAAGATAAACCTATTTCTGTACAAGCGGTGAAAAATTTTTTATCAAAAATTAGAGATTAATGTAAAATATTGTGTTAGGATCTTCATTTACTTCTTGTGGACAGTTTTTACTATCTGGAGAATATTTGGTAATGTGTGGTGCTTTAGGTTTAGCTATTCCGTTACAGTATCAACAAAATTTTGTGGTAATATCTAATAAACAAAAGGTAACTTCCTCTATTTTTTGGCAACAATTTTATCATAATAGAATGATATTTTTTGCTACATATAATGGTAATTTTGCCACTCTTGTGAAAACTGATGATAAAAAAAAGGCACGAAGATTACAAAATATATTGATTAAAATCAAAGCTCTATTTCCTCAATTTTATGGTTTTCAGCATAAAATTTTTGTAAAAACGTATCAAAATTTTGATCCTGCTTGGGGGCTAGGTAGCAGTGCTACACTCATTAATAATATAGCCCAGTGGTTAAATGTTGATACTTTTTTTTTGTGGAAAAGTATTGGTATTAAAGGCTCTGGCTATGATATTGTTTGTACACATATTAAAAATTCAATAATTTATCAGCATTGTCCTCAAAAAGGCATGCAATATACTATTGTTCATTTTAATCCACCTTTTGCAGATAATTTATTTTTTGTTTATTCAGGAAAAAAAGTATTTTCATCTAATGCTATAAAATGGTTTAGGAAGTATTGTACTTATAATGAAAAAGATATTCAGTATATATCAGATATTACCCAACAAATGGTATGTTGTAAAACATTAACTGATTTTGAAATGCTTATCCAAAAGCATGAATTAAAAATGGAAAAAATTTTAGGTATACCTAGAATAGGAAAATTATTTTTAGACTATCCAGGAGCTATAAAATCTTTAGGAGCTTGGGGAGGAGATTTTTTTTTAGTAACAGGAAATTCTGCTATGCAAGTAAAAAATTATTTTTTTACCAAGGGATACTATGTAATAAAAAGGTTTAATGATATAGTTTTGGATAAAGGTGATAGTATTAAATAAAATTTAATATTTAAGATATGTTAAATATTAAACACATTTTATGCTTAAAATTTTCACTTTTATTTTTTTGCCTGAAAATTGAATTTATTGATCCTGTGTATTATTTTATGTTATATATTTTTGATGGATATATTTTTTTATCATACAATAATTTGGCTAATATGCTTGAAATTTAGAGCATAAACTTTTTTATATCCATACTTTATTACATTTTTATAGTAATTTTTTTAAAAAATGCATTATATAGATAAAATCAATAAAAAGTTGTATATTTATGAATTCATATAATAATTAACTAAAATATTAACCATTAACCTTTAATTTAATATATATAGCTTATGAAAGTCAGATACTTTTTACCTCTTTCACTACTTTTTGTATTTTTCATGTGGATAAAGTTTATTAAGCCTCAAATAGAATCAGAAAAACAAATGAATAAAAAACCTAAGGTATTACAAAAATTTTCTAACTGCAAAATAGATTCTTTAGACCCAAAATTTTCAGGAGATGTATACAGCAGTAATGAAGTTGCAAAAGTGTATGAAGGCCTTTACGAATATCATTACTTAAAAATACCATATGAATTAACACCAAATTTGGCAGAAGATATGCCAATAATATCTGAAGATAAGTTAACATATACCATAAAAATACGTAAAGATGTTAAGTTTCATGACAACTCATGTTTCGAAAATGGAAAAGGAAAAATATTAACAGCACATGATTTTATTTATTCTTGGAAGAGATTACTAGATCCTAAAAAAGTATCTAGAAATGCTTGGATACTAGATGATAAAATAGAAGGTGTTAATGAATGGAAGCAAAAAATAATGGATGAGACAGCAAATTTTCAAGAATCCATAAGTGGTATTAAAGCTATTGATGATTATACATTAGAAATTAAGCTAATAAAACCATGTCCTCAGTTTACATATTTTTTAGCTATGGTTCCATCCTTTGTGGTGTCAAAAGAGGCTGTAGATCATTATAAAGATGGCTTACAAAATCACCCTATAGGTACAGGTCCTTTTGTACTAGAAAATTATAACCCTAATGATAATAAAATAGTATATCTTAAAAATAAAAACTATAGAGAAAAATACTTTCCAAAAGAAGGAGCTCCAGCATTTCAACATATGATTGAAAAATATGCAGGTAAAAAAATTCCTTTTGTAGATAAAGTAGTTACAAATATTATTACAGAAGAACAACCAAGATGGCTTCAATTTCAAAAGCATAAAATGGATTATATAGATATTAGAGACGGTTCAGTACGTCTTGAGGTTTTAGATGAAAAAAACAGCCTAAAAAAGGAATATCAAGAAAAAGGCATGGAGGTATTTATAAAAAAGAATCTCAATGTGGGCTATAAAGTTTTTAATACAAATAACGAACTTTTAAAAAATGAAAAGCTAAGAAAAGCCATAAGCTTAGCTATAGATAGAGATAAAGCCAATGAAATATTTAATAAAAATAGAGCGAAAAATATACATACTACTATACCTGAAGGTTTTTCAGGTCATGATGCAGCATATCAAAGTCCTTATGGACACTATGATTTGGAAAAAGCAAAACAGCTTTTAAAAGAAGCTGGATATCCAGGAGGAAAAGGATTACCAGAAATAACGTATGATATATCAACAACTACAATAGCTAGAAAAAGTGCTGAATTTTTTCAGCAATGCATGCAGAAAATAGGTGTAAAAATAAAAATAATTCAAAATATTTGGCCCGAACTTGTTAAGAAAGCACACCAAGGTAAAACAATGATACATAGTATGGCATGGAGTCCTGACTATCCAGATGCGGAAACTTTTCTCTCATTATTTTATGGTAAAAGTAGTTCAGGAAAGTGCTATGGTAATTATGATAATGCAGTTTATAATTCCATGTATGAAAAGACAGCTACTATGGAATATGGTTCTGAAAAAATTGATTTGTATAAAAAAATGGCAGAACATATAGCAGAAAATGTGCCTGTAATTTTAACTTTACATGAGGATGAGCCTATTTTATACCATAATTATGTAAAAAATTTAGTTTCCTCAGCATTTCATTATGGTATAGAAGCATATATGGATATTAATTTAGATGAAAAAGAAAAAATTAATAAAAAATAAAGATATATTGTAGTAATTAAAGTTTCCTCCATTTTCTAAGGAAATGGAGGAAATCCTTTTTTCTGTTTAGTTTAAATGCATTCTCATGCTTTATCAGGTGAAGTAATATGGAAAAGTCCTGCAAATATTGCTTTGGTAAAATATTGGGGTAAAAAAAATAAACAAATACCTCTAAATCCTTCTATAAGCCTCACCCTAGCAAAATCATGCACTACTATGCATATTTGCTATAATGTACGTAAATCTGAAGATCCTCTGTTAAAAAAATTTCTTTTTTTAGGTAAAAAAAATATTTTTTTTGAAAAAAAAGTATATGAGTTTATACATCAAATTTTACCTATTTTTCCTTTTCTGCATAATTTTACTTTAAGCATTAATACAGTAAATAACTTTCCACATTCTGCAGGTATTGCATCCTCAGCAGCTAGTATGAGTGCTCTTGCATTGTGTATTTGTACGCTTGAAAAAAAAATACAAGGTAACAATACTCCCCAAGAAAAAGACTTCTATCGAAAAGCTTCTTTTATTGCCCGTTTAGGTTCTGGAAGTGCTTGTAGGTCTATTTTTGGTGGCATATCTATTTGGGGAAATACACCACTATATAAAGGAAGTAGCAATACACATGCTATTCCATTTGTTGATGTACATGCTACTTTTCAAGATTTATGTGATACTATATTAATAGTAGATGCTAAAAAAAAAAGAATATCTAGTACAGAAGGTCATTTTTTAATGAATACACACCCTTTTAAAGCACAAAAAATAGCTATATCAGAAAATAATTTGGAAAAGATGATTAAAATTTTAACTACAGGTGATGTAGATGGTTTTATTCATGTTGTAGAACAAGAAGCTTTACTATTGCATGCTATGATGCTTACTTCTAATCCTTACTATATACTTTTACATCCTAATAGTTTGGCAATTATACAGCGTATTATTTCTTTTAGAACAGAAAAAAAATTGTTTGTTTGTTTTACTATTGATGCTGGTCCTAATATTCATATGATTTACCCTACAAGTATAGCGCCTGTTATAAAAAAGTTTGTTGAGGAAGAAATAGCTTTTTTTTGTGAAAAAAAACATGTTATTTTTGATAAAATAGGATGTGGTCCTAAAAAAATATTGCTGCAGTAAATAATGGATGTTGTAGCAATAGCGAATAGATTGATGTAGGTTAATATCTATAAAATTATAAGAATACTTTTGTGCTTATAATTATATAAAATGATTCTTATGAGAATTAAGAAATATATTTATATATTAAAAATATATTTAAAGTAAAAAAATGAAAAAATTATCAACATCTGGAGTAAAATTTGCAGACCCGAAAGTAGATATGACCTTTAAAATGCTCTTAGGAGAAGAAAAAATGCAAGTATTCTGATTAATTTTTTGAATAATATGCTAAATTTTACCGGAGATCAAACTATAAAAGAGGTAAGTTTATCACCAACAAATTTGTCGAAATCAAGTGTAAAAGAAATATCAAGTGAATTGGATATCTTATGTAGAACAACAAACAATAAGCAAATCAACATAGAAATGCAGCGCCAGTCCAATACAGATTTTTTGCCCCGAATCCAAACTATATGTCACGTTTAATAGGGAGTAAAGTTAAAATAGGAGAAGGTTATAAAGATATTCATGAAACATATATATTAGTGATAGGGGAAAAGAACTTTCCCGGATTTTGTCCATCTATGTATGAACTACCATTATGCACCACGCAATTCGTCAACAAACGCTCTAATGCCTTATAATAAAATGAATTGGGTGATTTTTGAATTAGAAAAATTCAAAAAACAAGTTAAAGTAGATAATATAAAAGAAGAAATAAAATTACAGTGGCTACATTTTTTTATCCATTGTGGAAAAGAAACTAGCATTCCTGACTTTATCACAGAAAAGAATATAAAAACAAGTTATAACATTATGTATAGTATTTTCCAAAATCCAGAACTACAAGCACGTTATGAAAATTCCTTGGCACGTGTCAAAGAAAGAAACAGTTATTATGAAAGACGTGGTGAGAAAAAGGGCATACTGATAGGTAAAAAAAGAGGTGAGCTAGAGGGTGAAATAACTAAAATACAGGATTTCAAAAAATTGGGTCTTAGTTCATCACAAATATACAGTATGAGCTATAAGTATCTTAAAACAAATCATATCAAAAGAATTTTAGAAGAAGAAAGTTGGAATAAATTAAATTCAGGAGCAATTTTTGAAGTCCTTCAAAAAGAGAGTCCTAAAATAATAGAAGAATAATTAGATGTATGGCTATTACTAAGTAAAAAAAGCACAAGTAGCACAGGCTACTGGATTAGTATAGGAGAGAAATATGAAAAGATATTTAATTTTTTTTTACTGGTATTTTTTTCTGTTTTTTTGTGACTTTTTTATAGCCTATATAGGCTTTTTGTACATCAAATGGTTTGCAGGATATACCTGCAATGTTAGCAATTAAATTTTGATTTTTAACATGGTTCACATAACGATCAATCACATTTAAAAGGATACGTACACCTTTGATATTACATTCTTCATCTTCTGCTATAATATTTTGTATCATTTGATCTTCAATTTTCTCTTTAGGTAAATCATATTTCTGTAATAAATCGTTCAGATATGATTGTACAATGGCTAATTTTTGTTCTTTTTTAAATCCTTCATCAAAACGAATTAAATGTAATCTACTTTCCAATGCGCTTGCACGAGATCCTAGTACATCTGTAAATGTTTTATTCCCTATTAAAATTATTTTAAGATGAGCAATGCTATATTTTGCATTATCATATCTTTTTAGAGGCATATCTACTGTTTGAGCTTCTAGCAAATGATGTAATAAAGCAACAACAGATGCCCCATTTGAATGTATAAAACGTCCATGGTCATCTAAAGCCAATACTTTATCTACTTCATCTAAAACTAATATTTTATTAGCTGGATTAATATCTTTTTTATTTTCAGTTTGCAAGATATCAACTAAAATTCCTTTATCTCCACTTTGTGACCAAAAACTACTGCCATTAATATTTTGATATCGTGAAAGATCAATCACTTGTACAGGTAAGCCTAAAAGTTGACCTAAATTTTTTGCTAAATATGTTTTTCCAGTACCTGGAGGACCTACAAACATTAGTGGAGTCGATTTTTTTTTGAGCCTTAATATTTGGCTATCTTCTAACGTGTTGACAACAAAACTGCCAATAGTTCTTTTTACATCATCGGGATACTTGGAAAGAAATATTTTTATAGAAGAAGAATTTACTGTAACTTTTTGTGGAAATAGTGGAAAATATAGAATTTCTTCTAAGGCATTTTCTAGTTCCCTTGATTCAAAATTTTTTTCTTCTATTCCAAAACGATAACGTTCAAGCCAGCTTTCTAAAAAACCTTGCATACTTTTGGTGAGGTATTTTTTACGTTTTTGGTATACTTTTTTATAATGATAGACTTTTTTTGTAGCCCCCTTTATCATAAAGGGAAAAAGAAGCATGCCTGTTTTTTTACTCAGATATATTACAGGATCAAGAATCATTTTTCCTAATATAGAACTAAATAGGGCAGAAGAAAGACTATTTATGGGATGGATATGTGGAAAAAGATAATACATGCTTGTGGCTAAAGATGTTCCTAAGCCTAAGGTAGTAGTTTGTCGTATAATGTCATTATTTTTTTTTTGCTTTTGTGCTAGTATGTATTGTTCTAATGTTATTGAACTATTTTTTTGTTTTCCTTTGTTTTGTTTTGGCTGAGTTATTTTGATATTATTTTTATTTTTTGTGAGGGTTTGTTTGGCTTGGCTAGTATATTGTACAAATATAAAGATGAAAGTTATTGAAATTCTATAGAAATGTTTTTTAGTAATCATATATCTGGATTATTTATAATGATTAATGATATCTAAGCTTAATATAGGTAGATATCAAAGAGAGGAAGGGAATGATAAGGGATAGGGATAAAGAGTTGTTACCCGAGAAATTTACGGGTAACGTATCTTACTTTATTTTTTAGGTGTTACACCTAATTTTTTTAGTACTAGATCAGATAAATTTATATTTTTATCGCTATGGAGTACAATAGGCATTCCTCCTATATTTTCACTTAACACAATATTATAATTATGGGCTTTTGCTAGGTCTTGTATTGTTTTATTTATTTTTTCGTAAAGTGGTTTTACTAAATCAACTTGCTTTTTTGCTATAGATGATTGTGATTTTTTTTCTAGTGTTTCTATTTCTTTTTGTAGTTCTTGTAGTTCTTGTTGTTTATTTTTTTTGACTTCTTCTTTCATTTTATCATATTCTTTTTGGAATTCTTTTATTTTTTCTTGAAATAGTTTTATTTTTTGTTCTAATTTTGATTTTAAATTTTTTTCTAGACTTTTTATTTCTTTTTCTATTTTTTTAGCTTCTGGAAGTTGATTCATAATGTATTCTAAGTTAGCATAGGCTATTTTTGTACTTGTATGTTGATTTCGTGCAGAAGAAGTATAAAAAGATCCTAAGATGAGTATAATAGTAAAAATAGAGTATAATTTTTTTTTCATAGTTTATAATAGTTTTGATAAAATTTTTAATAAAAATATAAATCTAATATATTTTCTTTGAAAAATCAAAATAGTTGTTTATTTTTTTTAATTTTTTGTTCTACATATGCTTTGTCTATCATGAGTGAATCGATATTTTTCTGTGAAGGAAGCTCAAACATAGCATCTGTCATAATGGTTTCACAAATGGCTCTTAAACCTCTTGCTCCTAAATTGTAGGCATATGCTTTATCTACAATAAAATTTAAGGCTTCATCAGAAAATTGTAGTTGGATATTATCCATAGCAAATAATGCTTGATATTGTTTAATAAGGGCATTTTTAGGTACTGAAATTATTTGCATTAGGGCATCTCTATCTAAAGGGTTAAGATATGTAATTACAGGTAGCCTACCTATAAGTTCAGGAATAAGGCCAAATGTTTTTAAATCATTAGCATTGATATACTGCAAAATGTTTTTATTGTCTATTTGTTGATGCTTTTGTGTTGTAAATCCTATTGGATTTTTATTGAGTCTTTGACTAATTTTTTTTTCGATACCATCGAAAGCACCACCACAAATAAATAAAATATTTTCTGTATTTATAGTAATCAGTTTTTGATCAGGATGTTTTCTTCCTCCTTGAGGAGGTACATTTACATTACTTCCTTCTAACATTTTGAGCAATGCCTGCTGTACACCTTCTCCACTTACATCTCTTGTTATAGATGGATTATCCGATTTTCTAGCAATTTTGTCTATCTCATCTATATATATTATGCCTTTTTCTGCTTTTTGTACATTATAATCTGCAGCTTGTAATAGTCTACTTAAAATACTTTCTACATCTTCTCCTACATATCCTGCTTGTGTAAGGGCAGTAGCATCAACAATACAAAAGGGTACTTGTAGTTTTTGTGCTAATGTTTTAGCTAAATATGTTTTTCCTGTTCCTGTATTTCCAATAAGAATAATGTTTGATTTATCTATTTGTACTGCTTTTTTTTGTGTTTTATTTTTTTTTAACAGCCGTTTATAATGGTTATATACTGATACAGCAATTTTTCTTTTTGCTTTTTTTTGTCCAATTACATACTCATCTAGATATTCTTTTAGTGTAGCTGGTGGTGTAGGAGTAATTTCAATTTCTTCTTCTGTATTATCTTTTTCTGTATTTTTTTTTTCATTATTTGAATTTTTTGCTATTATTTTTTGCGCATTTACTACACATTGGTCACATATTTGGCCTGTTTGGCCGGTTATCATTAATGTAACCCTATCATTACTTATACCACAAAAAGAACAGTTGACTTTGTCCATAGACATTTATTTTGCTTTTTTATTTAATACTTCGTCTATAATGCCATACTGTTTGGCTTCTTCTGCTTTCATCCAATAATCTCTATCAGAATCTTTTTCTATGGTTTCATACGATTGTTTTGTATGCTTAGATAGTATTGTATATAAGTCTTTTTTTACAGATAATATTTGCTTTACATTAATTTCCATGTCTTTTGCCTGACCTTTTGCTCCACCTAATGGCTGATGAATCATAATTCTTGCATGTGGTAATGCTGCTCTTTTTTGGTTTGTACCTCCAGATAAAAGTACAGCAGCCATAGATGCAGCTAATCCTGTGCATATAGTAACTACGTCTGCTTGAATGTACTGCATAGTATCGTATATACCTAAACCTGCATATACAGATCCACCAGGGCTATTAATATATAGTGTAATGTCTTTTCGCTGATCTGTTGATGCTAAATAAAGCAGTTGGGCTGTAATAATATTGGCTATATTTTCATTGACTTCTGTGCCTAAAAATATGATTCTATCCATAATTAGCCTAGAAAATACATCTATTTCTCGGAAAGGATTTTGTCTTTCTTCAATCACACTTCTTGTCATATTGTTTATACTTCGGATATAACTTTCTGTATGTATTGAGCTAATGCCATGTTTTTTAGTGGCATATTCTATAAATTTTTTTTTTTGACTATGCATGTTGTTTTATTTTTTGGTAAAACTCCTGGTATGTTAGATTTTGATGATCTAATGTAATTTTTTTTTTGATATGGGTTAATATTTTATCTTTCATTGCTTTATCCCAAATATTTTTAACAAAATTTGTATCTTTTTGTGTAAGCATTTTTGTTATTTCAAATTCTATGTTTTTCATAACATGCTGATCGGTTTTTATCTGATTACCACTATAATAGTGAAGTATATTTTTTTTTATATATTCTCTTACTTCTTTTTCTTCTATATTTAATTTTTCTTGTTTACTTATTTCTCTAAGTATAATACTCCAACGCACTTCATTTAAATATACTGTATTATTTGGAATTTTTTTTTTATCAAAGTTGGCGTTTTGTAGAATATATTCTTCTGGAATTTGAATTTTTTTTTGTAAAAAAAATTTTTGAACTTGTTTTTCAAACAAAAAAGCAATGTCTTTATCTACCATATTAGATAACATTAATTTTATTGCTTTTTTGCATTCATCTAATGATTTTATTTTTCCATTAGGAAATAAAGTTTGGAAAAAATTTTCTGTTATTTCTGCTAATTTTATTTTTTTTATGGCTGTAGCTTTAAATTGGAACGGTGTTGTTGCTTTTACAATATCTTTTGATAGATAATATAATTTTGTTGAAATAAACTTTTTATTTTTATATATAGCAAATAAATTATCTATAGATATAACATCATTTTTTTTAACATCAAGCAATTTTTTTTGATAGCTGTTTTCGAGCTCATTAAGATACAATACCAAAGGAATATTAAGTTCATGATATTTACTATGTGTTAGATTGCCATATATGACACTATCTTTGGTAGAAAGACATTGACTTTCTTCTTGTCCATATTTTTTTCTATATTCATAGATATGATGTTCTATAATGTCATCAGTAATAGGGTGTACATTATAATTTACTAGTTTAATATTAGCATCAATAGCAACAGTAAAATTTTTGTACATAAGAACATTGTAATAAAAGTCAAATGTATATTTTTTGTGATCTATACTACTTTTTTTTCTGTCAAATTTAGGAAAAAAAACAATGTTTAGCTTATTCTTATCTAAATATTCTTCAAGATGCTTGTGGGCAAGCTGAGGAGCTATTTCTGTAATACATTGTATTTCATATTTTTTTTTTAGAACATCCATAGGCACTCTCCCAGAGCGAAATCCTTTTATGTTTATATTTTTGCTATAATTTTTGAGTTTTTTTTTGACTTCTAATTGTAAATCTTCTGCAGTGCCTTGGATATGGATAGTTGCTAAAGTATCGCTCTGATACGTTAATGAGATATTCAAAATTAGATGGTTTTATATGCTGAAATATTGCTTGTGCGGATGGAGGGACTCGAACCCCCATGCTTGTTACAGCGCTAGATCCTAAGTCTAGTGCGTCTACCAATTTCGCCACATCCGCAAAACATTACAAAAATAGGTATTTTTTACTTTTAAAAAAAGTCTATTTTTTAGCATGCTCTTATGTGTTTTGTTGTATACACATAAACTTTGTATTTTTTTATTTCTTAGTTTTCTGCACTGTTTGGAAAAATAATTTTTGTACTAAAAGTATTCAATTTTTATTAAATTTAATTTTTTATTTCTATCTAAATTTCATTGTTATGTCTTCATTATCATATAATCAACAAGAAAAAATAATAGATAAATTTAATGATATTATAGGATGGTTAAAAAAAAATAATGTTACGCAAAAAGAAATAAATTTGGTAGAAAAGTCATTTGGTATAGCGAAAAAATTGTACTCAGAACAACAATATGTTTCAAAACAGCATGAGTTATTTTTTCTTCTTGATTTAGCAAAAATATTGTTACAAGAAATAGGATTAGATTTCTATTGTGTAATATGTATATTTTTGTATGAATATGATAGGGAAAAGAAAAAATTAGAAGCATGGGAAGTTATAGACAAATTTGGCATAGTTACGATGCATTTTTTGATAAACTTAAAAAAAATACATTACCTTTCTGAAAATATTATTAATGAAAAAAATATATCTAACGAAGGTATAAAAAAAATCGTTGTTGCCCTAGCAGACGATATTAGAGTTTTTTTGATAAAATCAGGAGAAATATTACTAAAATTACGTAATCTATACTTATTATTTCCTCATAATGCATACAAATTAGTTCAAGAAGCTAAAGAGATATATGCTCCATTATTACACAGATTAGGATTATATACATTAAAAACTACTTTAGAAGACCTATGTTTTGAAGCTACACATACAAAAGAATACCAAAGAATTATAGGTAAGCTCAAGCAGAGAGAAGAAATAGGAAAGGTATTTATGCAGAGATTCATACAAAATATGGGCAAAAAATTAGAATATTACTCTATATTCCACGAAATAAAATATAGAATAAAATCTCCATCTTCTATTTGGAAAAAAATGCAGAAAAAGAGAGAAAATTTTGAAAAACTATACGATGTATTTGCTATGCGTATTATTTTTGAATCTTCTAAAGAAAATGAATATGAGCAATGTTGGAAAATATATGATCTAATATCAAATTACTATAAAACAGATAAAAATAAGGTAAAAGACTGGGTAAAATACCCTAAGCCTAATGGCTATTCTTCTTTGCATATTTTTTTGAAAGAACCATCTACAAAAATGGAAATAGAAGTACAAATAAGAAGTATGAGAATGCATAGTATAGCAGAAAAAGGAGAAGCAGCTCATTGGCATTATAAATCTTCTAATGTTAAGTCTGTAAATGATAATGCACTCAAATATTGGATAAATAATACAAGAGGACATCTAGAAAAATCTAGTATTGATTATGAATCTATAGGTAATTTTAGCCAAATCTTAGATCAGGACAAAATTTATGTGATTTTAGAAAATCAAATATTAAAGATAGTTGATAAAGGAATAAATATAAAAGATTTAATTGCTATTTATAGTCCAGAGAAAGCTTTGAAATATACAGGTGCACTAGTAAATGGACAGGCAGTGTATGATGAATATCAATTAAAATATGGTGATCATATACAAATTATTACTGATGAAAATTTTTTTGTGAAAAAATATAGATTACTGATAAGCTCTAAACAAGAAAAGAATAAAAAAGAGATTAAGAAAAAAAAAGAGATTATATTACAGGGAGAAAAAATTTTGAGAAAAGTAATAAAATCGGAAAAAATAAACTGTACAAAAAATTTTTTACATCAAATTTCAATTTTTATTGGTTCTAATAATATTGAACAGCTTTATTATTTGATAGCACAAAACAAAGTAATTCCCTTAAATTTTATACAAGATTTTAAAAAAATTTACGAAAAAAAATTAATTGTAAATACTGATAAGCATGTTGTATTTGTACTGAATACAACGCAAAAATTATGGCTATCGAAACAATATCTTTCAGTAGATAATTTACCTTTTCGTTTTTTAAATTGCTGTCATCCTAAATATAAGGATAATATTGTAGGGTTGCTTAATAAAGAATATGTGATAGATATACATACTACATGTTGTAAAAAACATAACCAAAAGCAATCTCAAATTATTACAGCTCGGTGGAATAATAATACAATAAAGTATATGCAGATTTCTTTCTCTTTTAAGAAAGAACTTTTTTATTTCTACCAAATGGTAGAACAACTAAAAAAAATTTATTTCATTAACTTAGACTCTTTTTTTTTACATAAATTTCATAATTCGAGTTATTTTTCAGGCTATTTCACCTTACCTTACCATATCAAACATTTTGATGTTATTGTGTATTTTTTACAAAAATATAAAGTGCAGTTTACTTATAATTTCTTTTGATAATTTTATTTTAATATTATATCTTTTTATGCAAAAAGAAGGAAACTTGATACAAGCTACTCCTCTAATGCGTCAATATGTTAGCATAAAGGAAAAATATCCTGATGCTCTACTATTATTTCGTGTTGGTGATTTTTATGAAACATTTGATAATGATGCTGTACTTGTAAGCAAAATTTTAAATATTGTTTTAACTAAAAGGGCTAATGGCAGTGCTTCTACTGTAGCATTAGCTGGATTTCCTTATCATGCTTTAGATAACTATTTGCCTAAACTTGTAAAAGCTGGATATCGTGTAGCGATTTGTGAACAATTAGAAGATCCTAAAACAGCAAAAGGTATTGTAAAAAGGGGTGTAGTAGAATTAGTTACTCCAGGTCTTTCTTTTCATGATTATGTTTTAGAACAAAAAAGTAATAATTATTTAGCTGCTGTATATTTTGCTAAAAATGATTTAGGTATAGCTTTTTTAGATGTTTCTACAGGGGAATTTCTTACTACACAAGGTACTATAGAAAGTATGGAAAGGTTAATACAAAATTTTCATCCAGCAGAAATTATTTATAATAAAGTACAAAAATCTATTTTTGAGAATATATTTAAAGAAAAATATAATATACATTATCTTGAAGATTGGGTATATCAAAAAGCATATGCCTATGAAAAATTAAATCAGCATTTTGGTACAGCCTCATTAAAAGGATTTGGTATTGGTCATTTACCACTTTCTATTATTGCTTCTGGGGCTATTTTGCGTTATTTAGAAGAAACTAAACATGATAAATTGCAACATATTGTTGCTATAAGCAGAATAGAAAAAGAGAAATATATTTGGTTAGATGCTTTTACAATAAAAAATTTAGAGCTTATTTTGCCACAAAATGAAGATGGAATGGCTTTAATACAGATTTTAGACCAAACAAAAACTCCTATGGGGGCTCGTTTATTGAAAAAATGGGTACTCTTTCCATTAAAAGATATTAATCCAATAAAAAAGCGCCACCTTATAGTATCCTGTCTGTTAAATAAATTTGATGCTACTAAACAAATTATAAATCATATCAAGAAAATAGGTGACTTAGAAAGATTAATTTCAAAAATATCTGTAGGAAGGGCAAATCCACGAGATATTTTTTTTCTTAAAAAAGCACTTACATACATTAAGCCTATACAGCAGGTACTAAAAAGTAGTACAGAAGATGTTTTGACTAAATTAGGTAGTCAGCTTTTTCCTTGCGATTATTTACTAGAAAAAATAACACATATCCTACAAGAAAATCCACCTATAGCTATAAATCAGGGTAAACTTATTAATGATAATGTACATCCATCTTTAGATGAACTGCGTAAAGTATTATATCAAAACAAAGATCATTTAAAACAATTACAGGAAGAAGCTATAAAAAAAACAGGTATTTCTTCCTTAAAAATAGGTTTTAATAAAAATTATGGCTACTTCTTTGAAGTAACCAATAGCCATAAAGATAAAGTGCCTGATACATGGTTTAGAAAACAGACACTGGTAAATGCCGAAAGATATATTACTAATACGCTCAAAACATATGAAGAAAAAATTTTACACGCAGAAGCTAGTATGTATGTTTTAGAACAAGAGATTTATCAAAATTTAGTGCATAGCATCAACGAATTTATACCACAAATACAGCAAAACGCAAAAATTTTAGCACAAATAGATTGTTATCTTGCTTTTGCACATGTTGCACAAATTAACAATTATACTGAACCACAAATAAATACATCAAAGGCTATTCATATACAGCAGGGCAGGCATCCTGTAATAGAAAAAAATTTAAAAGCAGATGAAAGTTATGTATCAAATGATATTTTTTTAGATGATAAAAAACAACAAATTATGGTTATAACAGGGCCAAATATGGCTGGTAAATCGGCTTTGTTACGACAAACAGCTTTAATCGTTTTAATGTCACAAATAGGATCTTTTGTTCCTGCACATAAAGCTTCTATAGGTATTGTAGAAAAAATTTTTACCCGTGTAGGTGCTTCAGATAATTTAGCTAAAGGAGAATCTACTTTTATGGTAGAAATGACAGAAACAGCTAGTATACTACATAATCTTAATGAAAGAAGCCTTATATTGATGGATGAAATAGGAAGGGGTACTAGCACATATGATGGAATTGCTATTGCTTGGTCTATAATAGAATATTTGCATAGCCATTCTCAAAAGGCAAAGGTACTTTTTGCTACGCATTATCATGAGCTCAATCTTTTAGAAAATCAACTTTTACGTGTACATAATTATAGTGTTGAAGTAAAAAAAGTACAAAATAAGATCGTATTTCTAAGAAAGTTGATAAAAAAGGGTAGTGAGCATAGTTATGGAATTGATGTTGCTAAAATTTCAGGGATACCGCTTCAAATAAT
This sequence comes from uncultured Cytophagales bacterium, assembly GCA_963922775.1. Lineage (GTDB taxonomy): Bacteria > Bacteroidota > Bacteroidia > Cytophagales > Amoebophilaceae > JAHDDH01. The sequence goes on from CAWUJG010000001.1 coordinate 91,402, forward strand.
TAAGCGAGCTAATCAGATTATGCAAAGTTTATCTAAATACAATAATCATGATAATGCAGATTATAATGGCCATTATCAGCTTACATTATTTGACCATTATAATGGTATAGAAAAAGAATATACGCAGTATAATAGTATTATTAATATGTTACAAGGACTAGATATTAATACTTTATCTCCTTTAGACGCTTTACTAAAATTAAGTGAATTGAAGAAAATGTTGGAAGATAAAAAATAATTTTTTTAATATTTTAATGTGGGTTGATTATATTTTGAAGGGCATTTGAGTAGAATTTTTTCTGCAAAAAAATGATCATCAGTAAAATTTCCTACTACTACTAACTGTTCTGCATGTTTCAAATCTTGTGGTAAAGGTGCATTATAGTGTACTTTTACCACGGTATTTTTTTTATCCTTCATAAGGAATGATGTGTTTATTATAGATTTTTTAGTTGCATATACATTTTTTCTATCTTCATTATTTTTATGGTATAATGTACCAATAATATGTACTTTTTGGGGTTGCATGGTTTTTGCTGTTGCAAATGTAACATAAACACTTGCATTTTTACCTGTTAATACCATAAAAATACAAGCACAAAGAATAATAAAAAGGCTAATGAGATGTTTAATTTTCATTGCTTTTACGTTCTAATTTTTTTAGTTTTTTGTTTAATATATACAGAAAAAAAAATAACCCTAAAAGTATAATAATAAGCATACTTACTACTACATATATTTTATCATCCTGATAAAATAGCTGATTAAAGGTATGCTGATGACTGTTTGTCGCTTTTACTGTATAGTAGCTGATATACCAATAAAAAAAATAGTAAATTTTTTTATTTTTTAGCATTGTGTAAATTATATAATTTATTTTTAAGTATTAAGTATCTACTTAATATATTTGCTATAATAATACCTAAAGATACCCATCCAATTACAGATGGGTAAAATATCCATCTTAATTTTCCATCAAGATCATAAATATTAAACCCAGGGTTCCCTCCATTACCTGGATGAAGAGAGTCTGAAAGTCTTGGTAAAATAAAAAGTAATAAAAATGACATTACAAAGGCAATAATATTATATGTATTACTCATTTTTGCTCTTAAAAAAGTATTGTGAGCAAAAGCATACTGTAATATAAAGTAGGCAAAATAGATTAGTAAACAAATGGCAGCACAGTTTTGTTTAGGATCTCCACTCCAAAAATTACCCCAAGTATACTGAGCCCAAATCATACCAGTTGCTAAACCTAGTATGCCATAAAGCATGCCAATTTGGGCAAAAGCAGTAGATTTTTTATCCCATAGCATAATTTTAGTACGTAAATATTGGATAGAAAAAATAAAAGAAATAAAAAATAAAATAATCATACCAAACCACATGGGTACATGAAAGTATAATCCGCGTATTGTTTGTTCTAGAATAGGTAATTTAGGCACAGGAAATAGTAATCCGGCAATAAATGTATAGCACAGTAGAAAAAAAGTAATAGATAATTTTTTTTTTATGTTTTCCATAAATAGGGAAAAAGGATAAAGGCTATACAATAAAATATTACATTACAGGATACTAATATACAAAATAAAGTAGTATGCAATATACCGTGGATAAGATATAAAGAAGTTTTAAATAGTAGTGCAATAATGGGTAAGGAAAGGGGAATAGCTAAGATACTAAACAAAAAATAGCCATAACCAGATCTAAAGGCCATAAAGCATATTAGGCAAAAACAGGTAGAAAAAAAATTGTTACCTAATAACACAAGCAATAGAAAAATACCAAAAAATTTTCCAGATAAAGGATTAAAAAAAAGTAATATGAAAATTAAATAACAGCATATAGCAATAATGGATAGTATAGTAGAAAGGTAGAAAGTACGAGAAAAAAAATATACTTCAGGAGGTGTAAGAGTGTATAGATAGAAAAGTTTTGGCTTATCTAAAGAAAAATATTTTGGGACTAAAAATAAGGCCATTAAAACTATACAAAGCCAAAATTGTATATTCCAATGGGCTGTATTATGCGATAGTTCTGCCAATTCAATACCTAAATAATGGATAAAAATAATACAGCCAACATACAGTAAACAACCCCAAAAAGAAAAGAGATGATGTAGATCTAAGATAAAATCTTTGATAAACAGTGTTTTAATTTCCCTAAATAAGGTAGAAAAAGATGGATATTTTGGTTGTAATGGCATAAGTTTAAGTCTAATCAGACTAAATATTAGATAATATGCAGCTTTAAACTGTATCCAAATTTTTGGAATTTAGTGAAGTTTTTTTGTTTAGGTATAATTTTATTTTTTAGATAAAAACACCTGGTAATAGCTATTTTTTTTTATATTTTTTGTTGAATTTTTCTATACGTCCTGCAGTGTCTACAAACATTTTTTTACCTGTATAAAAGGGATGTGAAGCAGAACTTACTTCTACTTTTATAAGAGGATATTCTTTACCATCTTTATATTTTATGGTTTCAGAAGATTTGAGTGTAGATTGGGTTAGAAATTGTGTGTTGCTTGAAGTATCTAAAAATACTACTGGTTGATAAAAAGGATGGATATCTTTTTTCATAATTTTTTGGGGGGTAATAGTTTTAAATTCTATGCTAAAATTAATCTAAATTGAATTAGAACATTATAAATATATGATTTATTACATATAATTAAAAATAATGGAAGTGAAATTTGTGTTTTATGTGGTATTTTTTTCATTTTTTGGATAAAAAATAGCTGATCATAACTAAAATTTTATGTATTAATTATGTATTATAATGATTTAAAATAGCCTCTTTACAAAGAATTTGTTGTGCTGTATTAATATTCCTAAATAATTTAAGGAAATAAAAATATTTTTGTATGAAAAAAATTATATTTGGGTATATAAATATATTTTTTATGTCTAAATAGTTTAATTAATAAGGCAATAGATAAAAAAATTTGTATTTGTACAACATCTCAGGTAATAAAGCCAATAAAAATTACTATATTAAGCTGTTGTAACCATATAACATATAAATTTTTTCTAAATATTACTGAAATTACCTATGTCTACTATAGTTCGGATGCCAAAAATGAGTGATACGATGCAAGAAGGTGTAATAGCTGCATGGCTCAAAAAAGAAGGAGATACCATACAAACAGGAGATATTTTGGCTGAGATAGAAACAGATAAAGCTACTATGGAACTAGAATCTTATGAAGATGGTGTATTGTTATACATAGGAGTGAAACAACATGAAACTGTTCCTGTAGATAGTGTTTTGGCCATTATAGGTGATAAAGATACAGATATACAAGCTGTATTACAAGCTGAAGAACAAAAAAATAGTATCAACATACAACAAGAACAGCCTATAGCATCGCAAGTTGTAATACCTAATACTGTAGAAAGTCAACAAGAAAAAATATCTACTTCAACACGTATTAAAGTATCACCTTTAGCGAAAAAAATTGCTAAAGAAAAGGGGTATCCACTTAAGCAAATACAAGGTACAGGAGGAGAGGGTAGAATTATCAAAAGAGATATTGATGCATTTAATTATACTGAAAATAATTGTCTTTCTGATAAAAAATTTTCAGACTTATCTCAAGAATTCCAAGATATTCCTATTTCTTCTATGCGCAAAACTATTGCACAGAGGCTTACAGATAGTAAACAAAAAATACCTCATTTTTGTATAAATAGTGTTGTAAATATGGATCAAGTATTGGCTATGCGAAAAGAAATGAATGCTCATATAGCTACAAAAATTTCTATTAATGATATTATTGTTAAGGCTACTGCCAAAGCTCTACAAGAACATCCTGCTGTTAATGCTTCATGGTTAGGCAATACAATACGGCAGTATTATACTGTAAATATAGGTATAGCTGTGGCTATAGATGATGGTATTTTAGTTCCTGTAATTAGATCGGTAGAAAAAAAGACATTAGAGAATCTCTCTTTAGAAACAAAAAATTTAGTTCAAAAAGCAAAAAGTAAACAACTACAACCTCAAGAATGGGAAGGAGCTACATTTACAATTTCTAATCTTGGTATGTTTGGGGTTGATTCATTTACAGCTATTATTAATCCACCAGCATCCTGTATATTGGCTATAGGTAGTATTAAGCCTACTCCTATAGTAGATGATAATAGCCAAATAGCTGTTGCTAATACAATGCATATAACGCTTTCTTGCGATCATCGTATTGTAGATGGTAGTATAGGTGCTTTGTTTTTGCAGTCTTTAAAAAATTTTTTAGAAGCACCAATTACTATTTTAGTGTAAATAGATATAAAAAAATTAGTAATTTTTTTGTAGAGCTAGAGATAGGACAATATTATAATGACTATTTCATACTTTGGTAAAATATATTGTATTCAATTCAATAAGCTATTAATACAAAAATTTATTTCTACTATATTCAATCATTAATTTTTTTTACATTTTTTTACCTATGCGTAAACGTACACTTCTAGCTCTATTGTTATATATAATATCTCTTGTTGTAGCCTTTATAGCTTTTTTAGGATCAGCTAAGAAAGTATGTATAATATTGCCTAAATAATCTTTTTGCATAATCCCTTCACAATTTCCTGTATGTAAAAATTTTTTTACTATTCTGTCTTCCAACGAATGATAGGCTAATATCACCAACCTTCCACCTGGTTTAATAAGGTAAGGCATGGTTTGTAGCATTTCTTGTAAAGCTTTTAATTCATCATTTACTGCTATACGTAGTGCTTGAAATATTTTTGCATAAAATTTATTTTTCTTGTTATGAGGAGCAAATTTTTGTATAATTTTTATAAAATGTTCTGTATTTTGTATAGTTTTTAGTTGTCTTTGTTCTACAATTGTTTTTGCTAAAAAGTAGGCTTTGCGAATTTCTCCCCAGTTTTTAAAAATATCTGTTAAAGTATTTAATGAGTAGGTATTAAGTATATGTTTTGCATCTTTTTGGATATTATTATCCATACGCATATCTAACTTGCTATTTGAGTTAAAAGAAAATCCTCTTTGGTCTGTATCTAGCTGATGCGAAGAAATACCTAAATCAGCAAGTACACCATCCACAGTTTTTATATAGTGGTATTTTAAAAATTGATAGGCAAAGCGGAAGTTGGCTCGAATAAAAGTAAAATTTTTGTGCTGTATTTTTTGTGCTTCTATTTCACTGTCTTGATCTTGATCAAAAGCAAATAGTTTTCCTTTAGTAGAAAGTTTTTGTAATATGACTTTACTATGTCCTCCTCCTCCAAATGTAAGGTCTACATAAATACCATCTGGATTAATGTTTAGTCCTGATATGCTTTGATGTAATAATACAGGAATATGTTCTTTATAAGTCATAAGTTTTTTCATCAAAATTTTCTAAATTTTTTGCTACTTGTTGTGCAAAAAGTCCTCCTAGCATACCATCAATAATACGATGGTCATATGTATGTGAAAGAAACATTTTATGTCTTATGCCTATACTATCGCCCATAGCGGTTTCTATTACTGCTGGTTTTTTAGTTATAGCACCTAAGGCTAAAATGGCTACTTGTGGTTGCATAATAATGGGAGTTCCCATAATGCTACCAAAAGATCCGATATTAGATACAGTGTATGTAGCCCCTAAAAGTTCATCAGATGTTAAGGTGTTTTCTCTAGCTTTTTTGGCTAGTGTTAATACATTTTTTGTTAATGATAATAAATTTTGTAGATGTGCATTTTTTATTACTGGTACTACTAAATTTCCATTAGAAAGTGCAACTGCTAGGCCTATGTTAATATTTTTTTTTATTATAATTTTTTCTCCTTCTATGGAGGAATTAATTAATGGGTATTTTTGAATGGCTTTTACAATAGCTTCTAAAAATATAGGTGTATAGGTTAGGTGGAGATGAAATTTTTTTTGAAATTTTTCTTGTATTTTTTTTTTCCATCTTACTATTTTGGTTACATCTGCTTCTACAAATGAGGTGACATGGGGAGATGTTTTTTTAGATGTCAACATTCTTTGTGCTATTATTTTGCGCATTCTATCCATCATAATAATTTCTTCATGTGTATTATTATGTATGTCTATATTTTTGCTTTGTATAGCAACGGTATCTAAATAGCTATCAAGGTCTTTCTTAGTTATTCTACCGTTTATGCCTGTTCCTTGTATTTTTTGCAAGACATTGGTAGAAATATTTTTTGTTTTGGCTATTTTTTGTACTAAAGGAGAGATATGTTTTTTTTGTGATTGTGGTAGAAGAGGATTGTAATTTTTTTGTTTTGTATTTATATGGTTAATAGCAGTTGGTGGTATAGTATGTTTTTTGTCTGTATTTTTCTGTAGTATAGCAATGGGTTTACCTATAGGTATAACTGTTCCTTTGGGAGCTAAAATTTTTTTGAGTATGCCGGTGTGTGTGGCAGGTATTTCAGTATCTACTTTATCTGTAGCTACTTCTAGTATAGATTCTTCTTGTGTAATGGTATCTCCTTCTTGTTTAAGCCATTGTATGATTTCTGCTTCTATAATGCTTTCACCCATTTTGGGCATTATCATGGTTATTTCGTGTATCATGATTGTACTTTGGTATAATAAATTTGTTGTGTTGAAATATACGCAAATCAAAATGTGGTGCTATAGCTAAGAGATGATCGAAGATATCTGCTTGTATTGCTTCATATTTTTTCCAAATGGTGGTATTGGTAAATACGTATATTTCTATAGGTAATCCTGTTGCATGTGGGTTGAGCTGTCTTACTAAAAAAGTAAAATTTTTTTTTATTAAACTATTTTTTGTCAGATAGTTTTCCATATATTTACGATATAGGCCTACATTGGTCAGTTGTACTATGGTATTATTTTTTTGGCTTTGTTGTTTTTTTTGTAAAATATAGTTATTTATCAACGAATATTTTTCTAATTTTTCTAAAAGATATTTGTCACAAAATTTAATTGTGTCTATATCTACACAAATTGCACGTTTTATTCTTCTTCCTCCAGCATCATGCATGCCTCTAAAGTTTATGATGCCATGTTTCATAAAATCGGAAGTGGGTATAGTCACTATAGTTTTATCGAAGTTTTGAACTTTTACTGCGTTTAGTGAGATATCAGTTATATCTCCATCTACATTATAGTTTTTTATCTGTATCCAGTCTCCAATTCTTACAATGTCATAGGCAGAAATTTGTATACTTGTAATAAGTCCCATAATTGGATCGCGAAATATAAATAGTAATACTGCACTTAGAGCACCTAGTCCGGTAAAGATATTGGCAGCAGCACTGTTGGTGAGTATAGCAATTATAAATATGGCGCTTAAAACCCATGTAATTATTTTAATAATGTCTGTATAGCTTTTTATTGGTTTTTGTTTAGATAGTTTGAATGAATAGTTGTAAAAATCATTACCAATGCTTAAAAAAGAAGAAATAAGTAAGGCTATGCTTAAACAGATGCCTATATTCAGTATTTTTATAATGAAAGCATAAGGTATTATCCATTGTAAAATTAATAATAATGCCAACAGATATATCCTATGGAATATCTGATATTTAAAAAGCAGTGCTTGGAAGGGGGTTGTTTTTTTGGTAAATCTCTTTTTGATGAGCTTAAAAATATAGCGGTACAAAAATTTATGCAAAAAGTATCCTATTAAGCTTATAACAATAATAATAATTGTATAGAGTATGATATAGTACAGTGTAGATGTTGAGGATGTAGAAAAGTATTGATGTATTTTTTCTAAACTGAATCCCATAATTTTATTTATCATGCTTTTTTTTTGTGCTTTTTTGAATATGTTGTACTAAAGATTCACAAAATTTGTTTATTTTTTGTGCCATTATTTCATCTCCTGTGGCTTTGAGTATGCTTTGACCTAAGCTTCCAATAATATCTACTGTAAAATATTTCATTTCATGTAGGGGCATTTTATCTGTCCAAAGGTCAATACGGAGGGTATGTTTTTTTTGTGGATGCCAGGTAGATATGCTTATGGCTTGTGCTTCTTCAAAATGATTATTGCCTTTGTCTGTAGCATGCCATATAATTTTTTTAGGCATTTTTTTTTCATCTAAATGCACTTGAAAGGTAATATCTGCAATTGACATGGTTTTTCATTATTTAATATAATTTGTAATATATATAAAATGTATACTTAACACAATATTTTTAGGCATTACCTTTAAAATTTTAGGCAAGTATTTGTAAGATATATTTTTTATTAAGTGAAATTTAATATATCTAAATGCTGTTTTTATTTATATAATCTAGATTATCTTAAATATATTTTTACAAATTTTATATTACACAATTTTTTTGAAAAAATTTATACATTTATATAAAAAATCAATCAGAAAGTTTAATAAAAAAGACAAAAAAATAAGTAAGAATAAAAAGTTTTGATTTTATAAAAAATATTATTAACATATCGCAAGAGGAATTTAGGAAATAATCTAAACAATAAAAAAAAGGTAGAAAAGAAATAAAAAATTAAATTATAAAATAAAACAAAAAAACATGATGAAAAAAACACAAAAAGAGATGGCAAATAAAACTTCATACAATACAATACAATACGACTATTAAGTTCAGTATTATTATTCGGAATACTATTCAGCAGCTGCAAAAGCAGCCAAACGAAAATCGCCGAAGAGCGAACCAACCAGATAGAACTGCAAGGGAACATACCAGTCATAGGAAAAATCAACTCAAAGAAGATATTATTACTCTCAGGATTAGCCATCAATACCTTAGGAAAACAAGTCCTACATACCGAAAAAATAACAATAGATACATCCCCAGATGATTACTTAGGCAAGAGAAGAAAACCAAAAGATGATTACTTAGGCAAGAGAAGAAAACCAAACCAACAATGCATGTACAATGATTTAGTAAATCAAGAACTACTCTATCCAACAATACATCCAGAAGTATTATCCAACTATTTTCAGTCGGATATGAAAGTAATCAACCAAAAAGCTCAAACAGACAAATTATTCCAAAAGAACTAGAGACCACACTAAAGATGGAAGAGACATACCGGCATACCCAACAAGAGTTCAGCAAACTACTCCTAGCAGAAGGGAGAAATGGCAAAAGCAGTGCAGAGGAAATAAGCGATATATTTACGAGGAAAGGTGGCGAAAAGGAAAAACCAACAGACCGAGAGCTACATGAAAAGCTGTCAGAGATGCAAAAAGATCTGATAAACCTCAGCAATAGAATATTATATAAAAAGATAGTATTAACGCAAAAAGCGAAAGGGGTATGGAAGAAAAAAGGAAGAAATTATGGCAAATGCGGAGCAATAAGGGAGTTGATAAAGATAGTTGGTCCGCATGTGGAAAGTGGGTGGGCGTTGTATGAGGATATAAACCTTCTATCACAGAAACAACGAAAAATAATAAAAAATTATTATAAAGGAAATATAAGATTTATGAAACAAGAAGACCAAAAAAGGAAAAACGGAAAAAATAAAGGATACCAAATACCAGTAATAAAAACGATGAAAAGGCAAAAAGAAACAAGAAAAAAAGGAGGATTAAATCCAAACGAAGTAAAGACAAAAAATATTACGAAGAAAGCAGAAGAAAGAACACTCAGCATGACAGTGGAAGAATTCACTAACGAATACGAGATTAGAAAAAACTATGAAACAGAAGAAGAGTACAAGAGATACCTATACAAGAAGAAAGGTACAAAGAAATGGGTATACGATAAACCATACAAATACGAGCAAAATAAAGATAAATATAACACAATAGATTTCATCAAAGCATCTCAATATATAGCCAACGCGATAAACAAAATCGAAAATTACACGCCTGAAAATATAATGGAATATGCAGATGAAAGAAAAACGGCAGAGAGCTATCTCGAGAAGATATCAGCATACTACATATACAATTCAATAGAAACAGACAGAGGAGAGGAGAAAGAAGAAAATGGTATAACCAAAAGACAAAGATTAGAGGACATAATCCAAGGGATGAAGTTAATCGAGAATATATATGACAGCCACCAAAGGATAAATAAAGAAATAAACAAAAAAGAAATAAGTTTAAATGATGAAGAGGTTATAAACTTCATGAACAAAATAACAGACGAATTAATCGACATAGACAATTCACTAAATTCTATATATACATATTATATAAACACAAACAACACAGACAAAAAAAAATCTACAAACCAAATACTAAGAAGACTAACGATTAGAATATTGTGCAAGAAAGCCAGACATCCAAAACTGCAGAAAGATAAGATAAGCTCTAAAAAGGATGAGTATGACGAAGATTATAAGCCAACCACACCAAATATTATATACAAATACACACCAGGTAGTGGAGTTTTAATACAAGTAAAGAAGGACGTTAACGACTGGAAATTAAAAGATAAGACCAAGAATGACACATACACAATTACAAAATCATTAGAGTTTGATCAAGCATACAAGGAGACTTTGTGTTTCAACGCAGTATTGACAGCCAAACATGTTATAGAGAACTGCGATGATATAGAGTTATACCGAGAAGGCGAAACAAACATAGAACAGATACGTACAAACCATATTTGGTTAAGCCCCACACATGACCTAGGAATAGCAAAGACACATCATAATAACTGCATTCCTGTTACATTACAAGACCGAACGAAAGCACAAAGCATGATCAATACTTCTACAAAAAAAGTAATACTATACACAAATACAATACAAGAAGATGCGATATCAAACAGTTACAACACGGATCCGAAAAAGACGCAGATATACCAAACAGGATATACAAATTTAAACTACATAGACTACACAGAAAAAGCCAAACACCAGTTCAACCAGATCTATGGGTCCAAAGTTACGACAAACGACAATAGCCATATATTAACTATGTCCGCGATGAGTAAAGGAGGAAATAGTGGAGGACCATTGACATTAATAACAAAAAACAAAAAATATACGATTTTCAATATAATAGGAATAACATCACATTATCAACCACCATGGTTCACAAGGACTAATTTCACGAACACAGAAGCCTTACCACAAGCTATCACATTCACTAAAATCACTGATCAAGAAAACGAGAGAAAGCTAGAGAAAGAACAAAAGGATCATTTATAAAACCAAAAACATATAAGAAAATGAATACAAAAGCAATAAGGAATTTATCTGCATTCACACTGACGATGGCATCAATTAACATATACTGCCTCACACCAAAAAGTAAAAAAAGAGAGAGCACAAAAACACAAGCGGAAAACAAAAGGAAAGAACTAATAGATCATTGTATATCAACAATGACCCAAAACGAAAAAAAGTTATACGATATATATATGAAGAATAAAAATGAAGATCATATAGGAACAAAAAAAGACAATATAGATGAAACTGATTCAAAGGTATCAAGTCCATACGACCTAAAATCTGAAATCGCTATAAAAAAAGTTTTCAACAGAACTAGATCAAAGCACAGAAACGGGCTAAATTTTTTACCCACTAAATCTGATATAGAAAATACCCATTAATAGCATACTCACCCCCCCAACGGGAAGTCATACTCAAAAAGCCGAGTGAGGAATAAAAATAGAAAAAAAGAATAAATTAGCATAAAAAAAGCCCCCATTATAGGGGCTTTTTTGCTTTATAAATTTGAGAAAAAATAGCCTAAAAACTTGGATATCAAACAAAAAAATCTTATCATAATCCAAAATGATACACATGATACACAACGAAAATTTTATTACTAAATACATTTTTTAGTATAGATCATAAAATGATTGCCAAAACCAAAAAGATATATAAAAAAATTAAGCTCTCCTGAAAAATAGATTCTCTGCCTATATTTAGGAATATTTCTTTTTAAGAAAGAATAATAGTAGAGAACATAAGGTCATGATCAGATTAACAAAAAAAACAATGATTTCTAAAGACATTAATCCATAAAACGTCCATAGTATGGAAGTGATAAGAAATCCAATTAACATGCCATAAGATAAATCTTGGCAGATTTTGTGGAATATATCTTATATATTTGCGGAAATAAAGAAAAAATAGATAAAATTCCTGCTGATATACCAATAATATAGGTAACTAAATGCATAAATAGCCAAATCAAAGATATTTTTTATAAAAAATACAAAATATAAACTATTTTTTGATACTAGTTATACGTGTAACTAAAACTTTTCATAATGCATAGAAAATAAGTATTTTTAAGATGTATATATAAAATTATAAATTTTTTGTATAATACTTTATGTAAGAAAATTTTAATTTCAAAATATAATTAATAACTATAATTAACATGAAATCATTTACCAACAAAACAGTACTTATTACAGGAGGTGCTAAAGGTATAGGAAATGCTATAGTATATAAAATGGCTCAAGAAGGAGCCAATATTGCTTTTACTTATTTTTCTAGTGATACAGAAGCCAAAGCACTACAAAATACATTAGTAGACATGGGTACAAAAGTGAAGGCATATAAATCAGATGCTTCATCACTAGCTCAAGCAAACCAGTGGGTAGACCAAGTGAAAGAGGATTTTGGTAGCATAGATGTCCTGATAAATAATGCAGGCATTACAAAAGATCAGCTTATGTTGCGTATGCAAGAAAAATCTTGGGATGATGTAATAAATACTAACCTTAAATCTGTATTTAACACATCTAAAGCTACTATTCCTTTGTTTATGAAACAAAAAAAAGGAGTAATTATTAATATCACTTCTATTATAGGTATTAAAGGCAATGCAGGTCAAGCAAATTATGCAGCTTCTAAGGCAGGAATTATAGGATTTACAAAATCTTTAGCTATAGAGTTAGGCATGCGTAATATTCGTGTAAATGCAGTAGCTCCTGGATGGATTATGACTGATATGACCAATGCATTGCTAGAAAAAATGATAAAAGAAAAGATAAATTTAATACCTCTGCGCAGAGTAGGTAAACCCCAAGAGGTAGCCAGTTGTGTAGCTTTTTTAGCTTCTGATGAAGCTAGCTATATTACAGGAGAAACCATAACAGTAGATGGAGGTTTATTGGCATAAAATAAGCTATTTTTTTTGTGTTTCTGTATTATCTTCTAGTATTGTTAAAAGTGATTTAGTTTCTTTTTTAATTTTAGCAAAATCTTCATCTTCAGCAGCAAAGCTAAATAAATCAATAAGATGATCAACCTTTTTTCTTAAATTATCGTATTTTTTTTCTAGATTTGAGAGTTTAAGTTTTTGTTCATATACTTTTTTTGCTTCTATGGTTTTGGTTGCTTTTGGATTTCTATTGAAGTTAATTTCTGGAAAAGAAATGCTAAAATCATGATTAATAACATGGCCTAGGCGGATAATAAAATCATAATCTACCTTAGCATTGCTGAATTTATAGTATAATGTATTCCTGCTTATGCCTAATTTTTTAGTGATTTCAATAATTTTATAACCACTTTTTTTTACAGCATCTTGTATTACTTTTCCTCTGTGTGTATTATCCATATTATATGCTTTTTTGTAAATTTTATTACACAATGTTAAAAAATATATTTAATATATTCAAAATAGATTTTATTAGGTATTCTTATAAAAAAATATGTATTAATATTGTCTATTGATATATGATTTGATAGCAATATTTAAACTATATATTTACAATAATAAAACATTTTTTATAATTTTTTAACATTATTGGACATAATTTTAATTAAAATTTAAAATACGTACATTTTATGTATCATCATATGAATAGCCTATATAATCTCGCTTTTATAAAGAAAAACTGTATAGTTAAGTTTTTTGAAAAATGATTAAATTCTCTTTAGCTAGTTTTAACTCTGTTCTTTTTTGAGCTTCTAAAATAATATATAGACTATTTTTTTATGCTTAATTTTATTTTTAGAAGTATATTTTGTGTCTGTAGAGTGTAGGAAGAAATTCTGTATATTTTTTTAAAATAATCTGAACAATATTGTTCAGTCGCTAGCAGTTTAAAGAGTAGATAGGACGTAAGTTGTTTTTTTCAATAAAACAAACTACCAATCACATTAATTAACTTCAGTTTATGGTTAATCTAATGATTGGTTAATGGATAAAGATGAGTGAAATGCCTGATGATATTCTTGAGGGGTAATCTGATTCAAAATAAAGTATAGCATAGGGTTTATTTTTTTGCCTTTTTTTATAATTTCATAATGTAAATGTGGTCCTTGAGATCTTCCTGTATTGCCCACTTCTGCTATCAGTTGTCCTCGTTTTATTTTTTGTCCTTTTTTTACATGCCATTTGTGCAGATGGGCATATTTTGTTACATAACCAAAACCATGATTAATTTCAATCTGTTTTCCATATGAACTGCTTTGGTTTACTAACTTTACTATACCATTGCCTGGAGCATAAATAGGTGTACCTTTAATAGCCACAAGATCTATACCCTGATGCATCTTTTTTACTTTAATAAACGGATCATTTCTTATGCCAAAGCCTGATGCTAATTTTTTAAGATCTTTTTTTGTAATAGGCTGCATAAGGGGTATGCATTGCCATTGTTCTTTTTTTTTTTCAGCTATTTTTATAAGTCGAATAAAAGATTTTGACTGAATATAAAGCTGTTGTTTAAGTTGTTGAATATTTTGTATTGTGTTAACAATTATAGCATCTTTATTTATATTTTGGTGAGGATCTGTTCCTCCTATACCAGCTTTTCTTATAGTTGTATCTAGAGGAGAAATTTCAAAAATAGTTCTATAGAGATGGTCATCTTTTTTTTGTAGTTCTTGTAAAATCTGGTTTACTTCAGCTATTTCGTTCTGTATATGTTTAATTTGTTGTGTTAGTAAAGTATTTTTTTGTAATAATTTTTTTTCTTTTGGTGTTGCGGAATAGTATGTATAAGAATATAAAATACCTAATGCTGAGCTTAATACTAGCATTGAAAAGACAAGAAATTTGCCTACGTAGTATTTTTTATTTCTATTTACTTTTTCATATTGGCAAGTTTGTGCATTATAATAGTACTTTTTTCTATACATTGTTAAGCTAAAATTAGCTATTTTTAAGCTGTTAAAAAAAAACAAATATAAAAAAACTTCCTAAAATTTTCTTAATTTTTTAAATGAATACAACAACCATACGTAGCAAGTTTCTTTCTTTTTTTCAACAAAAAAATCATTACCTTAGTCCTGCAGTACCACTGATTAATAAAGAAGATCCCCAGTTATTGTTTGTAAATGCAGGCATGAATCCGTTCAAAAATATTTTTCTCAACAATAAAAAGCCTACACATTTACGTATAGCTAACACACAACCTTGTTTGAGGGTAGCAGGAAAACATAATGACTTAGAAACTGTGGGTAAAGATACTTATCATCATACATTGTTTGAAATGTTAGGAAATTGGTCTTTTGGCAATTATTTCAAACAAGAAGCTATACAATGGGCTTGGGAATTGCTTACGCAAGTATATCATCTACCTATAGAACAGCTATATGTTACAGTTTTTTCTGGAGATAATGTCTTGGAAAAAGATGAAGAAGCATACAATATATGGAAACAGTATGTTGATGAAGAAAAGATTATTTTAGGCAATAAAAAAGATAATTTTTGGGAAATGGGTGCTACAGGACCTTGTGGGCCTGCATCAGAAATTCATATAGATATACGTCCATTAGCAGAAAGAGAAAGAATTTCAGGAAAATATTTTGTAAATAAAGATCATCCTCTGGTAATAGAAATATGGAATTTGGTATTTATACAATATCAAAGATTAACCTCTCAAAAGCTTATTGCCTTACCTCAAAAACATATAGATACTGGCATGGGCCTAGAACGCTTGGCAATGGTATCACAAAATAAAATTTCTACTTATGATACTGATATTTTTCAGCCAATAATTAAAAAATTAGTTGATATAGCTGATAAACAATATGGCAGTAATATAAAAATAACTACAGCAATGCGTGTTATTGCAGATCATATTCGTGCTATTACTTTTGCTATAGCAGATGGAACAGTTCCTAGCAATAATAAAGCAGGATATGTGATAAAAAGAATTTTGAGAAGGGCTGTAAGGTATGGATATACAGTACTTGATTTTAAAGTACCTTTTTTATATAAACTGGTAAGCATAGTTTCTACACAATTTAAAGATATTTTTCCTCATGTTAAAAAACAGCAGGATTATATAGAAAAAGTTATTCTTCAAGAAGAAAAAAGTTTTTTCAAAACTATAGTACATGGGCTACAATGTTTAGATAAATTTATACATAATAACGCAAAAAATAAAATTATACCTGGATCAGTAGTATTTGAATTATACGATACTTATGGATTTCCGCCTGATTTAACAGCTCTTATAGCACAAGAAAATAATTTTATTATAGATGATAAAGGTTTTGAACAGTATATGCAACAACAAAAAAAAAGATCAAAAAATGCAACAGTAATTCATTATCAAGACTGGAATATTATTTATCCGGATATCAAAACTGTATTTGTAGGTTATAAAATGTTAAGGGTATGTGATACAGTATTAATTAAATACCGTACTATAGAAATTCAACAAAAAATGTATTATCAACTTGTATTTGAAAAAACACCTTTCTATCCTGAAGGAGGAGGACAAATAGGTGATACTGGAGAAATTATAGGATCTAATAATGAAAAAATACCGATTATAAATACTCAAAAAGAAAATGACCTTATTGTACATTATACAGAGGATTTGCCTAAAGATGTAAAAGGTTATTTTCAATTACAAGTCCACGAAACTAGAAGACAGTGTATAGCTAATAACCATACAGCTACACACCTTTTACAAGCAGCTTTAACACAAGTGTTGGGTAAACATGTTGTACAAAAAGGGTCTTTGGTTACTGATAAGGCATTGCGTTTTGATTTCACTCATTTTCAAAAGATTACACCAAAAGCAATTCAGGATATTGAACAAATTGTCAATCAAAAAATTAGACAAAATATTATCACTACTATCCATGAAAATATGCCCATAGCACAAGCTAAAGCTTTGGGGGCTAAAGCATTTTTTGGTGAAAAATATGGGGAAAAAGTACGTGTAGTAATTTTGGACGCACATTTTTCTACAGAATTTTGTGGTGGTACGCATGTAAGGGCTACAGGAGAATTGGGCATATGTAAAATTATACAGGAAAATGCTATTGCAGCGGGTATTAGAAGAATAGAAGCTATTACTGGCTATCAGGCAGAAAAACATATATATTATGGTTTACATACTTTACAAAAAGTAAATGCCTTAATTAAAAATAAAGATTCAGTGCAAGCTATTAATACATTAATAAATGAAAAAAAGCAGTTGGAACAAAAATTAGCACAATGGGAGCAAAAGGCATTACATACAACGCAGCATCAGTTAGAAAAAAGAATAGTATTTCATCAGAAAATACACTATTTAATTACTCATATTAATAGTCATACAGCAGATGAACTGAAAAAAATAGCTTTTGCACTGCAAAAAAAATATCCTCAAAGTATATGGATACTTACTAGTACGTATGGTAAAAAAGTATATATTATGGTTATGGTAGCAAAACAACTGGTAGAAAAAAATTGTGCTTCAACAATGTTACAAACTATGCTACCATATATTAATGGTAAAGGAGGGGGAAATTCTCATTTTGCTATGGGTAGTGGTGAAAAGTTAGCAGGAATACAAGAGGCACTTGTAGCGGTTAACAATAAATTGTTAAAGATAGAGAAGTCTATTGGTGTAAAATAGGTTTAAGTATTTTCAAAAATTAAAAAATAAACGTATAAAAAAATATTTTTTGTGCAAAATTTTATTTTTTTTTTATATGTTGTAAAGCTATTATTTTAAATCTATTAATCATATGCTGTAATCCATTGGCCCTTTGTGGCCCTACCATATCATATAATCCTATTTCATTAAGCCAAGATAGATTATCTTTTAATATGGCTTGAGGATGTTCTTCTGTATATAAATGGATAAGTATGCTGATCAGTCCTTTTGTAATTACGGTATTACTATCCCCACGAAAAGATAATTTTTTTTGTACATATTCATATACAAGCCATACTTGTGATAGGCAGCCAGAAATTTTATTTTTTTCTATGCATTTTTTTTCTCCTAAAGGGGGTAAATTTTCTCCTAACTCTATCAGATATTCTAATTTTAACTGTCTATCTTGACCTAAAGGTTTGAATTGTGCTATAATTTTTTCTTGTTTTTGTTGTAAAGTATCCATGTTATAAAATGCTACTTAGTATGTTTTTGAATAATATATCTTAATGCTTCTATTGTGATATCAATATCTTCTTTTGTATTATAGATTGCTAAAGACATTCTTATCATTCCTTCTAATTTCCAAAAATCCATTAAGGGCTGTGTACATAATAGGCCTGTGCGTACAGCAATACCTTTAGCATCAAGCAGAAGTCCTACATCAAAATGGTGCATACTCTGTATGTTAAAGGCAATAATACCTGTTTTATGTACTGCATCTTTTATACCATAAATTTTTATATTAGGTAAATTTTGTAGTTGATGTTGTGCATATATTAATAGTTCATTTTCTATTTTTGCTATAGAGGTATAATCTATTTTTTGTATGAAATTTATGGATTCATAAAACCCATGAATACTAGCAATAGGGGGGGTGCCAGCTTCAAACTTATAGGGTAGTATATTGTATGTAGTTTTAGGAATAGTTACTTGGTCTACCATTGCTCCTCCTCCTTGATAGGGAGGCATTTTATCTAACAAATATTTTTTCCCATACAATATGCCTAAGCCTGTAGGTCCATAGGCTTTGTGTGCAGAAAAAGTAAAAAAGTCTGCATCTAATTTTTGTACATCTATAGGCATATGGGCTATAGATTGTGCTCCATCTATAAGTACAATAGCTCCCTTTTCATGTGCTTTTTGTATTATTTCTGCTATAGGATTTATAATGCCTAGAGTAGAAGAAACATGTACTAATGCTACAATTTTGGTTTTATTGGTGAGCATTTTTTCAAAGTCATGCATATCTAATGTGCCTTGAGATGTAATGGGTATAGCTTTTACTATAGCTCCTACTGTTTGGGCTACCATTTGCCAGGGAACTATATTGGCATGATGCTCTAATAATGATATTAATATTTCGTCATTAGAACGTAAGTAGGCTTTTGCATAGGTTTGGGCTACTAGATTGATAGATGATGTAGTTCCTGATGTAAAAATGATTTCTTCAGCAGCTTTAGCATTAATCCACTGTTGTATTTTTTTTCTTGTATTTTCTACTTTTTGTGTTGATTGCATACTTAAAGTATGGGCTGCTCTATGTATATTGGCATTGTGTTTTTGATAGTATTGTTGTATGGCATTAATTACAGTATAGGGTTTTTGTGTAGTAGCAGCGTTATCTAAGTAAACAAGCGGATGTTTATGAATTTTTTGTTGAAAGATGGGGAATCTTGACTTTATATTAGTATGCAGTTTTTTTCTATTCTTGTTGAAGATACTTTCCATTTGTACTATTTTTTATACATAAATAAGACAAGTACACAAGTACATGTCAATTTAGGTTATGATATGTTTTTTTCTATAAATTATATGAAAGCATTATTTTTATCAATATTTGGTGATAATAAATTTTTTAGCATGTATTAAGAAAATGATAGAAAAAGTCAGATTTTATGCAAAATAAAATTTTTTTGATGATTATACATCAAATGACTAAATTTTTTATGAAAAAGGCTATTTTAGATTAAATTTTTCTTTTTGATATGGAATATTTTCATCTTCATAAATTTTTAGCATAAATTTTTCCCATATAGGTCTTGCTATTACAGCTCCTTGTCCTTCTGCTAATGTTCTAAAGCGTATGCATCGGTCTTCACCACCTACCCATACACCGGCAGTCAAATGTTTTGTGATCCCAACAAACCATCCATCTGAATGGTTTGAACTGGTACCTGTTTTTCCTCCTATATCATTATCTTTTTTTAGATTTTTGTTTATACCTCTAGCTGTTCCACCTATTTCTTCTGTAGTACCTTTAAGCATATATACCATTTTTTTTGCTGTTGCCTTACTAAGTACTTCTTTACGTTGAGGAGTAAATTCTGCTAATATGTTGCCATATTTGTCTTCTATTTTTGTAATATATAGGGGCTTGATCCATATTCCTTTGTTCATAAAGGTATTATATACACTTACTATATCATGTACGGAAACATCGCTAGCACCTAAGCATAATGCAGGAACAGGATCTATAGGGCTGGTAATACCTAGTCTTTTTGCATAATCAGCTACTGTTTTTACGCCTATTTGTTGAATTAAGTATGCAGTTATAGAGTTTACAGAGCGAGACATAGCTTGCCTTAAAGTCATTTTTTTTCCTGTATATTTTCCATTAGCATTTTTAGGTGTCCAAGGTGGAAGGGTTTTATTAAAGTGAAATGTGATTGGTACATCAGTTACTTCATAGTTTGGTTCAAACCCATTATCTATAGCAGCAGCATATACAATGGGTTTAAATACAGAGCCAGGTTGTCTTTTTCCTTGCATTACATGATCGTACTGAAAATGTTTAAAATTAATGCCTCCTACCCATACTTTGATATGTCCTGTATGTACATCCATAGCCATAAAGCCTGTGTGTAGTATTTTTTTGTTGTACTCAAATGCTTGTATAGGTGTCATTTTGGTCTTAAAAGGTTTTTCCCAGTCAAACATTATTGTATATTTTGGTGTGTTGAGGTACTTTTGAAAAGTATGAGGGTCATTGCTATATTGTAATGATAGTGCTTTGTACCAGTCTGTTTTTACTATTGCATTTTGTATAAAAAGTGGTATTTCTTTTTCATTTTCATCTATCCAAGGGTTTTTATCTTTCCAATGAAGATAAAATTTTTTTTGTAATTGACCCATATGCTCTTTTACTATATTTTCAGCATGTTGTTGCATACGGCTATCTAATGTAGTATAAATTTTAAGTCCATCTTCAAAAATATCATAGCCATTTTTTTTAGCCCATGACAATAAAAAAGTACGTATTACTGCTCTAAAATATGTAGCTATACCTTGGTATTGATTATCTACTTTGTACAATAGTTTTATGGGTTTTTGTATTATTTCCTGGTATTGTTGGGATGATATATAGCCATATTTTTTCATTTGTTTAAGTACAGTATTCCTTCTTTTGAGTGCATTTTGGGGGTTAAGTATAGGGCTATATTTTGTAGGTGCTTTTAAAAGACCAATAAGTAGTGCTGCTTCTTCTATATTTAATTTTTCTATTGTTTTATTAAAATATGTTTGAGCTGCTACATGAATACCAAATGCGTTGCTGCCAAAATCTACTGTATTGAGATACATGGTTAAAATTTCTTTTTTGGTATAGGCATTTTCTAGTTGTAGGGCTACAATCCATTCTTTTATTTTAACTATTATAGTACTTAGTATGGGTATATAGCTTAAATGGCCATAATATTTTTTATTTCTGGTTTTAAATAGATTTTTTGCTAATTGTTGTGATATTGTACTTCCTCCTCCTGAATTTTTGCCAAGTAGTATAGAATAAATAAATACTCGTACTAAACTATTTAAATCTATGCCTACATGTTTTTGAAACCTATAATCTTCTGTAGCAATTAAACATTGAATTACGTGTGGAGAAATTTGATTATATGTTACATTTGTGCGGTTATTGCGAAAATATTTTCCTAATAAGATACCATCTGCACTATATAATTCAGAAGCTAGGGAAGTTTCTGGATTTTCTAAAAGAGTATAAGGTGGTATACTGCCAAAAAGGTTACCTACATTCCATTTTATAGCACAAAAAAATAAAATAATGCTGAGTAAAAAAGAACAGAAGCTCAACCATATGATTTTTATGATTATATGTACAACGTTTTTTTGCTTTGTCATAAAAATCAAGTTAATGAATTATTAATGATTTTGTTCATTTATTTTTTGTTCTGTATACAGCCAAAAAGGTAAAAAAAAGGTTGACAAAAGGGTTTAAAAGATTGAAAAAACAGTATGGTAAATACATTAAAGTGTTTACATTTAATATATTAGATTGAATAGCACCGCAAGCATTCCAAGGAATTAATGGTGAGGTAACAGTAGCACTATCTCCTAAGGCTCTACTTAAGTGTACAAGGGGAATTTTTTTTTTTTCAAAGTAAGGTTTATAAAGATTTCCTGGTAATAAGATGGCAAGATATTGTTCTGAGGTAGTAAGATTTAGAAATATACAGCTAAAAATAGTAGTAGATACTAAACATTGTCTAGCATGTAATAATTTTATTATGGATTGTATTATAAAGTTTAACATGCCAGAAATATGCATAATACCACCAAATACCATGGCAGCAATTACAAGCCATATTGTAGAAAGCATGCCAATCATACCATGACCTACTAACAAACTGTTTAACAACTCATGGTTTGTTATTATTCGTATTTCTCCATACAAAGTTTGTAGAATGCTTTTGTAGAAGGTAAAGAAACTGAAGGTATGTGTATTGGCCACAGCACAAAGTATTTTAGGCTGAAAAAGTAGAGCAGTAATACAGCCTAATATAGCTCCAGTAAACAATACAATAAAGGCAGGTATACGCTTTAAGGATAAGTAGATTACTGTTATAGGAATAAGAAATAGGAAGGGTGAAAGATTAAATTTTTGTTTTAATACCATTTGTATGATACTGATATCTGTCTTAGATATTGCAGGCGGAGCAAAATAAAATCCAATAACAAGATATAAGAGTAAGGCAATAGCAATGGAAGGTATGTTTGTCTTTAAACTAAAACGGATATGTTTATACTGAGTAACTTTAGTAATGTGTGAGGTTAAGAGTACTGTATCTGAAAGAGGAGATATTTTGTTGCCAAAATAAGCACCAGAAATTACAGCTCCTGCTACTATACCATCATGTAGACCTAAAGTTTTACCAATACCTACCAGCACTAGGCCTATAGTAGCTACAGTAGACCAAGAACTACCAATAGCTAGAGAGACTAGGCAACAGAAAAGACAGCTTAAAAAATAAAAGAAAGAAGGGTGTAGTATTTGTATACCATAGTAGATCATTGCAGGAATTATACCGCTTATTAACCAGCATCCACCAAGTACACCAATAAGTAGCAATACTAAAAGAGCCGGTATGGCATCACTTACACTTTGTACTATACCTTGTTCTATTATACTCCAGCTAATACCATGGTAAAGGCATACAAGAATACCTAAAAAGCTAGACAGAAATAGTGCCATTTGGTTAGGTCCGAGCATGGCATTTTTATGGCCGAAGATAATAAGATTAGTTGAAAGAAGAATACATAAAAAGATAATTGGAAGAAGAGCAGAAAACCATGTAAAGGGCCGATGTGGTATTTTCATGTATAACTATTTTTTTATACCTATTGCATAAATAGATTTATAACTATATGTAAGGCTGGCTAAATATACTCTTTTTTTGATTTTTTTTATATGTTAAGAGTTTATTGTGTTTGTACTTTTTACCTTAACGTAAATTTCAAACACATAATGTTGTAGCGGGGGAAGGATTTGAACCTACGACCTTTGGGTTATGAGCCCAACGAGCTACCAGACTGCTCTACCCCGCGATCTGTATTACAAATATACTATTTTTTTATTTAATTACAATATTAAATACTATTTTTATTTTCAATTTGTAAAACACATTCTATGTTCAAAATGTAAATTATATGACTTTTATATGCAAAAAATAAAAAAATGGCTTGCCTATTGTATAGCTTATGGCATAGTAAAATACCAAAGAAAATATTTAAAAAATCCTTTAAAGTATCAACAAAAAATTTTTCAAAATTTAATATATCAAGCAAGTAAAACATCGTTTGGTAAAGATCATAATTTTCATCAAATACATAATTATCAAGATTTTAAAAATCATGTGCCTTTATATGATTATGAAGCATTATCTCCCTACATAAAGAAAATACAAGAAGGTAAAAAAAATGTTTTGTGGAAGGGAAAACCTCTTTATTTTGCCAAAACATCGGGAACAACTTCAGGTAATAAATATATTCCTATAACTAAAGCATCAATTCAAAACCATATTTCTTGTGCTAGAAATGCATTGCTATATTATATTTATGCTTCAGGTAATACCAATTTTCTTAAAGGAAAAATGCTTTTTTTGTCTGGTTCTCCTTATTTGCAACAGCAAGGAGGCATTTATGTAGGACGCTTGTCAGGTATTGTACAACATCATGTGCCAGGTTATTTGCGTAAAAATTATGCTCCTAGTTATATGACTAATTGTATAGAAGATTGGGAAGAAAAATTAGAAAAAATATCACAAGAACTGGCTAATGATAAAATGACTTTAATAGCTGGCATTCCACCATGGATACAGATGTTTTTTGACAAAATTCATTCAAAAAATAATACAAAAATGTTTGATCACTTGGCACTATTATTACATGGTGGAACTAATTTTAAACCATATGAAAAAAATTTACTTCTCTCCTTAAAAAAAAAGGTACCTACAATAGAAACCTATCCTGCTTCTGAAGGATTTATTGCTTTTCAAGATCAACCTCATCAAGAAGGGCTATTACTACAAATTAACAGTGGTATTTTTTATGAATTTATTACTCCTGAAAATTTGATGAAAAAGAATAACTGCAGAATAACTATTAAAGAGGTAAAGTTAGGTATAAATTATGCCATAATTCTAAATAGTAATGCTGGGCTTTGGGGGTATATATTGGGCGATACAGTAAAATTTGTAAGCAAAAATCCTTATAGAATAGTTGTTACAGGAAGAACAAAACATTTTTTATCTGCTTTTGGTGAACATGTTATTGTAGAAGAAGTGGAAAAAGCTATTACGTATGCATTAAAAAAACATCCAGAAGTAGTGGTTATAGATTTTACTGTAGCACCTTATATTAGCAAATTTCAACAAAAAGAATCGTATCATGAATGGCTAATTGCTTTTGAACAAAAACCAAATAATATCAATGATTTTGCACAAACGTTGTCTTTATGTTTACAAAAATTAAATAGCTATTACCATGATTTAATTATCAATAAAATATTAGCTCCTGCACAGATAGTTTGTTTGCAAAAAGATGCTTTTGTACTTTACATGAAAAAAAAGGGCAAGTTAGGAGGTCAAAATAAAGTTCCACGTTTGGCAAATGACCGTAGTATAGCAGATGAATTATTACTATATAGATTATAGTAACCTAAAAATACAGTAAATATGGTCAAAAATATCGATATAATTATAAGCTATTGTTGCATTCCCCTACTTTTAACTCTATGGTTATATTGTTATGCCCAGTTTCCACCATATATCCATATATTATCTTACAAGCTTGCTAAAAATTTTATTTTTTATGTTGCATTAATTTTATTGTTCACTCCTTTTATTTTATTAAAAATGGCTGTATATATGCTAAAAGTTAAGAAAGAGGTTTTACATTTTTTTATGATGATTTTATCGTCTTTCTATCTTTTTTATTTTTTTTTACTTGTAATATTGTTCTTTTTTTTGAAATAAAAATTTATGGAAAAATACACTATTCTTCTTTATTATTGTTATACTACTATAGATAACCCTGAATCATTTCGTGAAACACATCATAACTATTGTTTAGAGCAAAATCTTAAAGGAAGAATTATTATAGCACAAGAAGGAATTAATGGTACATTATCTGGGCTTACAGAAAATTGTGATCATTATATCCAATCCCTTAAACAAGACAAAAGATTTACTAAAACACAATTTAAGGCAGAAAATTATCATAAGCATGTATTTCAAAAATTACATGTACGAGTAAAGAAAGAAATTGTGCATGCCAACTTGCCTTCTATTGATCCTAATAAAAATACTGGAAAACATTTAAGTGTACAATCATTTGAAAAAATGAAAGATGATAAAGATGTTATATTATTAGATGTTCGTTCTAATTATGAACATCAGCTAGGAAAATTTAAAAATGCTGTAACATTAGATATAGATAATTTTAGGAATTTTGCCCAAAAGATAGATGAGCTCAAAAATTTTCAAAAAAAAAAAGTGATTACCTATTGTACTGGAGGCATAAAGTGTGAAAAAGCTAGTGCATATTTGTTAGAAAAAGGTTTTGAAAATGTTTATCAGTTGCATGGAGGCATTATTCAGTATGGTTTAGAAACAGAAGGAGAAGATTTTGAAGGAAAATGCTATGTTTTTGACAATAGAATATCCAAGTCAATAAATAAAAAAGAGACAGTTATTATAAGTACATGTTATGTTTGTAAAGTAAAATGCGATAGAATGGTTAATTGTGCTAATCCCAGGTGCAATAGCCATATTTCTTTGTGTTATGCTTGTGCTGATAACCTAGATGGAGCTTGTTCTTTATTATGTCAAAAACATCCTGCTAAAAGACCTTATGATGGTACAGGATATTATGTGAAAAAGATGAATGGCTATAATCCTTACAAAGGTGTAAAGTGTAAAAATTAAAATATGTATATTTTATAAAAAAAGAATTAATGTTAACTAATATTAAACAAAAAACTAAAATACCAATCTCATGGACCCAAAAAACAAATACTCCCCACCATTAATAAGCTTTGACTATGCCATAAAATACTTACTCAAAAGCCGTGAAAACTACGATATCTTAGAAGACTTTATCTCAAAAATTCTCTCTATCGGCCAACATAATCCCATAAAAATATCTGCTATTCTAGATCCAGAGAGCACAATAGAAAGCAAAATAGCCAAAAAATCAATAGCCGACCTTATAGTTAAAGATACAAAAGGGAATCAATACATAGTAGAAATAGCAAGAGGGTACAACCCCAACTTTTTACATAAATCCTGTTTCAATACCTCTAGATCGATAATAGATAGTATCAATACCTCTGAAGACTATAGAAAGATCAAAAAAGTATTTCATATTACTTTAATCTATGATACCTTGAACGATTTAGCAGGTTCCCTCTATCACGGCAAAACGATCTTCCATGATATAGATAATGACCAAAGCCTAGATATCACCCTCTCAGAGAGTAGCTTAAAATCATATAAAATTTTCAATATCTTTCCAGAATACTTTATCATCTGTATCCCGAATTTTCAAGATAAAATACACTCTGAACTAGATGAATGGCTGTATGTAATGAAATATGAGAAAATAAAGCAAAGCTTTAAATCTCCTTTAATGTCACGAGTTATGGATCGTTTAAATGTCTTAAAAATGGATGAAGATGCGCGAATGTCATATTATAAATACAAACAAGAGGTAATAACCACGCAAGAAAATCTTTCTACAAAGTTTCTTCAAGGTAAAGAAAAAGGTCTAAAGCAAGGTATGGAAAAAGGCAAAGAAGAAGGGCTAAAGCAAGGCAAAGAAGAAGGCAAAAAAGAAGGCTTAAAGCAAGCAGCTCAAAACATGCTGAATCTAGGTCTAAGCACAAAACAAATATCTCAAGCCACAGGATTGAGCCTAAAAGAAATAGAAAATATTGGTCAATAAATAAAAAAAAATATGGTTTTATATTTAGTTTAAGATAGAGTTTCTATAATGAGATTATGATTGGTATATATGCAGGTATCTGCAGCTATAGTAAGGCTTTCTCTTACCATTTCTTCTGCCGAAAGGTGTGAGGCATGTTTCTGCAAAGCTATAGCTGCAGATTGGGCATACATACTTCCTGAACCTATGGCTGCAATTTTTCTATCAGGTTCTATTACATCTCCTGTGCCAGAGATCATTAATACTTCTTGCTTGTTAAGGGCTACTATCATAGCTTCTAGTTTTCTTAAATAGCGGTCTGTACGCCATTCTTTGGCTAAATCTATAGCTGCTTTTTTCATATTATTAGGATAACTGTTAAGGTTTTCTTCAAAGCGCTCTAATAGGGTAAAGGCATCTGCTGTAGTACCAGCAAAGCCTACTATAATTTTTCCTTGCATGAGCTTGCGAATTTTATTTACATTTTTTTTGGCTATGGTATGTCCTAAAGTTGCTTGGCCATCTGCACCTATGGCAGCTGTACCATTATGAATAATAGCTATTACTGTAGTGGATTTTATAGGGGTAGTATACATATATAAAAATTAAAATAGTGTGTTTTCTTTAAGCTTGGTTAGGTTTTTTTTAAAAAAGGCTTCATGAATATTCAGCTTTTTCTGCTGGCTATGGTATGTTTTTTTATACTTGCCATCTTCTTGCATATAATAGCTATTGTAGTTATCTTTTAAGTTGTAGTCTAAAATATTTATTAAGGCATGCTTGAGTGTTGTATCTTGAATAATACATAGGGCTTCTATGCGTCTTTCAAAGCTTCTTACCATAACATCTGCACTGCCTAAATAAATATTAGGATTTCCATTGTTGTGAAAATAATAAATTCTAGCATGTTCTAAATAATTTCCTACAATAGATTTTACCATTATATTTTCACTTAAATTTTTTTTTCCTGGTATTAAACAGCAAATTCCTCTTACAATGAGTTTGATAGATACACCTGCTTGGGAAGCTTTATACAAGGCATTTATGGTTTTTTGGTCTTCTAATGCATTAATCTTTATAATAATTCCTCCTTTAAGTCCTTTTTTAGTATTATATATTTCATTATTAATTAGTGCTAAAAGCTGTTTACGCATATTATTTGGTGCTGTAATTAAATTTTTATATGTTCTAGGCTTAGAATGTCCGGTTATGGCATTAAAAAAAGAAGAGACGTCTTGTGCATAAATGGAATTTGTAGTTAAAAGTCCTATATCTGTATATAGGCGAGAAGTTTCTTCATTGTAATTCCCACTAGAAATATGTACATAAGAAGTTACTTTTT
Organism: uncultured Cytophagales bacterium; assembly: GCA_963922775.1. Taxonomy (GTDB): domain Bacteria; phylum Bacteroidota; class Bacteroidia; order Cytophagales; family Amoebophilaceae; genus JAHDDH01. The sequence continues at coordinate 120,210 of CAWUJG010000001.1, forward strand.
CTGCTTTTTTACGTACTATGAGTAATAGTTTAGAGTGTGTTTTAAAACTACTCACTCCATAAATTACAAAACAACCAGCTTTTTGTAGGTTTTGTGCTGCTTGTATATTGTTTTCTTCATCAAAACGGGCTTTTATTTCAAATAATACTGATACATGTTTGCCGTTTTCTGCTGCTTTGAGCAATGCATTAATAATATGAGAAGATTTTTTTGTAAGACGATAGATAGTCAGCTTTATAGACAACACATAAGGATCTTCTGCTGCTTTTTCTAATAAATCGGTAACTATATTTATACTATTGTATGGATGATGTAGTAAAATATCTCTATTTTCTAGTAAAGTAAAAATATCTGATGTATTTTTACATGGAAAGTTGATAGGTGGTATTTCTTTGGGTAGCTTTGGAAGCTTGTCTTTAAAATTTTTGTGTTCTAAAATGTGTACAAAACTCTGAAAGTTTATTAAACTTTTTTTTGCAATAACAAAACAGTTGTCATCTTCTATTTGCCATTGTGTTTTTAAAAATGATAATACATGTTCATCATAATTTTCTTCAAGTTCTAATCGTACTACTCTTCCTGTTTCTCTTTTTTTTAGGTTTTTTTTGAATTCTTCTAAATAAGATGTATCAATATCATCATTTTCTTCTAATGAAAAGTCGCCATTTCGTGTAATTCTTAGTAAGGTAATAGAATCAATAATTACATTATTGAAAAATGAAGCAATATATTTTTGTATAATTTTTTCTATGGGTACAAATATAGTTTGTACTTCTTTTTCATAAATATAAAATCGTGGTAAATTTTTAGGAATTTGTATGAAGGAAATTTTTTTTTCTTTGCTGTTTTTTTCATGTGTAGCAACTGCTAAAATGAGTAAATTATTCATCAAAATAGGAAATGTATGGTGCCTATCAAACACCATAGGCGTAAGCATAGGATAAATAATTTCATCAAAATAACTTTTGATTTTTTTTTGTGTGTTGCTATCTGTTTTTTTTATCTGCTTTTGAATGGTGATGCCATTTTTGCTTAAAAAAGGGTAAATTTCTTCTAAATAATAGTAGTGTTGATCTGCAATAAATTGTCTGGTTTTTGCTAATAATACTTTAAGTAAAGGATAGGCTGTTAATCCTGAAATATCTATTCTTTTTTTTTCATAATCTATATAATTATACAAGCTCCCTATTCGAATCATAAAAAATTCATCAAGATTGGTGGCACTAATCATTAAAAAATATAGACGTGTAATTAATGAACTGTTTTTATTTTTAGCTTGGTCTAATACGCGTTCATTAAATCTTAGCCAACTGATGTCTCTACTAATATACTTGGAATTCAAAATAGCAATTAAAATATATAAATGTTACTCAGTACCTAGAAAAATTATTGAAGGGTTTGTATAATGGCCTTTTATGATAAACTTAAAAATCATATTTGAAGGAATAAATGACTCTAGCCCTAAGCTTGAAAATAAATTATTTGCTTTTTTGCCTAAAATGCCTGTATCTGCTTTTGTTTTTAGTTTATAATGCATATTTCCTTTTATATCATGAATTCCTGTTATTTCTGTTGGATATTTGTCTAATTTTATCATAAAAGAATTAAAAATTATTTTATTGTGTTTTATAGTATATTTCATTTGCAAGTCATCAAGATAAATAGTTGTAATAGGGGGAAGCTGTGCCATGCTAGTTATTTCTTGTAATATAGGTTCAGTTTCTAATTTTGTTTTTTTAGTTTGTATACTTCCTGTACCATATAGTGTTGCATAATCAATATTGTTTGCTTTATAGTGTCCTTTTAGCTGTAATTTTGTGGATAATCTTCCTGATGTTTTTTTTATTGTAGGTATATATTTTTGTATTATATTATTATGCTGAGAAAAAATTTTTTCTGTGCTTAAATTATTTGCTTTTAGGTCTAATGTAAATGGATGATGAGGTAAAAAGGTATATTGTCCTTTAATATTACATTTTCCATTGTAGAGTAAAAGCGTTAAGGGAAAAATATGCAGAGTATTATCTTTCACTATCAATTTTCCTTGCGCGTTTAATGGTATATCATTAATTTTACCTATACATTTTTGTATGTTAAAATTATTTTCTTGTAATGTAACATTACATTGCTCAATATTAATTTTTTGTTGCCAAGTTTTGAGGTCAAAATGAGCTTTTTTGAGCTGCATGTTTCCTTTAAAAAAGAGTTGGTTATATTGTTTGTTTTGTAGTGCCTTTAAATTTCCTCTACTTGTAATATCTGTTGCTAAAAATCCTTGAACTGGATGCTGAGGAAAAATTTTTTCTAAATGGATACCTCCTTTTATATAGGCATGCCAACATAAATTTTCTGGATGTCTGACATATAACCTCATATATAAATGCTCTTTTTTGTCTTTACCTATATTTGCTGATAATTTTTCAATTTTTATTTCTGCATCCTTCCAATCTGTTTTAGCGTTTATAATATTTGCTTCACAACAAATATTTTGTATTGGTGTTTGCCAATATTTACATGCTGCTTTATCTATCTTTAGGGCAATATCAAAGGTAGGTATTATTTCTTTTTTAGAATTATACATTCCTTGAATATTTCCTCTAATAAATAATTTTCCTTGTGCATTAGTTATGCATTTATTCTTTGGTAAAAAGGAAGTTGCAATATTTTCTAACAGTGAATTGCCTTGAATATGGATATCGATATTATAATCATGTATATATTTTTGTATGTATCCTTTAAGATGTAGGTAGTTTTTTTCTAAGTGAAGTGTGCTATTTTTGATTTGTAAAGTGTTTTTTTCTCTATTAGAGTCTATTTCATTATCTAATACAATATTTTTATTTATATGATATTTTTTGCCTTTATAATTTCCAGATAAAGAAGCTATATTTGTTTTTATTTTTGTGTGAAAAATATTTTCTATTTTTTTTCCCCTTCCTTGCTGTTGAATGTTTTGTAATGTTATTTTACAGTGTTTTTGTTCATCTTCATAAATAAAAGTACCATCTTTTATTTTCCAGTGTACTGTATGGGGTTTTTGGGTTAATTTTTTATTTACATTATCTAACTTGGGTATGAATTTTGTTTTAGTGTCATGTTTTTTTGTTGTCCTAAATGCATAATTATTTTTTCCTTGCTTATCCACTTTTAAGTGTACTTGTGGCTGATGTATTTGTATTTCTTGTAACTGTATGTCTCTATTCCAAATCATTTTCCATATATTTATTTTGAGGTCTAATTTTTTGGCATATATTAGTTTTGTATGCTGAATAGATGCTTTTTTTTCTACAGAAATGTCTTTTAATGATACTGTAAGATGAGGAAATCGTTTGAAAAATGTAATATCTTGATTTTTAATTTCTATATTCGCTTGAATATTTTCTTGTAAAAATTCATCTATAGCTTTTTTTATTTTTTTTTCATATATGTTTGGTATGATCAATAGCCATCCAAAGCAAAAAATAAAAGATAATGTTAAAACATAAATTAATTTTTTCATCATGTAATGGGATTTTTAATACTGGAAAAATAAATACCACAAATATCTTAAAAGTTAAGAGAAAAGAAAAAATGTATCTATCTCAAGTACCCAAATTTATTTTTAGAGATTTGGGCTCTATTAATTATAAAAAAGCTTTTGACTTTCAAAAAAGGTTATTTAACAAAGTTATCTTAGAAAAAAAATATAGGGATCCTGAAAATTATATTTTGTTTTGTCATCATCCCCATGTGTATTCTTTAGGAAGTAGAGCAAATTTAAAGCATTTGCTTCTACCTTCTTATCAACTAAGAAAAAAAAAAATTATGTTATGTTATAGTAATAGAGGAGGAGATATTACGTATCATGGGCCTGGACAGCTGGTGGTTTATTTTATTGTTGATTTAGATCAATTTATGCAGGACATCCATCAATATATTAGGTTATTAGAAAAAATTGTTATCAGAACATTGGCTCATTTTACTATATCATCTGACATAATTCCTGGCTTTACAGGCATATGGACTAAAAAGTTCGACCAATGGAAAAAGATTTGTGCTATAGGTATTAGAACAAGCAGGTGGGTAAGCATGCATGGATTGGCTTTAAATATTAATACAAACTTGAGGTATTTTGAAAATATTGTTCCTTGTGGTATTCAAAATAAAGGTGTAACATCTATGCAGCAGGTATTGCATAAGCCTATAGCTATATCATTGGTAAAAAAAATTATGGTACAAGAAATATACAAATTTTTTAAAAATTTTCGATAATTATTTTTTTACTGAAAAAATTTGTTGTATCTTTAAACAACTCTTGTTTATAATATTTGCAAACTAAAAAACATTTATTTAAATTTACGCCTATTTCATTTATTTAGTAAATATGCCAACCATACAACAACTTATTCGTAAGGGGAGAAAAAAAAAGATATATAAATCAGATACACCAAGTCTAGAAAAATGTCCTCAAAAAAGAGGAGTATGTATAAAAGTATATACTACTACACCTAAAAAGCCTAACTCTGCTATGCGAAAACTTGCTCGAGTAAGGCTTGTAAATAATAAAGAAGTAAATGCCTATATTCCTGGAGAAGGTCATAGTCTTCAAGAACATTCTATAGTACTTATTAGAGGAGGTAAAGTACGTGATTTGCCTGGCGTTCGGTATACTATTATAAGAGGTGCGCTTGATACTGCTGGAGTAGAAGGTAGAAAACAAAGTAGATCTGTATATGGAACAAAAAAAGAACAAAAAAAGAAAAAATAATTTTCTTATGTGTAAATTATAGTTTTAAAATTGATATTCCATAACAGAGAAGTAAATAAAATATAAAATTATAACTATGAGAAAAAAAAAAGCTAAACCAAGAGCTATTTTGCCTGATGAACAATATAAAGATATATTAGTAACTAAGTTTGTAAATAATTTAATGATTCAGGGCAAAAAAAGTATTGCCTTTAAATTATTTTACAAATCTTTAGCCTTGGTATCAGAAAAAACAACAGAAGAAGGCTATGATGTTTGGAAAAAAGCTTTAGAAAATATCTATCCTAAAGTAGAAGTGAAAAGAAAAAGGGTAGGTGGATCTACATTACAAATTCCTATAGAAGTACGAGAAGAAAGAAAATTGACTTTAGGTATAAAATGGCTTATAGAACAAGCGAGAGCAAGAAAAGAAAATGGTATGATAGAGAAGCTAGCCAAAGAAATTATAGAAGCATCTCAGGGTACAGGAGGAGCTGTAAAAAAAAAAGAAAATCTACACAAAATGGCTGAATCTAATAAAGCTTTTTCCCATATCAAATTCTAAGGCATAAAAAAAAAATGGCTAAAAATTTAAATTTACTACGTAATATTGGCATCATGGCTCATATTGATGCTGGAAAAACAACTACTACAGAAAGAATACTATATTATACTGGTCTTACACATAAAATTGGAGAAGTTCATGAAGGAGAAGCTACTATGGATTGGATGGAACAAGAGCAAGAAAGAGGTATTACTATTACTTCTGCTGCTACTACAACTTCATGGAATTATCCTACTGCACAAGGAAAAAAGATAGAAAATACACAAGAGTATAAAGTCAATATTATTGATACACCAGGGCATGTAGATTTTACAGTAGAAGTAGAAAGATCTTTGCGTGTACTGGATGGTGCCGTAGCACTTTTTTGCGCAGTATCTGGTGTAGAACCACAATCAGAAACTGTGTGGAGGCAGGCAGATAAATATAAAGTACCGCGTATTTGTTTTGTCAACAAAATGGACAGGTCAGGAGCAGATTTTTTTAATGTAGTAAAAGAAATTGAACAAAAGCTCAATGCAAAACCAGTGCCATTACAAATACCTATTGGTAGTGAAGAAAAATTTAAGGGCGTAGTAGACTTAATTACTAATAAAGCTATCATTTGGAACGAAGAAGATAAAGGTATGACATACGAGGTAATTCCAATTCCTAAAGATCTCCAAGAAACAGTAAAAGAATGGAGGCAAAAATTAATAGAAGCTATTGCTGAGTATGATGATGATTTGCTAAACAAATTTTTTGAAGATCCTAGTACTATTACAGAAAAAGAAATAATGACTGCTATTCGTAAAGCTGTTATTGATATTAATTTTTATCCTGTATTATGTGGTTCATCATTCAAAAATAAAGGTGTACAAGCATTATTAGATGCTGTTTGTGCTTATTTTCCTTCTCCCTTAGATTTACCACCTGTAGAAGGAATACATCCTATAAGTGAAGAAAAAGAAACAAGAAAACCTGATATACAAGAGCCATTTACAGCCCTTGCTTTTAAAATTATTACAGACCCTTTTGTAGGAAGGCTTGCCTTTATTAGAGTATATTCAGGAAAGTTACCTTCAGGCTCATATATTTTTAATCCTAGAACAGGAAAAAAAGAAAGAATAGCACGTCTTATGCAAATGCATTCTAATAAACAAAATCCAATTCCATTGGTAGAAGCAGGTGATATTTGTGCTTGTGTAGGTTTTAAAGACATTAAAACAGGTGATACGCTTACAGAAGAAAAAAGTAGGATAGTTTTAGAATCTATGACATTTCCTGAACCAGTAATAGGCTATGCTATTGAACCTAAAAAACAAGCTGATGTAGATAAGCTTTCTGTAGCAATATCTAAACTAGTAGAAGAAGATCCTACCTTGCGCGTAGAATCGAATCAAGAAACTGGCCAAACCATTTTAAAAGGTATGGGAGAGTTACACTTAGAAATTATTATTGATCGGTTAAAGCGAGAGTTTAAACTTGAAATTAATCAGGGTGCTCCTCAAGTTGCTTATAAAGAAGCACTTTGTGCTGTTGTAGAACATAAAGAAGTGTATAAAAAACAGACTGGTGGTAGGGGTAAGTTTGCAGATATTGTTTTTGAAATAGGGCCTAGGGAAGATAAAAAATCAGGACTTGAATTTATCAATAAAATTGTGGGAGGAGTAATACCTAAAGAATTTATACCTGCCATACAAAAAGGATTTCAAAATGCTATGGTTAATGGTCCATTAGCAGGATATCCTGTAGATGGCATGAGGGTAAAACTTATGCATGGCTCTTATCATGATGTAGATTCTGATTCTCTTTCTTTTGAACTAGCTGCTAAAATAGGCTTTAAGCATGCTGCTAAAAAAGCGAATCCAATAATTCTAGAACCTATTATGTCATTAGAAGTAACTACACCTGAAGAATATACTGGTTCTGTTACAGGAGATATTAACAGAAGAAGAGGTATGATTAAAAGCATGGATATGAAAAAAGGAACACAAGTAGTAAAAGCAGATATTCCTCTTGCCGAAGTCTTTGGCTATGTTACTGATTTGCGTACAATAACATCTGGTAGAGCATCTGCTACTCTTACTTTTGCTAATTACGAACCTGTACCTAAAAATATAGAAAAAACTATTATTGAAAACATATCATCTAACCAATAAAAGAATAAGTTTTATGAAACAAAAAATACGTATTGCATTAAAATCTTTTGATCACTATCTTATAGAAAATTCTGTAGCAAAAATTATTAATGCCTTAAAAAGTACAGGATCTATTGTAAAAGGTCCTATACCTATACCTACAAAAAAAGAAGTGTATACTGTGCTTCGATCTCCTTTTGTAAATAAAAAATCTAGAGAACAGTTTCAATCTTGTACCTATAAACGTGTTATTGATATTCATCCTAGTACTGCATCTTCTAGTAATGCTAAAGCAGTAGATGAATTAATGAAACTGGAGCTGCCTAGTGGTGTAGATGTAGAAATTAAAGTATAAGGTAAAATAAAATTTTTCTGACTACATATCTATGACAAAAATATACTTTAGAAAAGCACTACAAGAAGCTATGAGTGAGGAGATGCGTAGAGATAAAAATATATTTTTAATGGGAGAAGAAGTAGCTCAATATAATGGTGCTTATAAAGTAAGTCAAGGTATGCTAGATGAATTTGGTAAGGAGCGTATTATAGACACACCTATATCAGAACTAGGATTTGCTGGCTTGGGTGTAGGTGCAGCAATGAATGGTCTAAGGCCTATTATAGAATTTATGACTTTCAATTTTTCTTTAGTAGCTATAGATCAGGTGATTAATTCAGCAGCAAAAATGATGTCTATGTCAGGAGGCCAATTTCCTATACCTATTGTATTTAGAGGTCCTACTGGTAATGCAGGTATGCTTGGTGCACAACATTCTCAAAATTTTGAAAATTGGTATGCCAATTGTCCTGGGCTTAAAGTAGTAGTACCTTCTAATCCATACGATGCTAAAGGATTACTTAAATCAGCTATACGTGATAATGATCCGGTAGTATTTATGGAGTCAGAATTGATGTATAATGACCAACAGGAAATTCCTGAACAAGAATATACCTTATCTTTAGGTAAAGCCCATATAGTTTTACCAGGAAAAGATGTTACATTAGTATCTTTTGGTAAGATGATGAAAGTAGCACAAGAAGCTGTTCAGATAATGGATAAAGAGAAAAATATTGCTGTAGAATTGATTGATATGCGTACCATTCGTCCTTTAGATATTGATTGTGTAATACAATCTGTAAAAAAAACGAACCGTTTGGTAATAGTAGAAGAAGCTTGGCCTATAGGCTCTATAGCATCGGAAATTGCCTATCAAGTACAGAAGCATGCTTTTGATTATTTGGATGCTCCTATACAAAAGATTAATAGTAAAGATGTTCCTTTGCCCTATGCTCCTACATTAATTGAAGCTATTTTACCTAATGTATCTCAAACAGTAAAAGCAATAGGTGATGTACTATACTTATAGCTAAAAATTAAGGAAAAGAAGTGAATCCATTGTTATCTTTACTCTAAATTTTATAAAAAAAGGTATTATTTCATATATTTTGTATTCTTAATCTCTTTGGATATAATTAAAAATTATATTACTCCAATATAGTTAGCAAGTCCTTGTACACGTATTTTAGTATTTAATGGATAGTTTTCTTGGCCTAACACAATAACAGTCAGCTGATCTAATTTTAGCAATTCTACTGCTGTAGGCATTGATTTAGTAATTTTAGGATGGTCTGTATATTTAAATTCAAATCCCAATCTTCTTCCATTTATAATCAGAAAAAGATCAATTTCTGCTTCACTATGAATTCCCCAATAATATGCTTGATCTATAGGTATTTTATGAAATCTAAGGATCTCTTCTAAGGCAAAACCTTCCCATGAAGTACCTAGCTTAGGATGATTCATCAAATCTTGCATTGTTTGAATGCCTAATAATGTATGAAAGATACCTGTGTCACGAAAATACACTTTAGGTGTTTTTACTTGTCTTTTACTGATATTTTCAGACCATGGTGTAAGCTCTCTTACCATAAATGTTCCAGATAAAATATCCAGATAGCGCCTACTCGTTGTATGTGCAATGCCTAAGGAATAGCCAATTTCTGATGCATTAAAGATACCTCCATGATAATGGGTTAGCATCATATAAAAACGACGGAGTGTTCTAGGAGGAATTTTTATGCCTAGGTTAGGAATGTCTCTTTCTAAAAAAGTAGTAATATAAGCCTGTCTCCAGACAAAGCTTTTGGCATTGCTTGTAGCTAAAAATGATTTAGGAAACCCTCCACGAATCCACAAATGTTTAAAATTTGTACTTTCAGTATATGAAAAAGGAGTAAGCTCAAGATACTGAATACGTCCTGCTAGTGTTTCAGAAGATTGTTGTATAAGATCTCTTGAAGCACTGCCTAGAATTAAAAATTTTTTATTGTTTTGTTTGTCAACAATTACCCTTAGTATAGGAAAAAGATCTGGAAATCGTTGTATTTCATCGATAATAATGGTTCCTTCAAGCTCTTCTAAAGCAAGTATGGGCGATGATAGCCTTGCTAAATGACGTGGATCTTCTAAGTCAAAATAAGTGAAGGTATATTTTTTTTAAAGTGTTGTTTATACAGCCTGGCAAGTGTTGTTTTGCCACATTGAAGCGGTCCTAATAAGTCAACTATAGGATGTATTTCAAAAGCTTGCTGAATTTGGTGGATAAAATTTTTTTTTCATAAAAAATTTTAAAATATTGTATATCTATTTTATAAAAATTGAGTGTTATATACTCAATTTTCAGGATATCATACATAAAATTTTATGAAATATGTGCATATGATGTTCAATTTTCATAGAAAATAAAAATAAAAAGTGAGTTATAATGTTTAAAAAATTATATACCAAGGCTATTTTTTGTATAAATCCTTTTTTTCTAAAGGGATATCCTAATTACATTACAATTTTTCTATAGACAATTTGATGTTTTAAATTTTGCATAGATCAAATTGGTTACCTTGATATGCATCATTCCAAAAATGCCATTCTAAAATACTGCTTGTGTAAAATGCCTGTAACATTTTTTGTTTTGTTTGTGCTGTTTCATAGGCAGCATATGTGTTATAAATGTCAATCATTGTTTGTACACTTTGATGAAATGCTTCACCTGCATAGGTTTGTATCCATTTTTCAAAAGGATTGGGCATGCTTGCATTTTTCAAAATAGATTTTCCTACTTGTGCATATATCCAAAAACAGGGTAATACAGCGGCAATGCCTATGGCAATAGGATCTAGCAAACAGGTACGCAACAGATAGTTTGTATACGTTAGTGTAGCTTGGGCTGTGTTATTTGTAGTGATAAAATCAGGTTGTTCTCGAAAGTATTGGTGTACAATAGCTTCTTCTGCTATTAAAGCCTCTTGAGCAAATTGTAGCAAATTTTTTTGTTGTGATGTGATTTCACTTTTAGCAGATAGTATAGCAAGTGCTTTAGAAAAATCTTTGAGATAGTGTGTATCTTGTTCTATATAATAATAGAAAGTTTTTTTTTCTAATGTTCCTTTTGTTAATTTTTGATTAAAAGGATGTTGAAGAATGTTTTGATATATATTTTCGATATGTTGCCAACTTTGTTGAGAAAAAGACATATATAGTTTTTTTGGAAGTTCAAAATTAATTTGAAGTAAAAATAGATTGAACAAAAAGATTATACCTTTTGATATATGTATATTTGTTATGTCAATATCATAAAAGTATGATTGTTTTGCTCAAAACAATCTCTAAAGACCAAGAAAAATAGTGATAATAAATATGAATGAAATATTTTTCTGTGTTTGATTAAAAATTCTACTTATTTTGATTGAAATTGTTATTGAATTTTTCCAGAGATCCATCTATTTTTTTGGTGTATATCTTGATGTATTTCTATATCTAAAAAATCTTCTTTTTTCAATAATTGTAGCATATCTTTATCTAATATTTCATTTATTTCTAAATAAATTTTGCCTTCTGTATGCAATATTTTTTTGGCAATGTTGAGGATAGACTTGTAAAAGGCTAGTGGGTCATTTTTTTTTGCAAAAAGCGCAATATGTGGTTCATAATTTAATACTTTAGGATCCATATATTTTTTTTGGCTTTCTAATATATAGGGAGGGTTACTAACTATGATGTGGAATTTTTTTTTTGTATTGTATGTAAATATATCTTTGTGTATCCACTTTATAGCGGGTGTGTTAGTTAGTGAATTTTCATTTTTTTTAGCTGTTTTTAGTGCTTTTTTACAAATATCCAGTCCAACTACATCTGCATAGTGAAAATATTCTTTTAATACAATGGCTATACATCCACAGCCTGTACAGAGGTCTAGTATTTTAATGTCATCACCTGTTTGGTCTCTATGTTGTTGTTTAATAAATTGTACTAACTCTTCTGTTTCCGGTCTTGGAATCAAAACATTTTTATCTACATAAAAATTGTAGTCGCCAAAATGACATTCTCCTAAAATATACTGTATAGGTTCATTTTTTTTTAATTTTTCTATTGTTATGTCAATTTGGTCTAAGGTTTCATCAGCTATAAATATATAATCATTAATCACTAATTTTATTCTATCTATATTAGCTATGCTATCTAGTATAATTTTTATAGTAGCTTCTCTTTCTTGTTCATCTATTATAATAGACTGAATTTTTTCTTCTAATTTTTGAAAAAGTTCTTGGGGTGTTGTTTTAGTCATTTAAAAATAAAAATTAGGGATTGTTAGAACCTTGCAAAAATAAGATTTATGATTTATTAATCCAATTTCAATACCGCTAAAAAAGCTTCTTGTGGTATTTCTACATTGCCTATCTGTTTCATACGTTTTTTTCCTTTTTTTTGTTTTTCCAAAAGTTTTTTCTTCCGAGAAATATCTCCGCCATAACATTTTGCTGTCACATTTTTACGCATGGCTTTTACACTTTCTCGAGCAATTACTTTTGTGCCAATGGCTGCTTGAATGGCAATTTCAAACATTTGGCGTGTTAGCAATGTTTTGAGCTTTTCACACAATTTTTTCCCCCATTCATAGGCTTTGTTGCGGTGTACAATTACTGATAAAGCATCTACTTTTTCGCCATTGAGCAAAATATCTAATTTCACTAAACTAGACACTACATAACCAGTCAATTCATAATCTAAAGAAGCATATCCTTTGGAAACACTTTTCAGTTTGTCAAAAAAATCAAAAACCATTTCAGCTAAAGGCATTTCAAAAATTAGTTCTACTCGATTGGTGGTAAGATATACTTGATTTTTCAAAAATGCTCTTTTTTCCATGCATAATTTGATGATGTTACCAATATATGCTGATTTGGTAATAATTTTTGCTCGTACAAATGGTTCTTCAATTTTACTGATTTGGTTAGGCTCTGGCATATCTGCAGGAGCACTTATTTTTTGAATATTTTCTAGCTTATCAATCACCTGAAATTTTACTGAAGGTACGGTGGTAATTACTTGCATATTAAACTCTCTCTCTAAACGCTCTTGAATAATTTCCATGTGTAACATGCCTAAAAATCCACAGCGAAAACCAAATCCTAAGGCAACAGATGTTTCAGGCTCCCAAACTAAAGAAGCATCATTGAGCTGTAATTTTTCCATTGCTGTTCTCAAATTTTCATATTCACTGGTTTCAATAGGATATATACCTGCAAAAACCATGGGTTTTACTTCTTCAAATCCTTTAATAGCTGTTTTACAAGGTGCTTCAACATGTGTAATGGTGTCTCCTACTTTTACTTCGCTTGCTTTTTTTATGCCTGATATTAAATATCCTACATTGCCAGCTTCTAGATGAGATTGTGGCAGTTTTTTGAGTTGTAATATGCCTATTTCTTCTGCCGTGTATATTTTTTTGGTGTTGATGAATTGAATTTTGTCATTTTTTTTGATGATGCCATTAAAAATACGGAAGTACACTTCAATTCCACGGAATGGGTTGAATACAGAATCAAAAATCATGGCTTGAAGTGGTGTATTTTTTTTGCCTTGAGGAGGAGGTATTTTATGGATAATACTTTCTAATATTTGTTTAATACCTATGCCTTCTTTAGCACTGGCTGCTATAATATCTTCATCAGCGCAATCGATAAGGTCAATAATTTGATCTTTTACTTCTTCAGGCTTTGCTCCTGGCAAGTCTATTTTATTGAGTACAGGAATAATGGTAAGGCCATGTTCAATAGCCAAATAGAGGTTTGAAATGGTTTGTGCTTCAATACCTTGCGCTGCATCTACAACAAGTAAAGCCCCTTCACAAGCAGCTATAGAGCGAGACACTTCATAAGCAAAATCTACATGTCCAGGTGTATCAATAAGATTGAGAATATAATCTTGGTTATCAAATGTATAATGCATTTGAATAGCATGACTTTTGATAGTAATACCTCTCTCTCTTTCCAAATCCATACTATCTAAAAGTTGTGCTTGCATATCCCTTTTTTCAATGGTTTTGGTTACTTCCAACAGCCTGTCTGCTAAAGTACTTTTTCCATGGTCTATATGTGCTATGATGCAGAAATTTCTTATATGATTCATTGTCCTATTATCTTTTAAGTTATTTTTTACTATATTTTTTTGTAATAAAAATTGATATATTTTTTCTATTTAGAATAGAATTGAAAATATTTATTAACCTAATTTTTATGGAATAGTGGGTATTATCATTTCAATCATTTTTCCTGATTTCTGATCTAAAATATCCTCTTTTTTTTGGGAAAAATGAGTACCATGGTTCAATAATAATCCACTAATATAGGGTGCTGACATAGAAGTTCCGCTCAGTATATTGTACTGATTATTTTTCCATGTAGAGCAAATGTACTCTCCAGGGGCTGCATAACAGTTGGAATATGTAGCATAGTTGGAACTTGGTGATAAATTATAATTTTTTTCAGATTTTGGAGTATATATATTTGATACTATGTATACATTTTTTTTATTAAAAATACTGGTTAAAGAATTTTGATGTTCCATTTTTTTTCCATCATTTCCTGCAGCTAATACTACATATATATTTTTTTCTGCTGCATGTACTACAGCTTTTTCAAAAATTTCGTAATAAGGTCCATTTATACTCATATTAATTACATCACCAGCTTTTGCAGCAAAGGCTGCATAGTCAAGACCTTTTAATGCATTTACAATACTTCCTTTTCCTTCTTTATTGGTTATTTTTATTGATACTAGGTTTGTACACATTTTATCTTTAGCTTTTTCAGCTATAATTCCTGCTACATGTGTACCATGGCCATGTTCATCTTGTGTATTTTTGTTTTTATTATTTTTTGTAGTAAAATTTTTACTTCGTTTTCTGTCTATATTAAGGTCTTTATGGTCATCAATTCCACTATCAATTACCCATGCTATTTTTTTTTTTTTGTTGCTGATTACAATACTGTTTTGCTGTTTTGTTTGTATTTGTACAAAATTGCTATATGAATGTTGTTTTATTGTATTTTTTTTATCTTTATCTACTTTGGTGATACTTTTTACACAAGAAATATTTTCAAAGCTTTTGGCTAAATTTTTTGAAAGGTAAGTATTAAATCCTATAAATGTTTCATTATAGGTATGCAATATGTTTTGTCTATTTATCATATAGAATGTTTTTTGTACATAGTTATGCACTTTTTGATCTCTTAATTCATAATTGTTTATTTTTTTTATTGCATGTTTTAAATCATCATTTTGAATTTCAATAATATAAGACTCTAGGTTGATAATTTCTGTAGAAAAAAATCCTTTTTTACAAGAAAAAATAAGAAAAAAGGCTATAATGAAAATGATGTTTTTAATATTAGTATTTTTTTGCATGGTTTTGTGTTAAGTTTTTAGCAATAATTATTTTTTGAATTTCTGATGTACCTTCCCCAATAGTGCATAATTTAGCATCTCGATAGAATTTTTCTACTAAATATTCCTTACAATAGCCATTTCCCCCTAATATTTGTATGGCTTGATTGGTTACTGCTACGGCTGTTTCTGAACAGTAGTATTTTGCCATAGAAGCTGATTGATTGACTGATTGTTTTTTATCTTTTGCTTGAGCTGCTTTTAGGGTAAGTAAATAACCAGCTTCAATTTGCGTAGCCATATCTGCTAGTTTAAATGCAATGCCTTGAAAATTTATTAATTTTTTGCCAAATTGTTCTCTTTTTTGAGCATACTGCAAAGCAATATCAAAAGCACCTTTGGCAATGCCAATACTGAGTGCTGCAATTGATATTCTTCCTCCTTCTAAAATTTGCATGGCTTGAGAAAATCCTTCGCCTATATGTCCAATAATATTGCTTTCATGTACTTTACATGTATTAAATATTAGAGTAGATGTTTCTGAAGCACGCATACCCATTTTATTTTCTGACTTTTCTACACTGATGCCTGGGTTTTTTTTATCTATGATAAAGGCAGTAATATTATTTTTAAGTGTTTTGCTTGTTTTGGCTAGTACAATAACTACATGACTATTTTTTCCATGGGTGATAAACTTTTTTTTGCCATTAATAATCCAATATTCATTTTTTTTTTCAGCAGTAGTTTCTAGGTTTGAAGCATCGGAACCTACATTAGGCTCAGTAAGTGCCCAAGCTCCTATATATTCTCCTTGTATGAGTCCTTTTATCCATCTTTTTTTCTGGTTTTCTGTAGCAAATTGTACAAGATGTTCTACTACTAATGAATTATGTGCTGCTACTGACATGGCTATGGCACCATCAAATTTAGCTAATGCTATAATGGCATCAGCATATGTTTTGTAGTTTAGTCCTAGGCCACCATATATTTTGGGTGCAATAATGCCTAAAATTTTTTTTTGTGCTAAATTTTTAAATAAGGAAGTAGGAAAAATTTGTTTTTCATCCCAAAGTCGAGTATTAGGTAATATTTCATTTTGACCTACTGCTTGTATATCTGATATGATTTTTTCTAGTGAAAAGACTAAATTTTGCTCCATATGTGCACAAATTTGGGAAAAATATCTCATATTTGAAAATGAGAATAAATTAATAGCTAGACTGAATTATTTAACAAAATTTTTATGAATCAAACATATGCTGCTATACAGCATTATATTACACAATTTTCTTGTCCAGAGCCTCATATACTTATGCAGCTCAGAAAAGATACACTAAAGATGGCTGGTGCACATATGTTATCAGGCCATTTACAGGGAAGGCTATTATCTATAATTTCTTGTATGATACAACCTAAAAATATTTTGGAAATTGGTACTTATACAGGTTATTCTGCCTTGTGTCTGCTAGAAGGTATACAAAAAGATGGTAAACTATATACAATAGATAAAAATGAAGAAAGTATAAAGCTTGCTCATAAATATTTTAAACAATCTGGCATGCAACAGCATATCCATCAATATATTGATGAAGCTGCTACTGTATTGTCTACACTTTCTGATATTTTTGATATTGTATTTATTGATGCAGATAAAAAGAATATTGGCTTGTATTATGATCTTATTTTTGATAAAGTAATGCCAAGAGGTGTAATATTAGTAGACAATGTATTATGGAAAGGAAAGGTATTAGAAAATCAGTATGATTACGAAGTTAATACAAAAAGTATTAAAAATTTCACGAAAAAAATTCATGCAGATACACGTGTTAATCAAGTGATTCTTCCTATTCGAGATGGATTAATGTTCATAGTAAAAAAATAGAGAAAAATAAAGCATGAAGAACTTTTTTTTAATTTTTTTATGGTTATGCATTGTATTACCTTTAAGAGCACAATCTGTAGATCATAAAATTAATTTTGCTGGAATTGAACTTTCTTGTACTATAAGGTCAATAGATATTATTCAACATGATATAGATGCACTTAAAAAGAATAAAAATTATTTTAAGCAGTTGGTAGATAAGGCTAATATTTATTTTCCAATTATTGAACCTATATTGAAAAAGTATAATATTCCTGAAGATTTAAAATACCTTGTTATACAAGAAAGTGCATTAAAAGCAGATGCTATTTCAAAATCAGAGGCAGTAGGTTTTTGGCAGTTTAAAGACTTTACAGCAAAAGAAGTTGGATTAATTGTTAATGGCGATATAGATCAACGTATGGATATTATAGCTTCTACGCAAGGGGCTGCTCAATATTTAAATACAAGTCAAGAGCTATTTGAAAATTGGTGTTATAGTGTAATTTCTTATATGACTGGTAGAGGGGGAGCAGTTAAATATATAGAAAAAAAATATGTGGGTAAAAAAAAAATGAAGATTACACATAAAACGCATTGGTATTTATTGCGTTTACTTGCTTATAAATTGGCATTTAAATCTGCTGTTGGCAAAGGTAATTATCCAAAATATTTTCTTCAGATATACCATAATCATAAACTACAAACTCTACAAGATATAGCAATCCATTATAAAATAGATTATATTTTATTAAAAGATTATAACAAATGGTTGAAAAATGAACACTTTAAACTAGATAAAAATATGTGTGTTATATTACCTATGTTTCACCAGAAAAAGATTGAAAAAAAAAGAAATATTCATGTTCCTATTGATGTAATAGCTATTTGTAAAAAGAATGAATCTGTGGTATGGATTCATAATTTGCCTGCAATAATTTCTAGAAAATATGATAGTATACCATTATTGGCAGATATAGGAAAAATTTCTTTAGAAGATTTTATTTCATTTAATGAAATAGACACTACACATCATATATATCCAGGCCAAATTTATTATTTTAGTCCTAAAAAAGATAATATAGAGGAGCATATACTTATTGATAATTGTACAAAAAAAGATTTATGGTCTTTATCTCAACGGTATGGTGTAAAAATATCATTTTTACAAGGTAAAATAAATGCTAAGAAAGGATTTTGAGAATAAAAATTGATTTATATGAAAAATGTATTGTATTTTTTTTCTTTGCCTATAGTAGTAGGATTACCATGACCTGGATATATTTTTGTATCATTATCAAGTAAAAATAGGGTATTTTTAATACTTTGCATTAAAATATTGTAATTACCACCAGGAAGATCTGTTCTGCCTATACTTCCTTCGAATAATACATCTCCAGCTATACATATTTTATTTTTTTGTTCATACAGGGCAATATGTCCTAGAGAATGTCCTGGTAGAAAAAGAATGTCTAAAGTATAATTTCCTACGGTTATATATTTTTTTTTATCTAAAAATTTTTCAGGATTACAGGGTATATAGTTAGGCATGCTATATCTGTCAGAAAATGCCAGAGAGAGTTTTAGATTATCTTTTTCTAATGAATGTATGGATAAAGGGACTTGATATTTTTTTTGAATAAAATGATTACCTACTACATGGTCTATATGGCAGTGGGTATTTATGAGTTGGGTAATCTGTAATTTTTTTTTGTATATAAAGTCAGCTAAAGTGTTTTGTTCATGTTGGCTATAGCAACCAGGATCTACAACTATACATTTTTTTGTATCATCATCATAGATAAGATAGGTATTTTCTAGTAGGGGGTTGAAGGTAAAGGATTTGATGTATAGCATTTCTAACAATTTCTTAGCAAAAAATTGAAATAAAGTACTCTCTAATTTTTACATTAAAGAGTACTTTTTTTTGAAAAACTAAAATTTATAGGCTACTGTAGCTTTTACAACACCCATATCATCATCTTTTGTATCTTTAACATGATTTTTTATGCCATGTGTATATTGAATACCTATATTTACTTGTTTATTCATATGGTATTTTAGTCCACCAGATACACTTATGCCCATATTATAGTCATTATCTTTTCTTTTTTTATTACTTTCTTCATCACCTATCATAATCATATTTCCTGCAAAGTTTGCAGACAGGATATCTTCTATAAAGTAGATTTCTACATTTCCAGATGCTGTTATTACAGGTAGTAGTATAGTATCTTCTAATTTTTTAAAATTCATTACTATATCATTTTCTGCTTTTGCACCTAAATAGCTACTTACACCTTTTCCATAAGCTCCTGATAGTGTTACATTAAGCTTTTTAGGCATTATTTTCCATTCTGCATCTATTTTTGTTCCATATCCAAGTAGCATAGTATCTTTTTCATCTTTTTTATTATGGTATTCCATAGGTCTAAGTAAACCACTAAGCTTTACATGACCACTTTCTCCATGGTATTTTATATTGTATGCTCCTGCTGGAATCATTTTTTTTACATGTATATTTTCATTTTTTACACCATCGGCTAAATTTTCAGGGTTATATGCATTAGGAGTTTGCTCAATACTTAGGGCATGGTTCATGTTTTCATTGATAGTATGCTTAAATTGTACTTGTGTACTTTTACCACCAAAAATTCCTGTATGATGTCCTACAATAAAGTTACCATAATGGGCATAAAATGTATTTACAGATAATTTTCCACTATTTGTATTTAATGTATTTTTTGATAGATTTACATCTACAACTACTCCTGCTGTTTTTTCTTCATCTTCTTTGTATGGTATGCCAAATTCTAATTTTAAATTACCTGTGATATCATGAATTAAAAATGTTTGTTCATTTTTTGTATCTTTTTTACCTATATTTTCTATGTTGAGGCCTCCAGTACTATTATGTTCATTCAAATGATAGTAGGTATTAAAATTCATAGATCCTGAAGGAACCATATACATGGTATCTTTTTTTGTTTCTACGGATAGCATATTATTTTCATCTGCTTGTGCAAAATTAGATGTTGAAAATAGGCATCCTAGAGCAAGTGTAGTTATTTTTTTTGTTGAAATTTTTTTCATTGATATAGTTATTTATAGTTTTTAAGTTTATGAAATAAATTAATTTTATGCTAATATATAATTTTTTTTTAATTATTCATTGAAATTAAGAATTCTTCATTGTCTTTTGTTCCTTTCATTTTTTCTAGCAAAAAGTCCATGGCTTCAACAGAGTTCATATCTGCCATAAATTTTCTTAATACCCACATTTTTTCAAGCATTTCTTTATTTAATAATAAATCTTCTCTTCGTGTGCCTGAATTTGGAATATCTATAGCTGGGTATATTCTTCTATTAGCTACTTTTCTATCGAGCTGAAGTTCCATATTGCCTGTACCTTTAAATTCTTCAAAAATTACTTCATCCATTTTTGAGCCTGTTTCTATAAGTGCTGTGGCTAAAATAGTTAATGATCCACCATTTTCTACGTTTCTTGCTGCACCAAAAAATCTTTTGGGCTTGTGTAAAGCATTAGCATCTACTCCTCCTGATAGTATTTTACCTGAAGAGGGTATAACTGTGTTAAAAGCTCTGGCTAGTCTGGTAATAGATTCTACTAAAATTACTACATCTTTCCCACATTCTACCATTCTTTTTGCTTTTTCTAAAACAAGGTTGGCAATTTTTACGTGTTGTTCTGCTTGTTTATCAAAAGTAGAAGAGATAATTTCTGCATCTACACTGCGCATCATATCGGTAACTTCTTCAGGTCTTTCATCAATCAATAATATCATCAAGTAAACTTCAGGATGGTTTTTTACTATTGCATTGGCTATTTTTTTGAGTAAAATTGTTTTTCCTGTTTTAGGAGGTGCTACAATCATACCTCTTTGTCCTTTTCCTATAGGGGAAAAAAGATCTAAAATTCGCGTAGAATATTGTGATGACTGATGGCTTAATTGTAATTTTTCTTGTGGAAATAGAGGAGTTAAATAATCAAAATTGACTCTATTTTTTATGTCTTTTTTTTCTTTTCCATTAATTTGTTCAACTTTTAGTAATGCATAATATTTTTCTCCTTCTTTGGGTGGTCTTATTTTACCTTGTACAGTATCTCCAGTTTTAAGTTCAAATAGCTTTATTTGAGAAGGAGAAACATAAATATCATCTGGGCTGGCTAGGTAATTATATTGAGCTGATCGTAAAAATCCGTAGTTATCAGCCATAATTTCTAACACACCTTCACGAGATAAAATATTTTGATTATGGTTTTCGGTATATGCGTTTTCTTGGGAAGCTGGATTTTTAGCTTTATTATAGTTATTTCTCGGCTTGAGAAAATTTTTTGTTTTTTTTTGTTTTATCTGTTTATGATTTTGTGTTGGCCTATGAGATACTTCCTCACGTGTTTTTTGTTGTTTAATATAAGGCATATTTTCTGATGACTGATGGTTAAATTTATTTTCTTTTTCTGGAATAGTAGCTTGAATATCTAAAATTTTATAAATAAGTTCTTCTTTAGTATTATTTTGATACTGAATTATGTTAAATTTTTCTTTAGCTATTGTTTTTAGCTCTTCAATATTTTTATTTTGTAATAATTCTATATTATACATTTTGTGTTAATACTTTTAGCCTAAAATATGATTTGAGTAAGATGTAAATAGATGAAAAGATGTGTGTTAAGTAGTTGTAAAGATCGGAATCAATATAAAGATAATATATTCTGATAAAAAATCAGAGCATCTTTTATTTGTTTTTGGCATACAGGTATATTTATTATGCCTTTGCCTATATTTTTAATTAATGTAAAGTATATATATATGTATTTTTTTTTTTTGTCCATCTTTATGTACTGTAATAGTATATCTATAGCATTTAATGGTATTTTTATATGCTTTATATGTTTATAGATACTATCTATAATTGTTTTCAATGTTTTATAAATCAACATATTTTTTTTGTAGGCAATATAGGTTTCACATATCATGCCAATAGCTATGGCTTCACCATGTGTAATAGGCTTTTTTGTAGCTAAAAAATAACTTTCTATAGCATGTCCTACTGTATGACCAAAATTCAATAGTTTTCTCTTATTTTTTTCTTTACTATCTGCATTAGTAATGGTGTATTTTATATGGATTGACTTTAAAATATTTTGTATGTTATAGCATGCCTGCTGTTTATTTGTATGTATTAAGTTATAAAAGTAGGCTTCATCAGCTATTAGGCTATGCTTAAGCATTTCAAAATAACCAGCATATAGTAAATTATTGGATAGAGTTTTTAAAAAAATAGGTGATATCCATACTTGCGTAGGCTGATGAAATGTACCTATTTGGTTTTTATAGGAAAAAAGATTGATACCTGTTTTTCCGCCTATACTTGCATCTACTTGTGCTATAAGTGTGGTAGGCACGTTTATATAGGCTATACCTCTTTGGTAAGTAGAAGCACAAAAGGCACCTATATCACATATTACACCACCACCTAAATTAATTAATATTGAATGTCTATCTAAGCTATATTGCATCATTTTTTTCCATATATAGACACTTGTTTGTATGTTTTTTCTTTTTTCTCCTGGTGGTATCACTATATATTGGTGTATAGGTAAACAAGGAATAAGCAATGGATAACAGTATTTTTTTGTATGATAATCCATTAATACTACCACTTTGGTATATTTTTTTTTGAAAAAAAATTTTTCTAAACAAAGGAGGTATATATTTTTAGGCAATACTATGGTAGATTGTTTTGTGTGGTTATGCATCTTGTATTATTTTTTTATTTACTTTTTAGGAGATAAAAAAATAAGTTATTTTGTAAAATAAATCTACAATAATAAAACATTTTTATTTAGTATTTTTCCAGTATTATATATTTTGAACATTTTTTTTTATTATTTTCATATGATATTCTACAAAAATATCTTCAATAGTTAATGTACTTATTTCATAGGGTTTGAGTATATTTTCTACTTGCAATGTATTGGCTTGTACTTCTTTACATATATAATTATGAAATAAAACAATTGCTTCATCCAATAACGTATGAGTTTTGCCAATCTGAAGAGAAATTTTATCTTGAATATCCAATTGTTTTTTTTTTCGAATATTTTGTATACGGTTGACTAATTCCCTAGCCAAACCCTCTTTTTTGAGTTCTTCATTGACTTGAATATCTAAAGCTACTGTAATATCTCCTTCTGTTGCAACAGACCATCCAGGAATATCCTCAGAAGTGATATAGACCTCCGCATATGTGATCGATATTTTTTCTCCTTGGATTGTCAAATCAAAAGAATGCTTTTTTTCCAAATGTTGGATATTCTCTTGTGACATAGATCCTATGCTAGCAGCAATCCCTGGCATTTTAGCACCATATTTTTTTCCCAAAAGAGGAAAATTTGGTTTAATCTTTTTTGTTACAATATGTGTAGTATCTTCTATGTACGCAATATTTTTTACATTCGTTTCTGCTAAAATGATGCTTTCTACTGTTTTTAATTGTATTTTGAAGTTTTGATCTTGTACTGGTATCAATATTTTTGTAAGTGGCTGTCTTACTTTTATTTTATATTTTTTTCGTAGGGAATGTACTAAAGATACAATGGTTTTTGCCCAATGCATTTTTTTTTCTAAAGATAAATCGATAGATTTTTGGTCTATATCTGGAAATGAACATAAATGAACCGATATTGGTAATCCTTCTGACGTATGTGTTAGATTTTGATATAGTTTTTCCATATAAAATGGTGCAATTGGTGCAGCCATTTTTGCTATGACTAATAGGCATGTATATAGGGTATTATATGCCTCGTTTTTATCTGTTGAATTTTCACTTTTCCAAAATCTTTTTCTATTGATTCTTACATACCAATTACTCAAATCATTGATAACAAAATCTTGTATACTTCTTGTTACCTGGGTAGGGGCATATTGTTCATAATGTTTATGGACTTTTTGTAGGGTAGTATGTAATTGCGAAAGAATCCATTGATCACTCTCATCTTGAGGTAGGTGTGTATGGGTAATGGGTTGGAAGTGATCAATATTGGCATAAAGTGCAAAAAAATTATAGGTATGGTGTAGCGTGTCGAAGAATTTTTTTTTAGCCTCTTGCATTCCCTGACAATCAAATTTTAAATTTTCCCAGGGGTTTGCATGGTCAATCATATACCAACGAATAGCATCTGGTCCATATTTATCCAATAATTGACAAGGATCTATGGTATTCCCTAGTCTTTTAGACATTTTATTCCCTTCTTTATCCAATACTAGTCCATGTGCTATCACATTTTTAAAAGCCATACGATCAAAAAGCATGACGGCTAGTGTATGTAAAGTGAAAAACCAACCTCTGGTTTGATCAACTCCTTCTGCAATAAAATCTGCTGGAAAATGATCTTTTAAAATATTTTTATTGTTTTCAGGATACCCCCACTGTGCATAAGGCATAGCACCTGCGTCAAACCAAACATCAATAATATCTTTTTCTCTATACATTTTTTGGCCAGTATCACTCACCAAAATGACCTCATCAATAAAAGGCCTGTGCAGGTCTAATTTTTTTTTTGTGGGTGATTGCATAAAGCCCTTGTCTACTGATTGTTTGATCGCAGCTTGTAAGTCTTGTAAAGAACCAATGCATTTTTCTTCTTTTTGGTCTTTGGTTCTCCAAATAGGCAAAGGTGTTCCCCAAAAACGATCTCTGCTTAAATTCCAGTCTACTAAATTTTTTAACCATTCGCCAAATCTTCCCTCTCCTGTAGTGGATGGTTGCCAGTTGATTTTTTGGTTCCAGTTTACTAACTGTTCTTTACATGCTGTTGTTTTGATAAACCAAGCTTCTAAAGGATAATATAAAATAGGTTTATCCGTACGCCAACAATGTGGGTAGTTATGTGTATATTTTTCTACTAAAAAGGCTTTATTTTCTTTCTTAAGCTTGATAGCAATAGTAATGTCTACGGATTGATATGTACTTTTTTGACGAACTTCTGCAGGTTCATAGCTTGATTTAACATATTTTCCAGCAAAATCAGTAATTTCTTGCACAAATCTTCCTTGTCGATCTACAATGGGTACTTCTTCTTGTAAATCATTGGTCACCATAATGGCTGGTATATTATTTTGTTGTGCTATACGATAGTCATCCATACCAAATGTAGGTGCTATGTGTACAATGCCAGTGCCTTCTTCTGTGCTTACAAAATCACCTAAGATTACTTTAAAAGCAGGTTTTTTCGTTTGTACATAGGGCATGAGTTGTTCGTATTTTTCATTTACCAAAGCAGAGCCTGTATATTGTGCTACTATTTGCCAAGGTATTGATGTTTTGTCTGATGGTGCCTGAGGAAAGTTTACTGTTGGATCTATTTGGTATAGTGAGTTAAAATATTTTGACACAGCCTTTTCTGCTAAGATGACATGAATCAGCTGATGTGTATACGGATTAAAGGTTTTAATTTTTACATACGTAATATTTTTTCCTACTGCCAAGGCACTGTTGGCAGGCAAAGTCCAAGGAGTGGTAGTCCAAGCCAAAAAATAGTCGTGTGTGGTGCCTTTTATTTTAAACTGTGCTACTATGGCAGTATCTTTCACCTGTTGATAGCAACCTGGTTGATTTAACTCATGCGCACTTAAACCACTGCCTGCTGCAGGAGAATAAGGTTGTATGGTATATCCTTTGTAAAGCCATTTTTTTTTGTATAGCTGTTCAATCAAATGCCATACTGAAGCAATATAGCTATGATCACAAGTCATGTAAGGATTGTCTAGATCAATCCAATAGCCAATTTTTTCTGTTAAACTATTCCATTTTTTTTGGTATTGCAATACCATCTGTCGGCAATGCTTGTTATATGTTGCTATACTGATTTTTTTTCCGATGTCTTCTTTTTTGATGCCTAGTTTTTTTTCTACTTGTAGCTCTACAGGCAAACCATGCGTATCCCATCCTGCTTTTCGTTGCACATAATATCCTTGCATGGTTTTGTATCTACAGAAGATATCTTTAATTGTTCTAGAGAGCATATGGTGTATGCCTGGTGCGCCATTGGCTGAAGGTGGTCCTTCAAAAAATATAAATTTAGGCTGATGTTTTTTACTTTCATGAATAGATTTTTGAAAAATATCTTCTTTTTTCCAAAACTGTATTATTTTTTCAGCAGTGTTTGTTAAATTTAGTGTCTGATCTAACGGATAAATCATGGTGTAAAGTTAAAGTTTTTGCTATAATTTTTGTATTAATATTTTTTATTTTAATTAAATTAGCTATATTATTTTTTTGTTTCTACAAAGTATATTACAGTAGCTTTGGTACCTAGTAAAGGCAATTTTGTTTTCTTTAACAGCACTACGTACAGCACATTGGGGTTCTTGTATATGCTTACAGTTTTTATAATAGCATTTTGTACTGTGCTCTTTAATCTCTACAAAATAGTGATCTAGCTGATCTATACTATCAGGTATAAAATTTTTGATGCCTGGCGTATCTACAACAAAGGTATTTTTTTCTATTTTGAGCATTGCAGCATAAGTAGTAGTATGTTTTCCTACATGAAATTTTTTGCTTATGGAATTTGTCTTTCTCTGTAAAGAAGGCTGTAAAGCATTAATTAAGCTAGATTTTCCTACACCTGAGTGTCCTATAAGTAATGTTGTTTTGTTTTTAAGCTTATCACTCAAAAGTACTATTTTATTTTTGTGATATATATGCATATCAAAAATATCATATCCTAAATTTTGATAGATTTTTATTGATTTTTGCATCTCCATATTTTTTTTCGGTGAAAGTAAATCTACTTTATTATAAATAATTTTTGTTTCTATATCTTTAAAATTCATATAGGCTAATATTCTGTCTATAAAACCCAAGCTGGTAAAAGGATAAAGATAAGATACAATTAATAATGCTTGATCTATGTTTGATGCTAATATTTGTTGTTGATGTTTATTATAGGTTGCTTGCCGTATGATACAATTTTTTCTAGGTAAAATGGTCTGTATAACAGCTGTTGTATCTTTTTCTACATGAAATGTTACCATATCACCTATGGCTACAATATTTTTTAAATTATTGTGACACATTCGCCATTTTCCTGGCAAAACAGCATGATATAATTCTTCATTAGGAGTTATAATTTCATATGTTTTCCCCAGATTTTTTATTATTTTACCTTCAATTTTTTTTTTCTTTTCCATTTTAATCCATTATATTTTGTATTTTAATACTTTAAATATATATTATGTTTACAGGTATTATAGAAAATATAGGTAAAGTAGTAGATATTAAACAAAATAATGGTAACTATCATATTGTTTTATCTACCAGTTTTTTATCATCGTTAAAGATAGGTGATAGCATATCCCACGATGGTATATGTTGTACAGTATCTGATATTACTTCAGATACATATCAGGTTACTGCTATACAAGAGACAATACAAAGAACAAATATTAAATATTGGAAAATACATGATAAAATCAACTTAGAACAATGTATGCCTGTACAGGGCAGGTTAAATGGACATATTGTACAGGGACATATTGACCAAGTGGGTAAGTGTATTGCAATACAAAAAAATGGTGATAGCTGGCAATATACATTTACCTATATCAATAAGGATCATGTATTGGTAGAAAAAGGATCCATAGCTATAAATGGAGTAAGCCTCACCTGTTTTAATGTAAAAGAAAATCATTTTGATGTAGCTATTATTCCCCATACTTACTATCAAACTAATTTTCAGTATTTAAAAATTAATACTTTTGTAAACTTAGAGTTTGATATTATAGGAAAATACATTCATCAGTATATAAAAAATTATTATCCAAAAAATATTTAAAATTATATTATGTTTGAAAATTTACGCGAACGTATAGAAAAAGCAATAAAAAATTTAAAAGGACAAGGGAGAATAACAGAAATTAATATTGCAAGTACAGCAAAAGAAGTAAGAAAAGCACTTATTAATGCTGATGTAAATTATAAAATAGCTAAACAAGTTACAGATAATATTAAAAAAAAGGCATTAGGAAGAGATATTTTAATGAATGTATCTCCAGGGCAATTATTTACTAAAATAGTGTATGAAGAGCTAACTATGATGATGGGAGAAAAACAAGTTCCTATTCATACCCAAGCTAATCCTGCTATTATAATGATAGCTGGTCTACAAGGTACAGGAAAAACTACTTTATGTGCAAAGTTGGCTCTTTTTTTTAAAAAAAAAAGTAAAAAAGTACTTCTGGTACCTTGTGATGTATACAGACCAGCAGCTATAGAGCAGCTTAGTATATTAGCTAAAAATATAGATGTAGACTTATATACTACAACAGAAAATAATCCTATAAAGATAGCCCAAAAAGCAGTGGAATATGCCAAAGAAAATCATTTTCATATGCTTATTGTAGATACTGCTGGTAGACTTGCTGTAGATAAAAAAATGATGAAAGAAATTTATGATATAAAAAAAAAAATTCACCCTACAGAAACCTTGTTAGCCTTAGATGCTATGACAGGTCAAGATGCTGTTCATATTGCAAAGCTATTTAATGAGAGCATAAATTTTGATGGAGTAGTGTTAACAAAATTAGATGGAGATGCTAGGGGAGGAGCAGCGCTTACCTTAAGGGCTACAGTAGATAAACCTATAAAAATGGTAAGTCATGGAGAAAAAATGTATGATTTAGATATCTTTCATCCTGATAGAATGGCAAAACGTATTTTGGGTATGGATGATATTATTTCACTAGTAGAAAAAACAGAAGCATTATACGATGAGAAAGAAGAAAAAAAATTAAAAAAAAAGATATATAAAAGTGTATTAGATTTTGATGATTTTTATGCTCAGATACAAAAAGTGAAAAAAATGGGTGGCATAAAAAATATAATGAATTATGTACCTGGTATTAAAAAAGGACTAAAAAATGAAGAAATAAATATAAAATTACAACCTTTTGAATTTGTTATACAGTCTATGACAAAAAAAGAAAAAAAAGATCCTAAGTTGCTCAATGCTTCGCGTAAAAAAAGGATAGCTAAAGGAAGTGGTCAAAGTATACAAACTGTAAATCAACTATTATTGTATCGCGAAAAGTTACAAAAGCTAATTAAAAATAAAAAGAATTACAAGAACAAGGTAGAAGAATTATAGGAACGATAAGATGTTATAAATAAAGTCCTAGCAAGTCAAAATTAATTTATGTTATATTTTTTATAATCTTAAGTTTAGTACTACACTATGCCAATGAAATTATGGATACAAAAATATTTTAAAGGAGATACAGCCATTTGGATGATCACTTTTTTGTTTTTTTGTATCAGTATATTAGTAGTATATAGTGCTACTAGCTCCTTGGCTTATAGGCATATGTCTGGCAATACAGAATATTATTTGTTTAAACATATGTTTCTATTATTATTAGGTTTTATAACCATGTTTTTTATACATAATGTAGATTATCGTTATTTTAAAGGATTAGCAAAAATATCCTTATGGATATCTTTACCTTTACTTGTAATCACTTGGAAATATGGGATAAAAATCAATGAAGCTTCTCGATGGATACAGTTGCCTATTATAGGTAAAGCCTTTCAACCTTCAGATTTGGCGCAAATGGCTTTGCTTATTGTAATAGCAAATAAGGTACATAAATATCATAAATACAAAAAAAATTTAACTAATGTACTTGTCAGTATTTTTTTTTGGATGGGTTCCATTTGTGGAATAATAGCTTTAACAAATTTGTCTTGTGCACTATTGCTCTTTATAAGTTGTATGATTATTTTATTTATAGGAAAAATACCTATAAAGCAACTTATCTTATATACTTTAATTATTTCCCTTTTAGGAAGTATTTTTATCCAGTTTGGACAAAGAAATCAGACGGCAGTAAGTAGAATAAAACAATTCTTCAATAAAAAAAGCTATCCTTATCAGCTAGAACAGTCTTTTATTGCCTTAGCTACTGGTGGTATTTATGGTAAAGGGATGGGAAAAAGTATACAGCGCAATTTTTTGCCTTATCCTTATTCTGATTTTATATATGCTATTATTATAGAAGAATATGGACTATGGGGAGGTATTGTAGTATTATTGCTATACTGTATGTTACTTTATAGATCATTATATATTATGGAAAAGGCCAGTTGTATGTTTGGAACATTACTTGTAGGTGGTATTGCTTTTTTTATTATGCTACAATCTGTTATCAACATGGGTGTTACGGTGGGTTTATTTCCTGTAACAGGTTTAAATTTACCTTTAATTAGTATGGGAGGAACTTCTTTATTATTTACTGGAATTGGACTTGGTATTATACTTAGCGTAAGTAGAGGATATATAGATTATAGCATTAAAGATAATAGTACACCTAAAAATATTATTTATGTTTGATATTGATCTATACATACTTGCAAAATAGTATTGGCTACTTTAGGATTAATTTTTCCCTTTGTCTCTTGCATAATTTTACCCATAAAAAATCCATATAATCCCTTTTTTCCAGCTTTATATATTTGCACTTTATTTTTATTTTGTTCTAAAATATTTTGAACAATTTTTTTGAGCTCTTCTTTGTCATATATTTTTTGAAATAAACCTAATTTTTGTGCTATATTATAAGGTTTTTTATGGGGTGATTCCAATAATATTGGATATATTTTTTGTACTACGGTGGAAAAATGTATATTTTTTTTTTCTACTAAATGTATAAGATCGGCTACTGTACTTGCGGATAAAGGATAGTCTTTTATGGATATATTTTTTTCATTTAAATAGGATTTTACAGGTCCTAATATCCAGTTAGCTGCTGGTTTGTAGTAGACAGTATTTTTGCATATTTCTTCATAATAGATAGCTAAATGTTTGTCTTCTACTATATTTTTTGCATCGTATGTAGAAAGTTTATAGATTGTTATAAATTTTTCTTCTAGCTGTTCTGGTAAGAGAGGTAAATTTTTTTGTATTACAATCAATTCATTTTTACTGATTACAAATGGGCTTAAGTTGGGTTCAGGAAAATAACGATAGTCATTAGCTGTTTCTTTATTTCGCATATGCACGGTTTTTCCTGTGGCAGCATTGTACATTCTCGTGGCAGATATAATTTTTTCATCATTTTGCAACATTTTCACTTGCCTGTTGATTTCATACTGTATGGCCAGCTGTACATGCCGCATGGAGTTCATATTTTTCACTTCTACCTTGGTCCCCCATTTTGTATCCTCTTTTTTCATAACCGAAATATTGGCATCACAGCGTAAAGATCCCTCTTCCATATTGCCATCACAAATATCTAAATGACGTAAAAGCTTTCGCAATGTTTTGAGATATTGATAAGCTTCTTCTCCAGAGCTGATGATAGGGTCTGTGACAATTTCTATGAGTGGTGTACCTGCCCTGTTATAATCTATTAAAGCTTCTCCTGGGCTTATGCTATATATAGATTTACCTGTATCTTCTTCTAAGTGTATTCTGTTAAGTGTAATTTTTTTTTTTTTATTGTTTATTTCGATTAATATAAATCCATTTTTACATATCGGTGTACTATTTTGTGTAATCTGATAGCCTTTGGTCAAGTCTGGATAGTAATAGTTTTTTCTATCGAAATGATTTATTTCAGTAATTGCTGCTTTACAGGATAAGCCTAACTTTATTGCTTGTTTTATTGCTTCTTTATTTATACGAGGTAGTGTGCCTGGATGTGCTAGTGTAATAGCACTGGTATATGTGTTGGGTAGAGCACCATAAATAGTTTTTTCTGATGAAAATATTTTTCCTCTGGTAAGCAACTGTGCATGTACTTCTAAACCAATTACAGCAATGTATTTTTTTGTTAAATTTTCAGACATAAAATTAAATCTGGTCATATTGATTAGTATATATAAAATGAATTTATGTACTAAGTATTGTTTTTATGTATATTATAATTTGTAGGGTATTTTATTATAATAAAATATCTATAAATAATATTTTATTTACATATAATACTTTTACTAGTGTAAAAATTTATAAAATAGTAAAACTTTTTTTAATTTAACTCTGATATTTTTTTCAAAATAAATGCTATGCAATTTAAAGCTATACCTGGTTATTCATCTATAAAGCAAAAAATATTATTTTTAGCACAAAAAGATGTTTTACCTCATGCTCAATTATATTCAGGTTCATCTTCAAGTCCTTATTTTGCATTTGCTTTAGCATTGGCTACTTACTTGAATTGTAAGAATAGGAGTGATATAGATTCATGTGGTAGGTGTAGTGGATGTCAAAAAATAAAAAAGGTTATACATCCAGATATACATTTTATTTTTCCTACTTGTAGTAATCATCTTCAAGTTAATCATCATTATTTTATAAAATCTTGGCAGAAATTTTTAATAGAAAACCAATATCCTAGTATTGTAGGCTGGGCTTTGGCTTTAGGTGCTAATAAACAGCTGATTATTACTAAAGAGGAAGCAGAAAAGATAATGTATAGTACAAAAATTTTTCCTATAGAAAGTCAGTATAAAATATTTATTATCTGGTGTCCTGAATATTTTCATATAAGTACAGCCAATGCGTTGTTAAAAATTTTTGAAGAACCTCCTTCTCATGTTTTATTTTTTTTGGTAACACATAATGCAGAAAAAGTTTTGCCTACTATTATTTCCCGTACACAACGTTTTAATATACCTCCTTTTTCTCAGGAAAATATTATGCAGATATTTAAATCTTACCCTATATCTCGTAGTCAGCTTAGGTCTTATATTTTTTTATCTGCCCAAGATATAGCTTTGATAAAGCATTGGATGCAAGAGGAACAGTATTTTTATGATACATTTTTATTTTTTCGTTCTTGGCTACGTTTTTGTTACAAAAAAGATTTTGCAGGCCTTTATAATCAGGTAGAAAAGTTTGCTACATGGGATAAAGAAAAACAATATGACTATTTTTTTTTTTGTATTTGTATGATGAGACATGTTTTTTTAGCATTCTTCTTAGAAATAGATAGAGAGTATATACCAGATTATGTATATCAGTTTTTACAAAATTTTGTAAAAAGATTTAACAGTAAAAAAGTAGTGGCTATTATCCACCATTTGAATAAGAAGTATCATCACCTCGAAAGAAATGCACAGCCTAAAATATTATTTTTAAGTCTTTCTATGCATATTCATAATATTTTACATTGCTAAATGATGCCTTTTTATGGTATAAATTTTTGCAATTAGTATTTTATTTTTAGTTATCTTATCTTTATTTTAATATTATTTTAGAGATTGGTCCTAAAAGCTAATAACTAAGTATTCATTATCTACGAACATGTTTTTTGTAAAACAAAAAGTAATATTTTTTTCCTCCTTCTGCATATTTTTTGTTAGTATTTTATCTGCGCAAGCAAAAATTATACGATCAGACCGTTTTTATCCTATTACTATCCATAGTAATTATTACCCTTTTATATTTCCTACAAATTTTATTATGTCGGAAAGTCTAAAGGGAGAGCGATATGGTTATAGTGCTGATATATCGAGCCTTTATGTTAATAAATCTATATGGAAATTTTGGCATTTTTATCCTGAAATAGGACTATCTTTTAACCACTATTGTTTTGGTAAAAACAAAGATAATAGTAAAGTAACAGGTATAGGTGGTTTATTATATGTAGAGCCTAAGTTTAATTATTTTGTTCAAAATTATCTTACTACACGTATAGGAATAGGTGCTATAGAATTAAAAAATATACCTTATAGCATATCTCAAAAAGGGAATTTTATTGGTAAACATAATAGAGTACTTTTCCATCTAATATTTGGATGGAAATGGTATTATAAGCTCAACAAATATGGACAGATAAATTTAGGTTTGAACTATAATTATATTCCATTTGAAATAGAAAACAATATAAAAAAGAATGATAATAAAGATGTAGATTTGCAATGGGGTTCCAAATCTTTGAGTTTTTTATCTGCTTATTTAGGTGCTAATTTTACCTTTAATCCTAGCAATAGTAAAGATTATTATATTAACAATTATAAAAAATGTAAAAGCTATTTAACTATTGCACCTTTATTTTCTTTAAAAGAGTATAAAGATAAAAAATATTCTATTATTTCTTTATTTGGAAAGTATAGTAGGCAATGCTATAAAAATACTTATACTACACTAACATTAGAAATTGCGCAAGATTTTAATACAAAAGCTTATATGAAAGATATGCATATGGCAAGGCTACAATCATTGAAAATCAAAATGTTTGTGGGAGCAGAATATTTATATGGTATTTTTATACCTAGCTTTCAATTAGGATGTTTTTTATTTACACTAGATAAAAGAGATGAACCAGTATATTTATCTATTCCTCTTGTTATGAAACAAGGATTACATATAAAAATTACTAAAAAATTTGGTATAGGTATACATGCTAATTTTTTGCCTATAGGAAAAAAAGGACTTTTTACCTATATAGATACACAATATGCCTTAGCATATATTTTTTAATTCGTAGCAAAAAAGTTATCTTTATATAAAATTTAAAATGTTAATTACACAACTATAATATGGCAAATTTAGCATCAGCAAAAAAAAGAATACGTTCTAATGAACGAAAAAGGATACGAAATAAATATCAACATAAAACATGTAGAACATATATTACAAGACTAAAAAAGATGACTGTTAAAGAAGAAGCACAAAAAATGTTTAGTGAAGTAGTTTCTAAAATTGATAAATTGGCTAAAAATAATATTATCCATAAAAATAAAGCAGCTAATCAGAAATCAAAACTCGCTCGATTTGTTAATATGTTGTCTTAAGCAATTTTTTGCATAAATATTTATTATGATTTTCAATTTTTGATTGGTTATAGTTGATTATATTAGTTCCTTGAAATTTTAGTCTAGATATAGACTAGATTGAAGTAAATTTTATACAATAATGTAATTTTTAGCTCTTCTTGTTTTGGAAAAATTAGAAAAAAATGTGCAGCTTCAATCTCAAAAAAATCTCAAAATAAAAGACTGGGCAGTAGAAGATAGGCCAAGAGAAAAACTATTGCAAAAAGGAGCTTCTGCTCTATCTGTATATGAACTGCTTGCTATCCTTATTGGTTCTGGCACTAAAAATAAAAGTGCTGTAGACTTGGCCCAACTTATACTAAAATCTTATGACTATAGCTTAGATGCATTGGCACGTTGTTCTGTGAAAGATTTACAAAAATTTAAAGGCATAGGTCAAGCTAAAGCCATTAATATTGTAAGTGCTATGGAAATCAGTCGAAGGAGAAATGAGTTTTCTCCTTTAAAAAAAATTAAGCTTAGCCATCCCAAGGCAATTTATACCTTAATGTTGCCTGACCTTAAAGACAAAACTACAGAAGAATTCTGGATCCTTTTGCTCAACAAAGGTCATTACCTAATTAAAAAGCAACAAATTAGCAAAGGCGGTATCTCTAAAACAACTGTTGATCCGCGGATTATTTTTAAAATTGCTTTAGCAGAAAATAGCTCTGCAATTGTGCTCATCCACAACCATCCCTCGGGTAATATACAGCCTAGTATATCGGATATTGCTTTGACAAAAGAAATTATCCAAATGGGAAAAGTGATGTATATCCCAGTTATTGACCATATCATTTTTACAGATCATGCTTTTTTTTCTTTTCAAAAAGAAAAAATACTTTCATTTTGAATGCGTTATTATATCATAGCAGGAGAAAAATCAGGTGATCTTTATGGCGCTGATCTGGCCAAAGCCATTTTTCAAAAAGATCCCGAAGCAAAGATAAGAGGCATTGGAGGATCTCATATGAAATATGCTGGGGTTATTCTATCGCAGCATTATCAGGCAATAGCCATGATGGGTTTTCGGTTTATCAGGTATTTTTTTCGTTTTTTTCGTCTTTATAAAAAATGTCAAAAGGATATCTTACAGTTCCAGCCACAGGTTGTTATACTCATTGATTTTGCAGGGTTTAACTTACGCATGGCTCGGTTTGCTAAAAAGAATCATATCAAAACTTGTTATTACATTAGTCCTAAAATTTGGGCTTGGCATCGTAAAAGAGTCCAAAATATACAAAGGGATGTGGATCATATGTTTTCTATTCTTCCTTTTGAAAAAGATTTTTATGCGCAATTCTATTATCATGTGGATTATATTGGTCATCCTTTAGTGCCAAAGATCGAGCAATTCCAGCCCATGGCTGATTTTTTTACAAGATATCACCTCGATCCTCAAAAAAAAATTATAGCATTTTTACCAGGTAGCCGTTTACAAGAAGTGCAGTCTGTTTTGCCTATTCTCGTACAAATAATTCCCCATTTTCCTACTTATCAATTTTGTGTAGCAGCAGTGGATAGTTTGCCACTTGCCTTGTATCAAAAAATAATCCGAGGATATAACGTAAAAATTATTGTTGAGCAATCATATAGCCTTCTGGCTCATGCCCATGCAGCTGTAGTCACTTCTGGTACTGCTATTTTAGAAACTTTGTTGTTTGATGTACCACAAATTTTAGTTTATAAAACCAATGTGCTTACCTACTTTTTAGCGCGGTATTTTTTGAAGATAAAATACATTGGTTTAGCTAATATTCTTGTCCAAGATAATATTGTGGCTGAATTGATTCAACAAGATTTTCATGTTCAGAACTTGTTATTCCATCTCAAAAAAATTTTAGAAAAAGATTATAGAAAAAAACAACGCCATTATTATGCACAAATAAAAGCGCAACTTAAAACAACCCAAGAACCAACGCAATATGGAGCCCATTTGCTGATGCAATATTTACAAACTTGAATTTTTATTTTTTTGATTGCTATCTCTTTTGATTTCTATTACTAACATTCCTCATCTTTGTGCAACCCACGGCATTCGTCATGCGATTATAGCCCCAGGTTCTCGTTCAGCTCCGCTTGCCATAGCCTTTGCGCGATATCCTACAATACAAACTAAAACTATTTTTGACGAAAGATCTTCTGCTTTTATTGCTTTGGGCATGGCCCAACATCTCCAATCACCTGTTGTGTTGATATGTACTTCAGGTACTGCTGTTTATAATTTTGCTCCAGCTATTGCTGAGGCCTACTTTCAGCAAGTTCCTTTGCTTATTTTAACGGCTGATAGACCTGTTGAATGGATTGGTCAGCAGGATGGTCAAACAATACATCAACAGCAAATTTATGGTAAACATGTAAAAAAGAGTTATCAATACAGTACCGAAAATTATCCAGATGTGCAATGGTATCATGACAGGATATTACAAGAAGCTATTTTTCTATCCCAAAAAAAGCCATCAGGTCCTGTACATATCAACATACCTTTGCGTGAGCCATTGTATCCATTATCAGAGAAAAAATTTTATGATCAACATTGTGCTAAACAGATTACAAAGTGGAATGCTGAGCATTATTTGTCTGAGGAAGTTTTTCAGGAGATGTCACAAGTTTTAGCCAAAAGTGAGAAGGTGCTTGTTTTGATTGGTCAGCAGCATGATCGTAGTCTAGAATTCCAAAAAATTGTACAAAAATTGTTTCAAAAATATATTCCAGTGATTGGAGATGTTATAGCCAATGTGCATGATCAAATTCCTTGTATAAAAAATATCGAATGGATTTTAGCTTCTCAAGAGGAAGAATATCTTTTACAACCTACCTTGCTCATTAGTTGGGGAAAGTCTATTCTTTCAAAACGTTTGAAGCAATTTTTCAGAAAAAATCCTCCTGCGATGCATTGGCATTTTCAATCAGAAGATACTATTGTTGATACGTTTCAATCAGTCACTGATATTTTTTCATTTTCTCCTCTCTTTTTTTTGAAAAAATGGTGTCAAACACATGTATCTAAAATGACACAGCAAAGGTATTTTCAACAATGGCAATCCAAAGAAAAAATACATCAAAATCAGAAAGAAATTTTTTTTGCTGCTTTGCCTTTTGGTGATTTTTTTGTTACTGTAAAAGTTTTGGAAAAATTACCATCTCACAGCATTTTGCATGTAGGCAATAGCATGCCCATCCGTTATGTGGATATGGTTGGCATCACTACTCCCCATGTTTTGGTCTATGCCAATCGCGGTACCAATGGCATTGATGGCACTACGAGTACAGCCATTGGTAATGCTTTGGTGACAGATAAAAAGGTGGTGCTTTTGACGGGTGATATGGCTTTTTTTTATGATCAAAATGCTTTTTGGCATCATGAAAAATTAAAAAATGTATATATCATTTTATTTAATAATCATGGAGGAAATATTTTTCGGTTATTGACAGGAGCGAAACATCAGCCGGAATTATCTACGCATTTTGAAGGTCATCAGCTGCTCAATGCTTCTGGTTTGGCTCAATCTTATGGGTTTGATTATTTTTGTGCAAATGATAGGTCAACATTGCAAATGATTTTAAAGGATTTTTTTCAAGCTAGTGATCGATTGAAGCTTTTAGAAATTAAAACAGATAAAATGATTAATCAGCAGGTTTGGGAAGGGTGGGAGAAAATATGAAATTTTAAGAAAAATTAAAGTAAGTTGGCAGATTATAGACGAAGTATATAATTTAGATTTTAGAAAATATGAGAATTGATTTAAAGTAAAAGTATTTGAATTAAACAAATTTTGTGCATCGATTTCTAAAATCAACCTAAGCGAAAACAAGACTTAAAAGGTTTATTATATAAAGACTATAAAGATTATTTTACAATAATTTTACAAAAAAGTTTCAATGGCTATATTTTTTATATTTTTGTCATAAAAAAGTATATTTTTCCTCAAATTTATCAGATTTTATTTCAGCGAGTTATCAATTAATGCAATTGAGTTTATGGAAATCATCAGACAGAATGTCTTATAATAAAGTCATATACGATTCCTTGAATTATGAAGCTGAACTACAGGTTAATTTAGATAAAAAACGTAAAGAGGGAATGCGCGAAGGCATAAGTATAGGAGAAAAAATAGGAGAAATAAAGGGAGAAATAGGTAAAGTAAGAGATTTTAAAGAATTAGGAATTAATTTTTCAACAATATGTAATAAAAAATATAGCTATCTAAAACTAAATCATGTCAATAGAATTTTAGAAGAAAAATCTTGGGAAAATTTAAGCAATACGCAAATCTTTGAAGAGCTCCAAAAAGGTAGTGAATGGATTATGGAATGATTGATGGAGGTGTTTAAAACACAATAGCCAATAATTTATTATCCCACGCTCAATTTCTTGTACAATCCCTTTTTTGCCATCAACTGTTGATGTTTTCCTTTTTCCACAATTTTCCCCTGATCAATCACCACAATTTCATCTGCTTGCTGAATAGTGCTGAGCCTGTGTGCAATCACAATCACAGTTCTATTTTTCATCAAACAATCCAAAGCCTCTTGTACCCATTTTTCTGAAGTAGTATCTAAAGCAGAAGTGGCTTCATCCAAAATAAGGATTGGCGGGTTTTTGAGTAAAGCCCGAGCAATACAAATGCGTTGTCGTTGTCCACCTGATAGCTTAATGCCTCTTTCTCCCATCAATGTTTGATAACCTTGAGGCAGTTGCATGATAAAATCATGGGCATAAGCCATTTTGGCTGCATGTACTACTTGAGATTCCTTTACTTCTGAAGGATAGCCAAAGGCAATATTGTTGAATACAGTATTATGAAACAAAATAGATTCTTGTGTTACAATTCCCATGAGTGATCGTAAGCTTTGTAAAGTATAATTTTGTATGGGAACATCATCAATAGTAATACACCCTTGTTGAGGGTCATAAAAACGGGGAATAAGATCTACTAATGTTGATTTTCCCCCTCCAGAAGGACCTACCAAGGCAATGGTTTTTCCTTTGGGAATGGTGATATGAATATTTTTTAACACGGGCTTATTTTTATAAGCAAATGTTACATGTTGAAAACAAATATTTTTGTTAAAATATTGGATATTTTTTTCCCATTTTCTTTCTTTTACTAAAGGCTTTTTATATATTAGTTGAAATATTCTATGGGCAGAAGCTAATCCTCTATGCATATTTCCTAAAGTGTGTACAACAGATTTGGCAGGAGATATGATTCGTGAAAAGAGAATGATATATACCATAAATTCACTTGCTGCTAAGTGGGCATGGTTTTGTAAAACTAGTTTTCCTCCATAGCCTAAAATGATTACTACTACCAATACACCAAAAAATTCTGATATAGGAGAAGCTAACTCATGTCTTTTATTAATGTCTACATTAAGTTTGGCATAACGATTATTTTCTTTTTGAAATTTTTTTGTCATACTTTTTTCTGCTGTAAATGCTTTTATAATGCGTATGCCAAAGAGTACTTCGTCTAACAAGGTTACTATATTACCCATAGATGCTTGTGCTTGAGTTGCTTTTTTGCGTATACTTTTTACAATATTGCCTATACAGAATCCTGCTATGGGCAAAACAATAATGGTACATAAGGTCAGTTGATAAGAAATATAAAATAATACTATAAAAAAGCTGATAATTTGAATAAAATCTTTGAAAATACTTTTTAACGTATGTACTATAAAATGTTCTACTTCATACACATCGCTGGTAGCTTTTGAAATAATATTTCCTTTTTTATGATGGGTAAAGTAACTCAGCTCTAGCTTCATA
Source organism: uncultured Cytophagales bacterium (assembly GCA_963922775.1). Classification (GTDB taxonomy): domain Bacteria; phylum Bacteroidota; class Bacteroidia; order Cytophagales; family Amoebophilaceae; genus JAHDDH01. The sequence goes on from CAWUJG010000001.1 coordinate 160,825, forward strand.
ATTTTATGGAATATTTTTTTACGTAGCGTACAAATAGTATGTGTACGTATTTTTGTCATTATTACTGCTGCAAGATAGCGGAAAAAGTTTGCCATAAAAACAGCTATAATAAAGAATAGACAAATAAAATATAGGGCTCCTAGGTCACCATATTGTTTTATAATAATAAAATAGTAGTGGTAAAATATTGCCTTGAAATATTTGGGGCTAAAAGTAAAATGAGGGAGATTCGATAATGTATCTAAATAATTTTTTGTTTTTGCTTTGTCAAAAAGAATGTCGAATAGAGGTATTAAAAGGCTAAAGTTTACTAAGCTAAATACAATGCTTAAAAAATTAGTGATTAAATATCCATACATTAAACCTTTTAGTGGTTTAGCATAAGCTAATATTTTAAAATATGTACGCATAAAATTCAGCTAAATATAATGAAAAATTTTATGTAAGTATTTTAAAAATTTCTTTTTAAAAAAATATTTTGATAGCTTTGCTACAATATTTAGTAAAAGATATAATGCAGAAAAAAAATTTTCTTTTTATAGAAATTAACCATCCACTTATGCATCAGTTGGCTGTAGCGCTCCATCATCTTGGACATGATATAACAGTATCTTATGCAAAAAAAACACCTCTTGCTATAAAGGATTTTTTTATTCAAAAAGATTTGTGTATTGCTATTGATAGTATACAAGCATTAAAAAATGTCTTAAAAAAAGACACTATTGTAATTACTCCTCAAGATATAGATAATACAACTATAACATCATTATATAGTTATATAAAAAGAAATACTATTCCTTCATCAGATTATTACCAGTACCTAAAGCAATGTTTTAAACATAAACAACATATTGTTTTTCTTGGAGAAAAGAAAAAAATGATGTGTGCATTAACTAAGCATATTTTACAGTATTATACAAGAAATTTTGATTATATTATTTATGAATCTGATCTATCTGTAAAATTTGCTCTTTCTGATGCACCTATTGTTTTAGTACAGGAACCAATGGTTATGCCTATAAAAGATAAAATAGTTTATAAACATCATATAGGAGTTATAAGTACCTTTTCTCCTTCTGCAGATGAGAAATTCACTAAAGAATATGTGCAAGAATTTGTACAAGCATCTCCTAAAGGAGGTACATTAATTTATTGTAAGCAAGATGCTTTAGTCAATACTATTGCATCAGTTCCTCCTAGAGAGGATATCAAAAAGATACCATATGTTATGGTAGAATCTCCTCTCGATGAACATGTACAAGGTGTAAGATTTTTGCTCGAAAATATTGGTATTACATCTGATGCTTTTGAAAAAGCATTGCCTTCATTTATTCACAATAAAAATTTGTAGTATGGAATTAGATTTAAAACGTCCTCTAGTTTTTTTTGATCTTGAAGCTACAGGTATAGATATTATACATGATAGAATAGTAGAATTGGCATTTATAAAAGTTTTTCCTGATGGAAAACAAAATATTTTTCACAAAAAAATAAATCCAACTATTTCTATACCTGAACAAGTAAGTAAAATACATGGTATTTATGATAAAGATGTAAAAGAAGCTCCTACATTTAAAATAATTGCTAAAGATGTACTCAAATTTTTGGCTGGTGTAGATATTGCTGGATTTAATATTGTCCGATTTGATATACCACTGCTTATGGAAGAGTTTTTACGTGTAGATATGGCTTTTGATATTGATAAAAGAAAGATAATAGATGTCCAACAAATTTTTCACCTTATGGAAAAAAGAACACTTTCAGCAGCATACACATTTTATTGTAAAAAAAAGTTAGATAATGCTCATTCAGCATTAGCTGATACAGCAGCTACAGTAGATATTTTTAAACATCAGGTTGAGCGCTATAAAGGCAAAAAAGTTTTTGATACACAACTAAAATGTTTAGGCACTATAGAAAATAATATCAATACTTTACATGATGTATTTAATGCTACTAGAGTAGATTTAGCTAACCGGCTTACATATGATGAAAATAGACAAATTATTTTTAATTTTGGACAACATAAAGGCAAAAAAGTTACTGATATTTTAAAAAATTATCCCAAATACTACGATTGGATCATGAAAAGTAACTTTCCTGCAGACACAAAACGTAGGATTACGCAAATTCGTTTACAAATGAAATTACAGATCTAAAATTTATTTCCTATTTATGGTGGTAAAAAATTTATACACGCCATATTTTACTTTAGCAAGCGTACAAAAAATTACGCAAGGTAAATATATACAAAAAAATAAAAAGGGACTTATTAAGCAATTTATTTTAGATAGCAGAAAAATTTTTTCTGTAGAAAAAAATTATGCCCTTTTTGTTGCTATTATAGGAAAAAATTATGATGGACATGATTATATGTCTAATGCATATACACAGGGTATTCGGTTTTTTTTAGTAGAAAAAAAGGTTACATCTTTGTGTTATCAGTTGCCTGAAGCAACCATTATACAGGTAAAAAGTAGTGTAAAGGCCCTACAAGCTTTAGCAAAATTTCATAGAAAGAAATACAATTTGTCAACTATAGCTATTACAGGAAGTAATGGAAAAACAATGGTAAAAGAGTGGCTAGCACAACTTCTCGACTTATCTAACTATGTAATAAAAAGTCCTCAAAGCTATAATTCACAAATTGGTGTCCCCTTATCTTTACTACCTATACATGGTAAACATAAAATAGGAATTTTTGAAGTAGGCATATCTATGCCAGGTGAGATGCAAAATTTAGGTGAAATGATTAGGCCTGATATAGGCATTTTTACTAATATAGGATCTGCTCATGATGAAAATTTTTTATCCCAAGCACAAAAAATAGAAGAAAAAATTTTATTATTTCAAACTTGTTCTTCTGTTATATATTGTAAAGACCATACAGCTATACACATGGCTTTACACAAAAAATATTCTGATAAGCAATTGATTTCTTGGTCTTATAAAGAAGATACACAAGCCTTATTTACTATTCATAAGCACTATTTAGCAAATAATAATACTAAAGTTACCATATCATATCAATTATTAACCCATACCCTTTATTTTCCTTTTCAGGATACAAGCATGTTAGAAAATAGTCTACATGCCTTAGTATGTTGTCTATTTTTTTTTCCTAAAATTCTTCAAAAGGATTTACAAGCTGTTTTACATCAGTTAGCATCTTTACCTATGCGCCTTACTTTGAAAGCAGGTATGCATGGATGTCAGATTTTAGATGATACATATAATAATGATTTGATAGGGCTTGAAGCTGCTCTAAATGCTATGACAAAATATAATGCTAAAGAAAGAATGGTAATTTTATCGGATATGCTGCAAACTGGTTTAGTAGCAAAAGATCTTTATCAAAAAATAGTACATATCTTTAAAAGATATGATATAACGCATTGCATAGGTATTGGGCCAGTAATACATGATTATTCTTATCTCTTTTCAGATTTTAAATTAAAGGTATATAAAAGTGTTGATTCTTTTTTAGCTCATATGCCTTATATAAAAGATAAATTTATATTGGTAAAAGGAGCTAGAAAATTTGCTTTAGAGAAAATAGTAGATGCTTTACAAAAAAAAGTACATCAAACAGTATTAGAAGTTAACTTAGGTGCCCTTGTACATAATTTTCATTTCTTTAGAAGAAAGATAAAAAAAAAAACAAAGATTATGGCTATGGTAAAGGCTTCTGCTTATGGAAGTAGTATTTTTGAAGTAGCGAATCTACTATCTTATCATCAGGTAGATTATTTAGGCATTGCTTATACTGATGAAGGTATTTTGTTAAGAAATCATGGCATTCAAATGCCGATTATGGTCATGAATGTAACTACATCATGTTTTTCCAAAGCATTGGATTATGGTTTAGAGATAGAAATATATAGTTTAACTTTACTCCAGGCACTTGATACTTTTTTAAAAGAGCATAGAAAAGAAGCTAAAGTGCATATTAAAATAGATACAGGTATGCATCGTTTGGGTATAGTAAAAGAAGATTTTGACGATGTAGTAATGATTATACAAAATAATGCTTATATAAACATTGTAGGTATTTTGAGTCACTTGGCTGCTGCCGACCTTCGTTCACATGATGATTATACGCATATGCAGGCAAAAAAATTTTTAAATTTTGCTTATATCTTTGAGCAAAGGCTACAAAAAAAACTGCTTAAACACTTGCTCAATACTTCAGGTATACTGCATTTTGCACAATATCAGTTAGATATGGTACGTTTAGGTATAGGTTTATATGGAGTAGGTGTAGATAAAAATATAAAAGATGCCTTGTCTGTAGTAAATACACTAAAAACTGTTATTTTACAAGTAAAGCATATTGCTCCAGGAGATACTGTAGGTTATCATAGAAAGGGATTAGCACATAAAGAGATGCAGATAGCTACCATAGCTATTGGTTATGCTGATGGTTTTAGTAGGGCCTTAAGTAATGGTAAAGGTAAGGTATGGATACAAGGTCATCTAGTTCCTATTGTAGGTAATATCTGTATGGATACTTGTATGATAGATATTACTGGAATAGATGCTAAACCAGGAGATGAAGTAATTATTTTTGGCGCTGCACATGATGTAGAAATGTGGGCAAAATATCAAGATACAATAGCCTATGAAGTATTTACTAGTATTAGCGATAGGGTAAAAAGAATATATATTACTGTATAACCCATCTGATGTTACAAAATTATGATTTTACACTATTTTTGATGTCAAGTCACCTATTATTTTTTGGCGGCATTATTATAGTATTGCTTAAGCGGAATTTGCTCTTTATGTTGCTTGGCATAGAGATGATGTTTTGTGCTGTAAACCTTAATTTTATTTTTTTTTACCATATACATCCGCATTCTGCAGTGATAGTGCTTATATTATGTATTTTATCTGTTGCTATATGTGAAACTGCTATACTATTTGTTGTATTATTTAAGGTATATAAAACTTATCAGGAGATATTATTAAATAATATCATTGAGCATAACAAGATGGAGTATTGTTTTTTTAATGAAAAAATATAGTTTTGTTCCATTAATTTTGTGTATCATCGCCCAATTTTGATTGTAAAAGATAATTGTTGTACAAAACAGTTTTTTTTATAAATTTTAATTGATCTAAATTATTGGATATAATAAAATAAATTTATGTAAGAAAATTTTTTATTTGAATAATATAGTATTCAAATTATTTTTAATTATATGAAAATTGTTTTGTACAACGCACAACAAATGCTATATATTTTATTTTTTTTCCTTAATTTTTTGGATAATTTTTTCTTCTAATGTTTGTGCTAAGGTATCATTTTCTTTCAAAAAATTTTTTACTGCTTCTCTACCTTGGCCTAATTTCTTGTCTTCATACGAAAACCATGATCCTGATTTTTTAATGACATTAAGATTTACACCTAAATCTATAATTTCGCCTAGTCTAGAGATGCCTTCTCCATACATAATATCGAATTCTACTACTTTAAATGGAGGGGCTACTTTATTTTTTACTACTTTTATTTTTGTTTTATTACCTAATATATGGTCAGTATTTTCTTTAATTTGTTCTTTTCTTCTGATATCTAAACGTACAGAAGCATAAAATTTTAGTGCATTTCCTCCAGTAGTTACTTCTGGGCTACCATATATTACGCCTACTTTTTCCCTTAATTGATTAATAAATATACAAGTACATCCAGTTTTATTCAATGTCCCTGTAAGTTTTCTCAGTGCCTGAGACATTAAACGTGCTTGTGAGGCTACATTTTTATCTCCCATATATCCTTCAAGTTCTGCTTTAGGTACTAAAGCAGCTACAGAATCTATTACTATAATATCTATAGCACTAGAACGGATAAGTTGTTCTGCAATTTCTAAGGCTTGTTCACCGTTGTCTGGTTGTGCTATTAACAAATTTTTAGTATCTATACCCAGTTTTTCTGCATATATTTTATCAAAAGCATGTTCAGCATCTATAAATGCAGCTATGCCACCAGATTTTTGTGCTTCAGCTATACAATGTAGGCTTAATGTTGTTTTTCCTGAAGATTCTGGTCCAAAAATTTCTATTACTCTACCTTTAGGTAAACCTCCTACGCCAAGAGCTATATCTAATCCTAAAGATCCTGTAGAAATAGCAGGCACATCTACTACTTTACTATCGCTAAGCTTCATTACAGTACCTTTACCATAAGTTTTTTCTAAACTGTCAATAGTTTTTTGGAGAGAATGTAATTTTTCTTGTTGATGATTTGACATAAAAACTTTATTGTTGATTTTAGTTTAAGGTTTAAAAGATTATAGTTGATTACCATAATATACATTTATTTAAAAATAAATATAAGCTAAAAAATATTTTTAGGGAAATAATTTTTTTTAGAGGCTATTTTTTGTTTTATTCGAAGGTATATGTCTTTGTTTTAATAGTGTCTATCACTACTTCATTTAATTAAATTTTTTTTTATCTAATTTTATATGAAATTCTATTTTATTTCATTAGATTAGATTGTTTACCTTCTAAAATTAGGTAAAAGAGTAGTCTTTAAAAAAAAAATAATAACTTTACTATGATAAATACCAAAGCATTATATCAGTTATCAGATTTAGTTAAAATAGATATTCCAGAAAAAGAAGCTAATAGCATGCTTTTGGAATTTAATAAAACAATATCATGGGTAAATACATTACACAAGTTAGATACCAAAGATGTAGAGCCATTAGCTATTTTATCTTTTGAAAATAATAATATGCAAGAAGATATTACAACAGAGTCTTTACCATTACATGGTGTATTTAAAAATTCACCTACAGCAGACAATAATTATTTTAAAGTTCCAGATATCAAATAAAAAGTTTAGCATTATTTTTATTTTGCATGCATCTTAATACAGAAAAAATTTTATCTATACTACATCCTAGAAGAGCTTGGTTACCTATAAGTATAGGCTTAATAATTATAAGCTATTTATTTTTTTATGATAAAAACTTTACTCTCCATAATCTATGGATTATTAGGCATGCACAATGGCCATATATTTTGGGAGCCATAATGGCTATTATTATTAGGGATGTAGGTTATGCTTATAGAATAAAAACATTAACACATCAGCAGCTGACATGGAAAAAAAGCCTTTATGTAATTATACTTTGGGAATTTGCTTCTGCTGTAACACCTTCTGTAGTAGGAGGTACTGCTGTAGCCATATTTATATTATTGAGAGAAAATATTAGGCTAGGAAAATCCATTGCATATGTTATGTTAACAGCCATTTTCGATAATTTATTTTTTATTTTTACCGCACCATTAGCTTTATTATTTCTTGGTGATACTATTTTTCCTACAATATCAGCTTTAAACTTACCTTGGCAATATAGTTTTAAAATTATTTTTTGGATTAGCTATAGCCTTATTGCACTATATACCTTTATCATGTTTTTTGCTTTGTTGGTAAAACCAGTATTTTTTAAAAATTTTCTGATAAAAATTACACATACCAGCATTTTTCGACCTTGGAAAAGAGCTGCTTATGGACATGGAAAAGATATTATTCAAGCTTCTCACGAGTTAAAAGGAAATACAATATCTTATTGGATAAAAATGGGAATATCTACACTACTAATCTGGAGTGCTAGGTATATCATTTTAAATTTACTTATTGCAGCTTATACCAAAGTAAACCTATATGAACATGTTGTTATTTTTGGCAAACACATTATGATGTGGGTTATGATGCTTATATCTCCTACGCCTGGAAGTAGTGGAACAGCTGAATTTTTTTTTAAACAGTTCTATGAGAAAATTTTAGGTAACTATACTATTATTACTGACTTACTATGGAGATGTCTTACTTATTATCTTTATTTAATACTAGGGGTTATCTTTTTACCTAAATGGTTGAAAAAATTCAAGACATAAATATATATTATTTGTATTTTTAGTATGGAAAATTGTTTTTTAACCATTACACAAAAAATGGCTAAAATACGTGCCTATATTTTTGACTGGGATGGCGTATTTAATAATGGTATAAAAGGGTTACATAAGCAGAGTACTTTTTCTGAAATAGATGCTATGGGTATCAATTTGTTACGTTTTAAACATTTTGTTTGTAACAATATGCCTTTTATCAGTATTATAACAGGGGCTAATAATTTGAATGCCAAAAGTTTTGCTCAAAGGGAAAATTTTGATAGTGTGTATACTAATATTAAAAATAAGCAAACAGCCCTAACTCATTTTATGCAACAATATCGACTAAAAAAAGCTGAAATTGCTTTTTTTTTTGATGATGTAATTGACCTATCTATAGCAAAACAAGTGGGTCTTCGTATATGTATACGACATAAAAATGCAAATAATTATTTTAATGATTATATAAAAAAGAATAACTGCGTAGATTACATCACAACAAGTTATGGTGGAGAAAATGCTATAAGAGAAACAACAGAGTTATTGCTACATTTATCTCAAAAATATGAACAGATACTTACACATCGTATAGGCTATACACCACTATATCAGCAGTATTTAGAAAAGAAATATACAATACAAACACAATTTTTTACTTCTTCAGGTTTTTAATGAAAATTTGTTGTACAACAATACTTAAATTATTTTCATTATTTATGCTTTACCATATCATTATATGTTTTTTTTATAAAAAAATGTTTTGATGGTTGCCTATTGTTATATAGTAATAAATTTTGTATTATATTTTTTTATCCTTAAATAGTAGGAAAAAATATACATTTTTGTACTAATATTTTTTTTGAATATTTAGTACAAATAAATTTTAAATTTTGTGTAAAATTTATATCAATCTATCATTATTTTGGCCAATAAAATTTTTCAGACAGCATTAGAAAGTTATATACAAAGAATAGATAATAACCATTACAATACTTTTGTAAATATTTATCGTCAAGAAGCTAAAAGCAAAGCCTGTGCATTAGACCAAAAGATCATCCAGAATAAAAAGATAGGAAAAATGGAAGGTAAAGTTGTAGCTTTAAAAGATTTATTTTGTTATAAAGATCATCCTGTACAGGCTTGTAGTAAAATTTTGCAAGGTTTTATATCCCAAATACAGGCAACAGCGGTAGAAAGATTACTTAATGAAGATGCTATTATTATAGGCCATAATAATTGTGATGAGTTTGGTATGGGAGCTTCTAATGAAAATACTATATTTGGACCTGTATTACATCCGTTAAATAATGCTTATGTGCCTGGAGGTTCTTCTGGAGGCTCTGCTGTAGCTATAAAAAAAGATTTATGTGCCATAGCTTTAGGTACTGATACTGGAGGTTCTATAAGGCAGCCAGCTTCATTTTGTGGTGTAATAGGTTTTAAGCCTACTTATTCACGTATTTCAAGACATGGAGTTATTGCTTATTCTTCTTCTTTGGATACTGTGGGTATTCTATCTAAACATATTAGAGATATTCAACAGACTTTAACAGTAATAGCAGGAAAAGATACTTTTGACAATACTGTATCTCAAAAAAAGGTGCCTTGTTATACAGAAAATATTGCTATAGATAAAAAAAAAATTAGAATTGCTTACATCAAAGAAATGTTAGAAGGAGATATGCTTCAACAAGAAGTAAAAGATCATACATTAAAAGCTATAGCAAAAATGAAGCAAGCAGGTCACTATGTAGACATTATTTCTTTTCCATACTTAGACTATGTACTGCCTACTTATCATATTATTAGTAGTGCTGAAGCCAGTGCCAATTTAGCCAGATATGATGGTGTACGTTATGGTTATCGCGCAAAAACATATTCTAATCTAGAAGAAATGTATGTAAAAACGCGTACAGAAGGATTTGGTAATGAAGTAAAAAGAAGAATATTACTGGGCACTTTTGTATTAACAGCTGAACGTTATAAAAATTATTTTTTAAAAGCCCAAAAAGTGAGAAGATTAATTCAGAATTATTTTTTGAAATTATTTCAATCATATCATTTTATTTTTTCTCCTACTACACCTACTACTGCTTTTGCCCGAAAAGCCTATATTACCCATCCTCAAAAGATGTATTTTACTGATTTATATACTGTACCTGCTTCTTTAGCAGGTATACCTGCTATTTCTTTGCCCTGTGGAAAAGATAATAAAGGTTTACCCATAGGCATACAAATTATGGCACCATTTTTTGAAGAACATAGCTTATTAAGCTTTGCAGAGTATTTAATAAACGAAAAAATTGTTATGGATGGAACAATATAATATTATATCGCACTATTTTCCATTATTACAGAAAAAGCAGATAGCACAGTACAAAATGCTATATGCTATTTATCAGTTTTATAATGATAAGATTAACTTAATTTCTAGAAAAGATATTCATAACTTATATATACACCATGTGTTACATTCGTTAAGTATAGCCAAAATTATTACATTTTTACCTCAAACCAAAATTTTAGACCTTGGTACAGGAGGTGGATTTCCAGGCATACCTTTGGCTATACTATTTCCTAATGTGCAGTTTCATTTGGTAGACACTATACAGAAAAAAATGAAAGTAGTGGAAGAAATTGTACACCAGCTTCAACTAAAAAATATTACTTTAACATGTACAAGAGGAGAGCATATAAAAGATACTTACGACTTTGTAGTAGGTAGAGGTGTAACAGATCTACATCAATTTTATTGTTGGTCTTTTCCAAAGATTAGCAAAACATCTCATCATGCTATAAAGAATGGTATTTTATATTTAAAAGGTGGAGATTTTTATATAGAAGTAAAAAAGTTAAAGGCCAAAACCAAAGTATATGATCTTTCTCCTTTTTTTTCAGAAAAATTCTTTTTTACCAAGAAATTAGTCCATATTTTTTGACGAATTTTTATACTATTACTTCAATAATAAAATTTGAATAAAAAATAGGTTAAAAAATTTTATGAATTAGAAGATATTATGACATAATTGAAAAAAATGATTATATTTGTTGTTATGTATAATTTTTTTTTAAACTTTTTCAAAAAAAAATAAATTATGATAGCCATTAAAAAATTTGCTAAAATAATAGCTACTATACTACTTTTTATTAGCTGTAGTAAAATAAATAAATTTTCTAAAGAAAGAAAATCAAAAGAAAGTCCAGTTTCAGAAAAAAGAACTAAGAAAGAAATACCACAATCAAATGTAGAAAAATTGATGGATGATTTATATAATTTACAGTTTTCAGGTGTTATGGACTTTGCATTTAATGGAAGCAATGGTACAAAAGATGGAGATATATCTAAAGGCGATGATAAAAATCAACTGAACAATTTTAAAGAAGCTGTAGGGCTAGCTAGATTTGAGCAAGGGTTTCAATATGGAAAAATAAAAAAAAATCCTTCTTATCTTAAATACAGTACTTTCAAAGAATACATAGAAGCCTTTGAGAAAAATTTTGAAGGCATTAAAAAAAATGTAGAAGCATGTAAAGAACATAAAGATCTTACAGGTAATAAATATTATAAAAATATGGATCAACAGATCCATACATTATGTAGACTTTTTTATGGTAAACTGAAAAATATAAAAGCAATAAAAGATGTAATATGTGGTGATGATATTATTAGCCCTAATATAAAATCTCTACACAGTAATACTACCGAATTTAAAAAAGAATTAGATAAATTGTAATTTTTAATTGTTCTTCATTTTACGAGATTGTAAAATGGCACTTTCATATTTATTTTACAAGATGAGTATTTAAAAAAAATGCTTATATTTATATTCTGATCTGAAAAATCATTTTTAATTCAAAAATTAAAATTATATATTTTTATGAAAATTACTACACTACAGCCAAAATATTTATTACTATTGTTAGTCTTATTCACTTTTTCTTGCAAAAAGAATAAACCAAAAAAAGGAACAAAAAGCAAAGTAACCCAAGAAACACCTGAAGATAAACCAAGAATTAAAGAAGAAATACTGAAATCATTAAAAGAAAATGCAAAAAAAATGCATAATGATGTAAATGATCTACAAAATGCAGGTCAAATTCCTGATGATGATACTAAAAAAGGAGAAGAATTTATTCTTAATATTTTTGGTATAGGAAAATATAAACTAAATTCAGGTAGTAAAGAAAAAAAAAATATTGATGTCTTTGAAGAGGCTTTCTCCCAAGCTAAAGATAATTTAAAAAAAGAAGTACCAAAATACAGTAATTTCAAAGAATATCTAGCAGCCTTTAAGAAAAACTTTGAAGCCATTCAAAAAGATGTAAAAGAATATATAGATTACCAAGATCTTATTGGCAATGAACATTACAAAAACATGATTACACAAATTGCTACACTATCAAAGCTACTAAATGGAGAAGAATGTACTGTAAAAAACATAAAAGATGTAATATGTGGTGATTATACTGTCTCCCCCAACATAAAATCTCTACATTCTAATACTACAGATTTTAAAAAAGAAGTAGATAAATTGTAATATTTAAATTAATTTTTTCCCATTTTATCAAAAGTAAAATGGGAACTTTTATTTTAGAAAATCCTCCTGAACCTTGTGCAAAAAAAATTTTCTACAGCGCACACTCACTAGCCTTTTATCTATTCCTATACTTCTGCTATCTATTCATTATAGCCCCTGGGCTTATTTTGGTATTTTTTTGTTCATACAAAGCTGTATGCTTATAGAATTTTACCAGCTAGCCAAAAAAAATGATTTTCCTCCTTTAAAATCATGGGGGTTTTGTTGTGCTAGCATACTCTATACAATTGCTTTTTTAGTCATCAAAAAAACAATAGCTATACAATATCTTTATACATTACCTGCACTCATAGCTTTTACCTATATTTTACATATCTATAAAAAAAAAGCATTCACAAGCCTTACCTATACGCTTTTAGGCATTTTATACATCAACATACCTTTTTGTTTGTTGCATTGTATGGCCTTTTTTCAAAATAAATATGCACCTAAAATTATTATAAGTATCTTAATTTTACTTTGGACTAATGATACTGGAGCGTATATTATTGGTAGCCAATGGGGAAAGCATAAACTATTTTTTTCGATCTCTCCTAAAAAAACTTGGGAAGGGGCTATTGGAGGTATTTTGCTTGCTAGCATTGCTAGCATAGGCATTGCACAATATTGCTATAGTCTATCCACTGCACAATGGTTTATGCTTAGCCTTGTTATAAGCATTACAGGTATTTATGGCGATTTGATAGAATCTGTTTTTAAACGCAGCATGAAAATAAAAGATTCAGGAAAAATTATTGTAGGACATGGTGGTATGCTTGATCGGTTTGATGGTTTGCTAGTAGCAATTCCTTTTATTTTGTTTTTTTTTAAAATTATTGTAGAAAATTTTTAACATTTATCAATTTGTATAAAAAAATTGTCCTTTTCAATAGTATCTTACTGTCGATTATAGCAGTAATCTTAGTGCAATATTATACATCTCGTCCTCAAAAAATTCATTTTCCTCAACAACAATGGCAAGATGATTTTTCACCACAATTTTTTTTTTCTGTAAAAGATTGTAAAAAAAAATATCGCCTTTCTCTCTTCTTAACGTATAATAAAAAATATGGTTTCCAAAATCTATACATGCAATATGGTATTCAAAAGGGGGAAAAAAATATTACTTCAGCCATTCACGAAACACAACTTTTTCATTCTATTTCTGGAAAGCCTTTAGGAAAAGGACTGTTCAAAAAAAAAACAAAAACCATCCTTTTATTAGATAATTATCAATTTCCTGAGCAAGGAGAATATACGCTATTCCTTCAACAGTTTATGCGTAAAAAAATATTAAAAGGACTTGTAAAGATTCAATTAGATATACAAGCCTTATCTTAAAATATTATTAAATATCTAGTCTATGCATATTACCATCACTTTACCAGATAATAGTCAACATACATTTCCTCAAGGAATCACCAGCTTAGCCATTGCAAAAAGTATTAGTGAAAGATTAGCCAAAAAAATATTGGTTGCTGCTATCAATGGTCAATTATGGGATATTGATAGGCCTATTATAACAAATGCAAAAATTAAATTGTTCACTTGGGATGATGATGAAGGAAAAAATACTTTTTGGCATTCTTCCGCACATCTAATGGCTGAAGCTTTGTTACATTTTTATCCAAAAGCCAAGCTAGGCATAGGCCCTCCTATAGCACAAGGTTTTTATTATGATGTTGATTTTGGAGAAGAAACGTTTGATATAAAATGCTTTCCTGCTATTGAAAAAAAAATGTTAGCACTGGCAAGTCAAAAAAATACTTTCTCTAGAAAAAAAATTTCAAAAAAAGAGGCTATACAGTATTTTGAAAAAAAAAAGGAAAAATATAAGCTCGAATTACTAGAAAATTTACAAGACGGCAATATTACTTTTTATACCCAAGGCAATTTTACAGATTTGTGCAAAGGGCCACATATTCCACACACAGGGTGGATAAAAGCAGTAAAGCTACTCAACATAGCTGGTGCTTATTGGAAAGGTGATGAAAAAAATCAACAATTAACAAGGCTCTATGCCATTACTTTTCCTAAACAAAAAGAACTACAAGACTATCTCACCTTTTTGGAAGAAGCAAAAAAAAGAGATCATAGGGTAATAGGAAAAAAGCTCAAGCTTTTTACATTTTCCCAAAAAGTAGGTATGGGATTGCCTTTATGGTTGCCCAAAGGCACTATTTTGCGTGAAAAATTGATACAATTTCTTACAAAAACACAAAATGAACAAGGCTATGAATCAGTAGTTACTCCTCACATTGCCAAAAAAGATCTTTATGTAACTTCAGGACATGATGCTAAATATGGTGAAGATGCTTTTCAGCCAATAAAAACCCCTCACAATGAGCTGTTCATGCTCAAACCAATGAATTGCCCCCATCATTGCGAAATATACCAAAGTGAACCTCGCTCTTATAAAGATCTTCCCATCCGATTGGCAGAATTTGGAACTGTATACCGTTATGAGCAGCATGGAGAGCTACATGGGCTTACACGCGTGCGAGGCTTTACGCAAGATGATGCACATATTTTTTGTAGACCCGATCAAGTGAAAGATGAGTTTAAAAAAGTCATCGACTTGGTGTTATATGTTTTTGAAAAATTAGATTTTAAAAATTTTACAGCCCAAATTTCATTACATGATCCTAAAAATCCTGAAAAATATATCGGTAAAAAAGAAGATTGGCTTCAGGCTGAAGCTGCCATTCAACAAGCAGCACAAGAAAAAGGTTTACAAACCACCACACAATTGGGTGAAGCTGCATTTTATGGCCCAAAATTAGATTTTATGGTAAAAGATGCTATAGGACGATCTTGGCAAATGGGTACTGTACAGCTAGATTATCAACTACCAGAAAAATTTCAGTTGACTTATACAGGGCAAGACAATGCAAAACATAGGCCTGTGATGATTCATCGGGCGCCTTTTGGTTCTTTAGAACGGTTCATTGCTATTTTGATAGAACATACAGCAGGTAATTTTCCTTTATGGCTTGCGCCAGAGCCTGTCATTATTTTGACTGTTTCTGAAAAATACAATGATTACGCACAAAAGGTTTGCACTGAGTTGAAAAAAAACCAAATCTATGCCAAAATAGATGATCGTAATGAAAAAATAGGGAAAAAAATTCGCGAAGCTGAATTACAAAAAATACCGTATATGCTTATTATTGGTGAAAAAGAAACCAAAAATCATACTATTGCTGTAAGGCAAAAAGGTGTAGGTGATTTGGGAAATATGGTTTTGGAAACGTTAATTACAAAATTGAAAAAAAAATGATATCTTGTAGAAATTTTAAACAAAAAAATGATGAAATGCCTTAAGAATATTTTCATATATTTTTTAATGGTTTGTGTACATTTTGTGGGATGTAATAAAAATACACAAGAACCAAAAAAAAAGCTAAAAACCAGGAAAGAAAATTCTGAAAATAAAAAGAAAAGTAATACTATCATCAGTATAGATGATCTAGTACAAGAGTATATACAAGGAATGGGTGATATGGAAAAAGCATGGTGGGGAGGCCATCTTGAAATAGGAGCTATTGCTAATTGTTTGGACTGTGTTGTTAAAGTTTGGCAAACTGATAATAAAAATTATAAAAAAGTAAATAGTGAGAATCCTTCTTCTGGATCAAAAGAAATAATTAATATATATTACAATGGTACTAATCATTATCAATATTTTAAAGAAAAAGATGAAAATATTCAAAAAGACAAAAATCATCCTGAATATATCCCTGGAGATGGTCATTGCATGTTTCGATCGGCATTGAGTGCAAAAGAAGAGAAATTAATAAAAGATGATACAAAAATTGCTGATTTAAGAAAAAAAGTTGCTGGGTATTTACAAAAGAATTGTGTTGATATAATCAAAATGATAATTGAACTTGTTCTAAATGCTGATAGTGATAAAACTGCTGAAGATTCAGCGCAACTCTTTCCTCATCAATTTGGACAAAAATTATTGAACTTATACTACGAAAAAAAGAATTAAAATAATTGATTTTAAAAAAATGTAATTTAGCAATGGTAAAAAATATTACAGATTTACCTATAGAAACTATTCAAAAATTACACAAAGATCTAAAATGATCAATAGTGTAAAAATATACTAGGAGTTTTTCAAAAAAACATATCACAAAAAATTCCTTTAGCTCTAGTCCATACTTCTCGAGATTTAGTCTTAATATTTTGAAATAAACTATCACTCTACATTCTAATTGATAAGCATGGCAAATGACAGTTCACCAAAGTGGAAAAACTTATAGCCTAAAATATATTTTTCTATACTTCAAATTTTGGGTGAATATTTTAAATTTTTTGTAGATTGAATTTTTTAACTCAATAATAATTTTTACAATGATATTTTCAAAAACAAAAACTTATTTTTTTACATGCATCAGCTACTTTATCTGCTTTGCAACGTTTGGCCAGGATTTAAATCACAATAAAATTAAAAAAGATTTTTTAACCTTGTTTAATGATAAAGGCAATGGGAAACTCACGGAGTATATGTATTATGCAGATGAAGGTAATAACTATTATTCAAAATTTATTCAATCGCATAAAGCGTATTATCTCTATGATGAAGAAATTGAAATTATAAGACAAAACAAGCACATTTTATCAAAATATCTAAAAAATAATCCAAATATCATTGATATTGGACCTGGTACAAATACGGCATTAGAAAAAAAGACCCTGCCTATTTTAAAAGCGCTCAAGAATTTTCAATCTTATTTAGCCTTTGATATTCATGCAGAATATGCATGCAATGCAGCTAAAATGGTTCATCAAAACTTTCCTGATGTATTGTGTCAGGGAATGATTGCTTCTTTTACTCAACAAAATCATATGGATTTTCTTAAAAAAAGAAAATTGAAAAATAAATGTATATTTTTTCTAGGCAGTACTATTGGTGGTTGTAACGAAAAATTAAGAAATAGAATTTTACAAAATTTGAGTGATATTTTACTACCTGGAGATTATATGCTGCTTACTTTAGATTGTAATCAAAATGAAAAATCTTTGCTAAAAGCTTACCAAAATCATTATAATAACCTTTTATGTTTAAATATTATTAAATTTTTTAAAGACTATTATTAATTAAAAGAATTAGATTTAAAAA
>CAWUJG010000002.1:0-77146 GCA_963922775.1 uncultured Cytophagales bacterium
ATAGAACAGGAGGAAGAAAGAAAACAGAAGGAAAAAATAGAACAGGAGGAAGAAATAGAACAGAAGGAAGAAAGAAAACAGAAGGAAAAAATAGAACAGGAGGAAGAAAGAAAACAGAAACAAAAAAGAAAAAGGAAGCGAAGAAAGAAAAAAAAACAGTCTGTAAACAGTGATGAGGACTTATTAGCTAGTCTTACAGAGTATGCGCTAAATGAAATATTTATATTCTCTTTTCAAAAAGTGATAAAAAGTCTGAAGAAGCAGATGAAAAAAAAAATTAAGCAGAAAATTACATATTATGAAAAACTTAATGAAAAAAATAGTAAAGTAAAATCTTGTTTAAAGAACAAATCTTCATATGATTTGACAGAAAAGCAGGAAAAAATATTACTTCTTATACAGTTTTTAAATAAAAATAAAAATAATATGACTACAAAGTCATTAAGGGATAAAGTTAATGAACTTAAATTATCTCATCGTCTATATTCTGTATTTAAGACTAAAGAGAAAAAAATAAATATGTCAAAATTAGATGGTGTAAAAAACCCAGTAAAAATTATAAATAAAATATTATATGTACGCTATAGTTAAAATTGCAGATAAACAATTTAAAGTACAAGAAGGGAAATACATTTATGTCCCAAAGCTTGATGCTAAACAAGAAGATGTATTATCTTTTAAGCATGTTTTGCTTAAAGATGATGGTCAGGATATACATATTGGCAACCCTTTTCTTGAAAATATGATTGTACAGTGTAAGGTATTAGATCAAGTAAAAGGTGATAAAGTGCTTGTTTTCAAAAAAAAAAGAAGAAAAGGATATAAGAAAAAACAAGGTCATCGTCAGCAATACACTAAATTACTCATAGAAAAAATAGCAAAACAACAAAATAGTTAATATATGGCACACAAAAAAGGAGCCGGAAGTTCACGTAATGGTCGTGAATCGGCAAGTAAACGCTTAGGCGTAAAAATATTTAAAGGACAAAAAGCTATTCCAGGAAATATTATTGTACGTCAGAGGGGCACAAAGCATCATCCAGATAAAGGGGTTGGTATAGGAAAAGACCATACACTGTATGCTTTAATTTCTGGGACTGTAATTTTTAAAAAAAATAGAAAGGGGAAATCTTACGTTTCTATTCAACCAGAAATTGTAGCTAAAACAGCCTAAAACACTATATTAGAATTTTTAATTCTAATAAAAACTAACTCATCTACATGCTATGATAGCTTATATGAAGGGAAAGGTAATTAAAAAACTACCTACAAGCTTAATTATTGATGTTAATGGGTTAGGTTATCTGCTTAAAGTATCTTTACACACCTCATCTCAGGTACAAGCAAATCATATATATAGCTTATATACTCATCTGCAAATTCGAGATGATGCTCATACTTTGTATGGATTTTTGTATCAAGAAGAAAAGGAATGCTTTTTATTGCTCATAAAAATTAATGGCATTAGTGGTAATATTGCTTTGGCTATTCTTTCTACCTATACTCCTGATGTATTGTATACTCTCTTAAAAGAAAAAAATATATCTAAAATATCAGCTATAAAAGGTATAGGGAAAAAATTGGCTGAACGTATGGTTGTGGAACTACAAGATAAGCTAAACCATATTATGTATTGTACTGATGATGTGATATCTTCTACAACACATTTAGCTGAAGAGGCTATACAGGCTTTGATCTCTTTAGGTATTAAAAAACCTGTAGCTCAAAAAATGGTAGACGAGCTTTTAAAGCAAGTACAACATCATGAAGATATTACGCTAGAGGGTTTAATTAAACGTGCTCTGCAGAAGTTGTAAGGTCTTATTTCTTTATCAAAGGAGATAGGATCAGTCTATTATATTATAAAGTATTGCTATACGATCTCTTTGAGAGAGGATATTTTTTATTTCTTTCCTGATCTATAATTTAAAAATTCCCTACAATTATGGTTAACTTATAACAATTTCTTCTACTTACATTTTATAAAAAAAGCCCCACCTCTATAAAATATAAAAAGGGGGCTGTGTACGGTATAAGTTATATCTGTGATGTTAACTAACTAGCTCCATATTTTAGGTACATTTCAATCACATTATGAGATATCCATTCTCCATAAGGCTTAAATTTTGATATATTTTTTCTATGTGATTCCTTCCTTATATAATAGTCAATTGCTTCTCTATTTAGTAATTTTGCGGCTTTATACCAAAAAAAATCTGAATCCACATTTTTATCCTCTAATTCTAACAGGAGTATCTCATTAATATAACTATTACTTAACATCACTAACTCCATGCTTCTACAATCTTCACTTAGATTATACTCCTCCTTCAAAAAATCTATGAATAGCCTAACCTCTTGCATATTAATACCTGGTTCTACTATTGTAGTATCTTCCAACAATTGCATATATCTTCGAAATCTATTCGAATGTATTATATTTTTATATTCAATATGTTTAGAAGAGTCAGCTGCGTTTATATAAATTTTTCTTAATCTATCGATCTCTTTTTTGAAGTTATCTAGTTGGTATTGATCTAGTTTTTCTATATCTACATTGTTCCTATTTTGCATACCATACATATTATATCCATATAACAATAATAGCAATGCTAGTATTTTTCGATTTATATTTACTTTATACATAATTTTTAGTTATTCATTATTAATTCAGTGTGGGATATACTGTCAGTACATCAAATTGATTTAAAAAAGGAGATTTTATATATTTATATAAAGGACTTAAAGTATCTATTGTTTTTGTATTTTTTTTCTTTTTTTCTTCCAAGTTGGTAATATTGGAGTTATATCTTGTTATATTTCTATTAGAAATTTCTATAGCCTTATCGGAACAAAATATTAGTTGTTTATATACGTAGTCTCCGAATATTATATTTCCACTTATATTTTCCCAATTTCTTACTTCTGGTACACTAGCATATAGTTCTAGATATTTTTTTTTTAGATACTCTTTTTTACTTTCTTTTTGAGAATTTTCTTCTTGATTATATTTTTGTAAAAGATCCTCGATATAGTTTTTTGCATTATCATATTTTTCTTGAAGAATTTTATTTTGATTATACTTTTGTCGAAGATCATCTTTTAGAAAAAATTCTTCTAAAAAATTTTGACTACATTTTTTCCAAATATCTGTTGTAATATTTCTATTTTCTATCTTAGCTTTTTCTTTTCCGAATAATGCATTCAATCTATTGAATTGTTTTTGAGATAATAATTTCTTTAGCGATTTTTTTGATTTTGTTTTGTAAATTTCTTCAAGCATTGTTTTTATAGTTTTTATTTCAGTAATAAGATTTTCTTTTTTTGACTTCAAAAGAGATTGCTTCTCTATTGTCTTATCTATATTTTCTTGTAGACTATGGTAATCTTTTAAGTATTGTATTAAGTTTTTATCTAATTTTCCTAATGGTAAGTCTAAGTATTTTTTATTACCACAAACGCTTATGTTGACATCTTCCACATTTTCATGTCCTAGCATTATGTCAGTTTCTTTCAAAAGGAAAAGACAACATCCATTTTTTATCTTAACTTCTTTGCTTTTATTTAGTATTGTTACTATGAATTCTTTTAATTTTTCATTACCTCCATCCCCTTGGATATATCTTTGCTTAAATTCTTTGGTAAATCTTGATGGTTCAATGTCATGTTCAGTTACTGGTGGTTCTATTAAAGAATGACCTCCTTCTATATGTCTATCTTCAAATATTTTCCAGTATGTAGCTTTTTGTTCTCCAAAATTTTTTTTACCCATACTCGTAAATTCTTGTAACAAACTTTTCTCTGGTACTGATCTTTCCTCATTTTTCTTTTGCTCAATGTTAGATACTATTTTATTATATTTATTATTGAATGCAATAGCTATATTTGAAAGACTATTCAACTTCATACAATCGATTGATTTATGTTCAGCCAAACTATATATTGGAAGAATATCTTTATCTGCACCCATATTTTGGCTTTGTAGTTGAGTATCTCCTCCCCCCAAAGTATTTGTTTGGGAATGGCTTATGCTAGAAGTTTGTGTATCATCTATACGACTAAGTATATATCCCATAACTTTTTTATAATCTTCTCCTTGATCACTACAGGAATTCATCCCAGACACTAACTGTTCACACCATTCTTCTATTATATTTTGTGGCTTTTCTTGATTTTTTTTTAGCTCTTGTAATAACTCATTCCATGCACTGCTATGTTGATTTTTATAGTTATTTATAATAGATTCCAAACTATCTTGCCATTCTGATGCTAAACCTAAGCTTCTCATATTTTCTACTTTATATCTTTTAAGCTTAAAACTCTTTGGATTTTTTAATTTTTTCTCTTTTCTTCTTTCTAATCCTTCTAACCACTTGCCCTTCCCTCTCTTCTCATAATAACTCTTAACTATATTCCCCTGCTTCTTCGTCTTCACGATCGTAGCATCATGATACAACGCCACCCCACTCTCCAAATGCGGCCCTACAATCTTAATCAACTCCCTTATTGCTCCACCTTTGCCAAATTTACCACCTTTTTTTTTCCAAAGTCCTTTTGCTTTTTGGGTTAAAACTATCTTATTATATAGTATTCTGTTACTTTGGTTTATTAGATCATTTTGTATCTTCGATAGCTTATCATGATGCTCTTGCTCATCAGGAAAAGATTTTCCCTTGGCTGCTTCTTCCAGGAGTAGCTGGTTGTACTCTTGTTGTGTTTGGCGGTAATTCTCTTCATCTTTTAAAGTCCTGTCTAGTACTTTTTTGTATTCTTTGTCTGATTGTGCTTTTTGGTTTATTACCTTCATATCCACCTCAAAGTAATTTGATAATACATCTGGATGTATTGTTGGATAGAGTAGTTCTTGATTTACTAAATCTTTGTACATACATTGTGCATTTGGTTTTCTTCTCTTGCCTAAGAAATCATCTGGGGCTGTATCTATTGTTATCTTCTCTGTATGTAGAACTTGTTTTCCTAAGGTATTGATGGCTAAACCTGATAGTAATAATAGCTTTTTTGATCTGAGTTTTCCTATGACGGGTATGTTCACTTGCAGTTCTATCTGGTTGGTTCGCTCTTCGGTGATTTTCGTTTGGCTGCTTTTGCAGCTGCTGAATAGTATTCCGAATAATAATACTGAACTTAATAGTCGTATTGTATTGTATTGTATTGTATTGTATTGTATTGTGGGGTTTTAGTTTTTGTTTGGTGCATAATATTTTTATGTTTTTTTTAAAATTTATATGTTAACTGCTTACTCTTCTTGTTTTGGAGATTTTATATTATTTCCGAAACTTCTTTTTCGATATATTAAGTATTTTTTTTATAAAATCAAAATTATTGATTTTTTATAAAAACGCATAAAAAATGTATACATTTTACACAAAAATTCATAAAAGGTAACTTTTTTATGTAATTTTTCTCTTTTTCCTTCGTAGGGCAATTAATATCAGATATTTTTTGCTTTTGTTTAAGGCCTTTCTTTTTGTTATTGCTTAGATTGGAATGGATTGATGCTAGAGGTAACTTGTATTTTTTTAATTTAAACGTTTAAATTATGTCTAAATATTGTTTATTTAGCAAATAACTTTTTATACTCAAAAGTATATATGAGATATAGATAAATAAATACTATAGAAAAGTTAAAAATTAGTTGAATCACCATATAAGGAAAGGATAGTAAAGGATAAAGCATAACCACAAACATAATACTCAATAAATACATACTACCTCTTTTTATCTGATAGGGTATAGGAAAATATTTTTTTCCCACCCAATAACAGGTTCCCATCATTAAAACATAGCTAGCTAAAATAGACCACACACTTCCCCAATATCCATAAAGAGGAATAAGTAATAAGTTTAACACAATAGTAACCAGAGCGCCTATGCCCATAAAATATAATCCATATATGGTATTATCAGTAATTTTAAACCATACAGAAAGGTTATAATAGATACCATAAAATAAATAGGCTAACAAAAGGTAGGGTACTATAGCAAGGCCTTCATGATATATAGGATTTCTTAAAAAAAGCTGGCCTAGAAACTTTAGGTGGATACTCACACCTAAAAGTACCAAAGATGCTGTAAGAATAAAAGCATGCATTACTTTGCTAAATAATAGGGGTGATTTTTTATCTTGTGCATGAGCAAAAAATAATGGTTCTGCAGCATAACGGAATGCCTGTATGCCTAAAAGCATAAATATGGAAAATTTATAACACCCACCAAAAATACCTAGTAATGTGGTTTTTGTATATATAGAATGATTATCTGGTAAGAGGTATTTTAACATAGCACGAGAAAACATTTCATTGGTAGTACTAGCCAAGCTAGTTAAAAAAATAGGCCAGGCATAGTGTAGCATAGACCACACCTTTAACCAATGAAAATGCCACTTTACATGTTGCCAAAAACGATAAAATGACAGCAAAAGCAAAAAATTCGACAAAAAATTAGCAAATAATATAAAAAAACAAATATCATAGCCTGCTGGCATACCTATATAAGGTAGTATGAAAAGAAACAAAAAGTTGAAAAATAAATTCAGCAGTATAAAAAGCATTTTCTTTTTTACAAAAAGTACTGTTTGCTGTTGCAACCGCAAAGCAGCAAATGGAATTACCAAAAGAGCATCGGTAAATACAATACCTACAGTAGTATAAATATAGAATGCTTTATGAGGATATCCTAAAAGCTTTACTAAAGGATTTGCCCATAAAAGTAACGCGGTAGAAAGTAAAACTCCCCACCAAAAAATAATATTAAAAGCAAGAAGTTGATATTTTTTTTTATTATGTATATGTTTTGCTGTAAACCGGAAGTAGGTGGTTTCCATACCAAAGGTATATAGCAACAACAAAAAGGCTATATAAGCATACCATTCTGTAATAATACCATATTCATGTGGAAGTAATATGCTGGTATATAAAGGAACAAGAGCATAGTTAAGCATTCGGCCTAGTATACTGCTTACCCCATAACGTAGAGTATTTTTAGCTACATATTGTATCATGTATTGACTTAGTTGTGAATTATAGTGTTTGATGAGCTATGTAGATTTTTGTAGATTTTCGTCAGGATAATTCAATAACTATATAATCTTTGGGAATTAAAAAGTTATTTTTTACTTACAAATTTTTTGGATACTACATTATATATTTTTTCCAGTAAATAATTGAGATGAATATATATTCCTTTTTTTATTAAAAATACAAAAAGAGTTGTATCCCAATTATCATAAAACAAAAAATTACAGTATTAGTACATATTTTTACTTCTCAGGAACCAAAAAACTAGACAACTAGGCTATATATATAATGTGCATACAGGGAGATTCGAACTCCCACACCTACAAAAGGCACCACCCCCTCAAGATGGCGTGTCTACCAATTTCACCATGTATGCAAAATTTAAATATTAAGTACCTGACATGCTTTTTCTGCTGCTGCTTGTTCTGATATCTTTTTTTGTTGACCTATTCCTTCAGCAATTATTTTATTTTTTAGTATGATTTTTGTGTAAAAAAAACCTGCTCTATCATTATGTGCCTGTGTTAAAAACTGAATACGTACTTTTTCTTTTTGTGACCATTCATATATTTTTCCTTTATAATTAAGGTTTTGCTCTACAATTTGAGCCTTTATACAAAAATTAAATACTTTGTCTATAATAAATTTTTTACAACATCTATATCCTCTATCTAAATAAATAGCACCAATAAGTGCTTCTAATGTATTGCCTAAAACATTGTGCTGATGAGTAATTCTTCTGCATAAGTTATGTTGTATAAGTTTATGAATTTTAATGCCATAGGCTATGGCATTAAGCACCCTTCTATTATTCATATTGGCTCTCCACTGTGTTAATACCCCTTCTTCAGCTTGAGGGTATTTTTGGAATAAGTATTCTGCTGTAACTAATGTTAAGATAGCATCTCCTAAAAACTCTAGCCTTTCATTAGTATCTGTACTTTTTACTACAGATTTATGCTGTAGTGCTTGTTTATACCATTTTATATTTTTGGGTAAAAATGTTGTTATTGTGTAAATAGCTTTAAACAAAGCAAACTCTTTTTGACTAAAAAACTGTTGATAGTAATATCTAATCCAAACCTGGATCATATACCACGAAAAATTATAGAACTGTTATGTCCACCAAAGCCAAAAGAGTTACTCATAACTGTATGGATATTTCTTCTTTGGGCATAGTTCAAGGTCAAGTTCAAGTTACCTTCTATATCCTCATCTGGTGTACAATGATTAATAGTAGGAGGTATAATATTATGCTGTATAGTAAGTATAGAAGCAATGGCTTCAGCTACACCAGAAGCTCCTAAAAGATGCCCTATCATAGATTTGGTAGAGCTCATATTTAATTTATAAGCGTGTTCTCCAAATACCCTTTGTATGGCATTTATTTCAGTAATATCCCCTAAAGGTGTAGAGGTACCATGCACATTAATATAGTCGATATCTTGGGGGGTTAGCTGTGCATTTTGAAGTGCTTTTTTCATCACAGCAATTACTCCCTTACCTTCTGGATGGGGGGCTGTAATATGGTAAGCATCTGCTGAAAGGCCTATACCTAAAAGTTCTGCATAAATTTTTGCTTTACGCTTTTTAGCATGTTCATACGATTCTAATACTAAAGCACCAGCTCCTTCTCCCATCACAAAACCATCTCTATGCTTATCAAATGGTCGAGAAGCTGTATGTGGACTATCGTTACGAATAGAAAGGGCCCGTAAGGCATTAAACCCACCAATTCCTGCTTCAGTGATAGTAGCTTCTGATCCTCCAGTAACCATAATATCTGCCAAGCCAAGCTTAATAAGATGATAAGCATCTATTAATGCATTAGATGAAGAGGCACAAGCAGATATAGTAGTAAAACTAGGACCACGAAAGCCATTTTTGATAGAAATATAACCAGGGGCCATGTTACCTATTAGCCGGGGAATAAAAAAAGGACTAAAGTGGGGCTTAGATGGATTTTGTGCATAATTAGTTACTTCACCCTGTATAGTCTTCATACCACCAATACCGCTTCCCCACACTACTCCTACACCTTCTAAGATAGATGATGGTAAGGAAAATAACTTTGCATCTTCTATCGCTTGATTGGCTACAGTAACAGCATACTGGGCAAAAGGATCTAGCTTTTTTATCTCTTTAGGTGTAAGTGAATGGTTAGAGTTGTAGTTTTTTAGCTCACAAGCAAACTTGGTTTTAAAATTGGTAGTATCAAACTGCGTAATTACATCTGCTCCGCTTACTCCATTAGTTAAAGCATGCCAGTACTCCTCAATATTATTGCCAATAGGAGTAAGGGCACCCATACCTGTAATAACAACTTTTTTCATGGTGATGTAAATGTAAAGTGTAAGGGTTATTAAAAGTAAAAATTTTACTCCGTAGGCAAGTGCTTTTCAAGATATGCTAAAGCCTGTCCTACAGTACGTATTTTTTCTGCTTCATCATCTGGAATATTAAGGTCAAACTCTTTTTCTATTTCCATAATCAACTCAACAGTATCTAAAGAATCTGCACCTAAATCGTTTACAAAGTGCGCTTCTGGTTTTATTTGAGATTTGTCTACAGATAGTTTATCAATAATAATTTGTGCTACTTTTTCTTGAATATTTTCCATATGACAGAGAATAGTTTATATAATTAAAAATAAAAAAATTAATGAACGAATAACTGTTCAAAGCAGACAATATAATAAAGATACAATTGAAATTCAATACTAAATCAAAATATTTAAGTAAAAATGATTATCAAACTATGGTATTATCAATATGGTATTTAAGGGGTAAAATGGTAATAAACAATGTGTATAACATGTGAATAATATGTTTAGTTATATATCAAAATAATATTCAACCATTGTCAACATACTATACACATCTTTTTAACATGTTTATTAACATCAACTTTTTTCGATAAAAATACCCTGCATTTATTATTTGCTCTGTTTTTAAAATAGTAGTGGGGGATATTTACTATTATCCACATAGTAATAATAAAAAATAAATTTTTTAAATAAATTCTATTTCAATATGTGTGTTTAAAAGAAACATTGTTGTTTTTGCATTTGTTTCGACGAAAAAATTTTGATCTTTTCCTTTTATTTTTTTTAATATACGTTAGATTGAATTTTTTTTAATACACACTATTTGTACATATGTTTTGTTTGAAACAAAAGTTGTTTCAAACAAAAACAATTATTGTATTCTGGTGAAGTCTTAATTAGAGGTAGTCCTTATTGATTATTTATTCAAGAATAGCTTCAGTGATCTATCAAACAATATTTTTTAAACGTAGGGGGTGGGTATACAACAATTCATTTTTTAGATTTAAAATTTCAACCAGATAAAAAATTTTATATCCTATGGTCTCTTAATCATATTATATTTACTCAAGCATAGTGGGGGGGTAAAAATTATTTACTTGCACTAAAATCAGCCAAGTATCTAGCTAAGGCTAAATACTTAGAAATACCCCCTAATCAACATTATTTAACCCTAATAAGTATATATTTTGTATATTGTAGATCCAAAAAAACAGTATAGAAGTATTACTCAATGAATTAAATTACTAGATTAAGTAAAGCAGAAACTCATGATTTGAAAAATATATTATAAGTTTTATATAAACTGGCATTCTAGCTTTGTCCTTTGTAATGGAAGCTGCGATAGTGATGTCTAAAAATAAAAAATTTATAAAGCTACTTTAGTAGTAATTAAAATATTTAGAATTATATGAAAAAAAATAATGTATATAAAAAATCTACTTCTTCCCGTAGTTTTTTTATTCTACTTGCTTCAAAAATGAACTATCTTTTTATGCTTGTAGAAAGTATTGCCTTAAAACACACCTTATACTTGTTATACCTAGTATTTTTAGGCCTGATATATATATTTAAAACTCACCACTATGAGCAGAGCATACGCCAGGTGCATTATTTAAATAAAGAGGTAGCTGACTTACGTGTTGATTTGATGACTCTTACTGCAACATATATGTCTCTGACACGTCAATCTACTATAGCTAAAAAAGTAGCTATTTATGCTATATATCCTAGTAAAATACCACCCCAATTAGTATCTAATTATTGTTCTCATGACTGAAAAAAATAATATGATAATAAGGATAAGAGTTTTATTCTTATTTTTTTTTTGTTTTGTCTTTATATAGGTTTTCGTATAGGATATATACAGATTATAGAGGGAAAACAATGGAGAACAAAAGCTACAAAGAAACATATTTTTGAAAGGGTTATTGATCCTATTCGGGGTAATATTTATAGTTATGATGGGGAACTATTGGCAACATCTCTGCCTTTTTATCGTGTAGCCTTAGATCCTTGTATTGCTTCTAGACACATTTTTTATTCTGGAATTAATCAATTATCACATTTGCTTTCACAGTATTATACTACCCATTCTCCCCATTATTTTAGTAAAAAGATAACTCTGGCCAGAGATAGACAGAAAAGATATATTATACTTTCTAAAAAGTACATTAACCATCATCAAAAAAAAGCTATGGGAAGTTGGCCTATTTTTAATGCAGGAAGATGGCAAGGAGGAGTAATTTTTGAAAAGAAAGAAAAAAGATTTTATCCATTTGGTAAATTGGGATTACGTACTATAGGATTTATAAATGAGAATGATAAAGGCGTAGGTATAGAATATAGTTTACATAATCACTTAAAAGGTATACCAGGTAAAGGAAAGTATCAAAAATTTGTAGGAAATCACTGGAAGCTTATAAAAGATAAGCATACTGTACATCCTATTCATGGTTCTGATATTGTTACTACACTCAATATCCATCTACAAGATCAAGTACACCATATATTACTTCATGCATTAAAAAAGCATAAAGCCAGGTATGGTTGTGCTATAGTCATGGAAGTGCATACAGGGGCTATTAAGGCTGTAGCTAATTTGAGCAAAACAGCAGATAATAAATATCAAGAAGATTATAATTATGCCTGGGGAAATCAAGGTAATAGAGAACCAGGGTCTACATTTAAGCTTGCCACTATGATGGCCATATTAGAAGAAAAAAAATTATCTCCTCATACTATAGTAGATACTGGTTTAGGCAAAAAAAAGTTTTATGACCAAACTATGAAAGACATTAAAAGGGGGGGGCATGGTAAGATTACTGTAAAAGAAGTTTTTGAAAAATCATCTAACATTGGTATAGCCTTACTAGTAGAAAAATATTTTAAAAAGCAGCCTCAAAAATTTCTCAATTACTTACAACATTTTGGTCTACAAAGTGCATTAGATATGAATATAAAGGGTATAGGCATACCTATTATAAAACAGGTAGAAGATACCACTTGGAGTGGTATTACACTTCCATGGATGTCTATGGGTTATGAGCTGAAGCTTACCCCATTACATTTGCTTGCTTTATATAATGCTGTAGCTAATAATGGAATTTGGGTATCTCCTGTGCTGATAAGTAAGATACAAATGGGTAGTATTTTAATAAAGAAATTTAGTATGCCTGTAAAAGCAAAAAAAATATGTTCACAGCATACAGTAACAACAGTGAAAAAAATGCTTGAAGGGGTTGTACAATGTGGTACTGCTATGGGTATAAAAAATAGTTTTTATCCTATAGCTGGAAAGTCTGGTACAGCACAAAGAATAGAAAAAGGACGATATACAAAATCTTGGTATACTTCTTTTGCTGGGTATTTTCCAGCGCATAACCCAAAGTATAGCTGTATAGTATGTATAGATAATCCACAAGGAAAAAATAAATATGGTAGTAACGTAGCTGCACCAGTATTTAAAAAAATAGCAGATAGTATAGCAGTCAAAGATATTATATCTTTGCCTTCAGAAGATATGAATATAGCTCAAAAAAAAAATATATTTCCCCATATTAAAGTGGGTAAAAAAAATGATTTACTATTTTTATGTAAGCTAATGAATATTCCTTTTCTAGAAAATAATGCTAAAGATATATGGGTAAGGGCTATAATAAAAAATAAAACTCTACACTGGAAAAAGCACGCTTTGTTGTCTGAAAATACAATGCCTAGTGTAATAGGCATGACACTAAAAGATGCACTCTATATTTTAGAGAATAGGGGTATAAAAGTAAATTTTCAGGGTAGGGGAAGAGTATATCAGCAGTCGATAAAGACAGGAAGCCCTATACAGGAAAATTTGTGTATTACATTATACTTGCAATAAAATGGTCAGTTTACAAAGTTTATTACATCATATACCATATAAAACTATAGTAGGCACTTTAGATAAGTCTATTAAGAACATTCATACGCATAGCCTTAAGGCTATATCACACACTCTTTTTGTAGCACTTAAGGGTTATCAGCAAGATGGACACCTGTTTATAGAACAGGTTATTCAGCAAGGGTGTCAAGCCATAGTAGTAGAAAGGCTTCCAAAAAATATACATTCTACAACTACTTATATTGTTGTGAATAATACAAAAAAAACTTTAGGCCTACTAGCTAATAGTTTTTACCACTATCCCTCGAAAAAATTGAAGTTAATTGCTGTGACAGGTACTAATGGTAAAACTAGTATAGTACACTTACTATACCAGCTATTTAAAAATTTGGGCTATTGTGTAGGCATGCTCTCTACTATCTGTAATAAAGTAGATAGTAATGATCCTATAAATACTGCACTTACTACACCTGATAGTCTTACTATAAATAGGCTTTTGTATAAAATGGTGATGAAGGGGTGTCAGTATTGTTTTATGGAAGCTAGCTCTCATGCTTTGGTCCAGCATCGACTGTTTGACTTGCATTTTACTGGAGCTATTTTTAGTAATATTTCTCACGATCATCTAGACTATCACAAAACATTCCATCAATATATTGAAGCTAAAAAGGTATTATTTGATATTTTACCTGATTCTGCTTTTGCCCTATATAATAGTGATGATATGCGTGGTAGACAGATGGTACAAAATACATTAGCTACTACTTATGCCTTCTCCTTGCAAAAAGAAGCACATTTTACAGCTCAAATATTAGAGCATACTACTGAAGGTATGCATCTATCTATAGATAAAAATGAAGTATGGACTCCCTTGCTCGGCAAGTTTAATGCATATAATTTACTAGCAGTTTATGCAACTACTTATTTATTATTACAAGAAAAAAATAATATTTTAGTGGCTATGTCAACCCTTTTGCCAGTACCTGGAAGATGTCAAAAGGTAGTATCTCCTTATATTAATTTTAAAGCTTTTGTAGATTATGCGCATACACCAGATGCATTAGAAAATATATTAATAATGTTAACAAAAGTTAATGTTAAAAAAAAAAGAATAATTACTGTAATAGGCTGTGGAGGAAATAGAGATAAAGATAAAAGGCCTATAATGGGCAGCATAGCACAAAAATATAGCGCTATAGTTATTTTTACTGCAGATAATCCGCGCTATGAATCATCTGAAAAAATTATTGATGATATGCAAAAAGGTTTATCATCTAAGCAAATAGCTAGTATAATTACTTGTACAGATCGTAAACAGGCTATACATAGAGCATGTGCCATGGCTCAACAAGATGATATACTTTTGGTGGCAGGTAAAGGACATGAAAAATACCAAGAAATACAGGGTGAGCGTTTTTTTTTTGATGATGTAGATATTATTGAAAAATGGAACAATTGTGATTAAAATACCATAAACAAGAAAGGTCAATCAGTTTTAAGTTAAAAATATGTCTCCCTTCTTGTCAATAAGAATACGAATATAAAAATATTTTATTATTTTTATATATGTAGATTAACCATTTTTGTTATATTTTATCATTTAGAAAAATATAATATTGGATTAGTGTATTATTATTTTTATAGTTCCTTATTCGATAATGGTAAAAAATTTAATTTAAATTATAGATATTTATCTGCTATTATAATCTTTTCATCATGC
The DNA here is from genome assembly GCA_963922775.1 of uncultured Cytophagales bacterium. GTDB lineage: Bacteria > Bacteroidota > Bacteroidia > Cytophagales > Amoebophilaceae > JAHDDH01. Next base: position 14,955 of record CAWUJG010000002.1, read on the forward strand.
AACCAAACTATTTCCAACAAATAGAAAAAAAATGGCAAAAATATTGGAAAACAAATGAAACATTTGCTTGCTATGAAGATTCTGACAAAGAAAAATTTTATGTATTAGACATGTTTCCATATCCTTCTGGTGAAGGGCTACATGTAGGTCATCCCGTAGGGTATATTGCTTCTGATATTATAGCACGTTACAAACGACACAAACAATATAATGTATTACATCCTATTGGATTTGATGCTTTTGGTCTTCCAGCAGAACAGTATGCTATACAAACTGGTCAGCACCCATCCATTACCACAGAAAAAAATATAGCTAAATATATAATACAACTCCAAAATTTAGGTTTTTCTTTTGACTGGAATAGAACTATTTCTACTGCAGATCCTGATTTCTATACTTGGACACAATGGATATTTATCCAGCTTTATAACTGCTGGTTTGACCCTGATGATATGGCAGCTAAACCACTATATACTTTGCTCAAAGATTTTAAAAATAGTGGTAATCTTTTTCTTGATCATGATGTAGATGTACCTATATTTACAGCTACTCAATGGTGTAGTATGGAACCTTATGAGCAAGAAAATATTTTGAATAAATATCGAATGGCTTATTTAGAAGATGTTAAGGTAAACTGGTGTCCTGCCCTTGGTACTGTGCTTTCTAATGATGAAGTAAAAGATGGGTATTCAAAACGGGGAGATCATCCGGTAATACAAAAAAAAATGAGACAATGGTGTTTACGTCTTTCCAGCTTTGCTGAACGTTTAATTATGGGTTTAGATGAATTAGAATGGCCAGGGTATATAAAAGAAATTCAAAAAAACTGGATAGGAAAAACTGTGGGGGCAACATTCGATTTTTTATTGCCCAGTCATCCTGAAAAAAAAATTTCTGCCTTTAGCACACACCCAGAATACTGTTTTGGTATTACCTTTTTGGCCATGTCCCCAGAACATCCGTTGTGTAGCTCTATAGCTACTCCAGAACAACAGGAAAAAGTAGAGCGTTATATACAAGCATGCCAATATAAATCTGATAGGGAACGATTACAAAATGTAGACGATATTTCTGGTGTATTTACAGGTACTTATGGTATACATCCCTTGACGAATGAAGAGATTCCTATCTATATTGCAGACTATATTTCTGGTCATTTTGCTACAGGCATAATTATGGGAATACCTGCTCATGATCCCAAACACTACCGTTTTGCTCAACTTATGGACCTGCCCATTGTGCGTACAATGTATTATAACAGTGAACCTTTACCACACACAAGTAGCTATGGAAAAATGGTAAACTCAAAATTCATGAATGGCATGTCCCACTATCATGCACGCATATGTATATCCCGTTATCTGCGCAATAAAGAATGGGGAAGAATGAGGATATACTATAAATTGCGTGATCCTGTCTTTAGTAGACAAAGATATTGGGGAGAACCTATCCCAATATATTATAAAGATAATGTACCTTACAGTCTACCGGTTGAAGAGTTACCATTAAAGCTTCCTTCAATAGAAAAATTTTTACCTACCTCCTCTGGAAAACCTCCTTTGGCCAGAGCAAAAGATTGGACTTTTAAAGGACATCCTTTAGAATACCATACCATGCCCGGGTGGGCAGGTTCTAGTTGGTATTTTATCCGCTATATGGATCCTAAAAATAAAGAAGATTGTATATCAAGAGAAATAAAAAAATACTGGGAAAATGTAGATCTATATGTAGGTGGAGCTGAACACGCTACAGGGCATCTTTTATATGCTCGATTTATCCATCAGTTTTTGTACGATTTAGGATATGTTACTGCAAAAGAGCCCTTTCAAAAATACCTCAATCAAGGCATGATACAGGGAAAATCGTATTTTGTATACCGGATAAAAAATACCAATAAGTTTGTGAGTTATAATTTGAAAGATAAGTATAACACCACTGCTCTTTATGTACATAACCGTCTGGTAAATAATAATATTTTAGATTTAGAAGGTTTTAAACAATGGCAACCACAATATAAAGACGCTTTATTTATTCTGGAAGATGAAAAATATATTTGTGGCAATGAAATAGAAAAGATGTCTAAGTCAAAATACAATGTTGTTAATCCTGATGATATTATAACTCAATATAGTGCCGATACTTTACGTGTATATACTATGTTTTTAGGCCCTATAGAACAATCTAAGCCTTGGGATACACATGGTATAGAAGGAAGCTATCGTTTTTTGGTAAAATTTTGGAAACTATTTCACAGTGAAAAAAACCAATACAAAGTAACTGATAATAACCCATCTCTTGAAGAGAAAAAAATTTTACACTATACTATAAAAAAAGTAGAGCAAGATATTAATAAATATCAGTTTAACACTGCTATTAGTACTATGATGATTGCTGTAAATCAGTTTACAAAAATGCAGTGTAATAAAAAGGCTGTATTACAACCTTTAGTTATACTACTTTCTCCTTTTGCTCCTCATTTAGCAGAGGAATTGTGGCAAAAATTAGGCCATGATGCTACCATAGCCTATGCCTCTTTTCCCCACTGGGATACTAAATACACTATAGAAGACTATTATACCTATCCTATTGCTATTGATGGAAAGCTGAGAACAAAGAAAAAAATATCGCTTATGTTGCAAAAACCAGAGGTAACAAAAATTGTTCTAGAAAATGAAGTAGTAAAAAAATGGACTAAAAGAAAAAAAATAGTAAAAATAATTTATGTGCCTGAAAAAATGATTAACATTGTAACTGAATCTGCATAAAATATTATAGATGAATTTGATAAAATCAATATCTGGCATACGGGGTATTGTAGGAGAAGTACAGGGAGAGGGTTTTACTCCTTGGGATATTATATCTTCTACTGTGGCTTTTGGCCAATGGCTAAAGAAAAAATATAACACCCATATTTATTGTATTATTGGCCGTGATGGTAGGGCTTCAGGTAGTATAATAAGTAAAACTGTAGGGTCTACTTTACAAAGTATGGGTATTCATACAGTAGATATAGGATGTAATACTACTCCATCTTTGGCCAACTATATTCCCAAAATTGGTGCTCAAGGAGGTATTATGATTACAGCCAGTCATAATCCTATAGAATGGAATGGACTAAAACTATTCAATGCTTTAGGAGAGAGTTTAAGCCGAGTACAAGCAGAAGAGGTATATCAAGAAGAAAGATATAGTTTACAGGCTCGTTTTGAGCCACATAATCAGTTAGGAAAGTATATAAGACATCAGTCAGAAAAGGTTATACAATACCATATTAACAAGATCAAAGCATTATCTTTAGTACAAGTAGAAGCAATTAAAAAACATAATTTTTCTATAGCTATAGATACCATTAATTCTTCTGGAAGCATTGCTATTCCTCTACTCTTATATAGTCTAGGTGTGAAAAATATACAACATATTAATAATACTTGTGATGGGCAGTTTGCTCATAATCCTGAGCCCTTAATACCTCACCTTGGTAGTCTTATCAATATAATGCAAACAGGAAAGTATGATATTGGCTTTGTTGTAGATCCTGATGTAGATCGTTTAGTCATGATTACTGAAAATGGTTATCCCTTTGGAGAAGAATATACTTTAGTGGCTATAGCAGATTATATTTTACAGCATTCTCCTTATGGATGTTGTACAGTATCCAATATTTCTTCTACAAAATCATTACAAAAATTGTCTAATCAATATAAATCAAAACATTTTTCTTCTCCTATTGGAGAATCACATGTAATAGAAAAAATGAAAGAACGAGGTGCTATTATTGGAGGAGAAGGTAATGGGGGTATTATATATCCAAAACTGCATTATAGTCGTGATGCTTTGGTGGGTATAGCCCTTATACTTTCGTATCTTGCCACAAGTAAAAAGAAGATTTCAGCAATAAAACAAGCTTTACCACAATATTATATGATTAAACTAGCTATAGAGATTACAGCAACACAAAGTGTGGAAAAAATATTTGAAAAGCTACAATCAAAATACCAACAATATCCTATAGAAAAAACTGATGGCATAAAAATTTTTTTTGAAGATGCTTGGATAAACATCAGAAAATCGAATACAGAGTCCAAATTACGTATTATTGTAGAAGCTCCTACAGAAGCTGAAGCTAAAGCAATACTTTCTTCAGTAAAAGAAAAAATAGGTATTATTATATGATAATTCATTATGATCATTGGACGTTAAACAATGGTTTAAACGTTATATGCCATGTCAATCCATCCAGTACATTGGCTACAATAAATGTACTGTATCATGTAGGATCATCTCATGAGCCTCAAAATAAAACAGGTTTAGCCCATCTTTGTGAACATTTAATGTTTGGTGCTTCACAGCATGTGCTTTGTTATGATAAGGCACTTCAACGTGTAGGGGGAGATAATAATGCTTATACTACAAAAGATGTAACACACTATCACTGTACCTTACCACCTAATAATATAGAAACAGGGTTTTGGCTAGAGTCTGACAGAATGCTTGGGTTAAAGCTTACACAGCAAAGTGTTGACATACAGAAAAAAGTAGTAATAGAAGAGTTTAAAGAATGTTATCTGAATCAGCCTTATGGAGATATATGGCTTCATCTACTTCCTTTAGCATATGGGAATCATCCATACCATTGGCCTACTATTGGCAAGAGCATTATGGATATTGAAAGCATTACTTTAGAAGATGTAAAGAGTTTTTTTGCGCATCATTATATTCCTCAAAAGGCTACACTAGTAGTAGCAGGTAATGTACAATGTAGTGAGATTAAAAGGCTAAGCAAAAAATGGTTTGAATCTATTCCAGCAAATAAAAATGTGCAGCAATCTAAATTACATATAGAAGATATAGTTATACCTCAAGTTAAAGCAAAATATAAACAGATAAAAGCTAAAGGTGAACCTGGGTTATTTAAAGCATATACTATACCTGGCATAAAAAAAAGAGTACATATAAGTCTAACATTATATGCAGCTATGTTGAACAATCAGTCTTCTAAATTTTATCAAAAATTAATCAAAGAAAAACAATATTGCAGTAGTTATGTTGTATATATTTTAGATTATATTCATACAAGTCTATTTGTTATAGAAGTCTATAGTCAAGAAAAAAATAGATTAGAGATTATAGATAATATGATAGCGAAATTGCTCTTACAAGAGGCTCCATTAATTGATACTACTATGCTGTCGAGTGTAAAAAATAAGATGGAGATGCAATTATCTTTAGCACATTCAGATATTTTATATGTAGCTGATACTTTAGCTATGGGTCATTTTTTAGGAAATATGAATAACATTAATGAACAGGTTCCCTTAATGCAAAGTATACATAAAAAGGAGATCCAAAATGCTGTGGATACTTATTTAGTAGCGGAGAATTGTACTTCTATTTCTTATCTATAAAAAAGCTGAGGTTAATATTTACTTGCTTTTTATTTATCATATATTGATTTTTTGTATAAATATTGTCTTTTTTAGTCAGTAAAAATGTATGTTTCAATGATATATGTAATATTAAATCGGTTTAGTCTTATCCATTAAATACTTCGTAATGACTAGATATCCACCTAACAGAAAGGCTGTATTTACCCATGCTGATGGTCTCATGCAAGGGGTTCCTCATGATCATCTATTCAAAAATAGCTTTAGCTATCCAGATATAGCCCAATATTTTTTTAAAGCAGTGCTAGATCCATCTATACTAGATGAAGTTGACTTGAGCACACTAAAAAAGGAAAACAATAGCCTTCTCTCTACCTATCAAAATGAAAGACACTGTGACTTGGTTTTGAGTTCTACATTTAGAGGTAAACCACAGAGTATTTATTTTATAATAGAACACCAATCAACCCCAGATGTTACTATGAGAAATAGGATGCTAGAATATAAAACACTGTTCTTAAATAATTGGAAAAAAGACTCTCAAAATAGAGGAAGAAAATAGCCCTTAGTAATGTTTTTTTGTCTTTACCATGGTAAAACTTTATATCCCTATAGTACAGATTATTATGAACAGTTTTTACATCCAGATTTATCTCAAACTGAACACTTAAACATGCATTTGATAGATCTAAATACATTTTCTTCTAAAAAATACTTGTCCTATGGACCCTTAAGTCTTATATTATATTTATTAAATTGTAGTGGTGGAAGTAAAAACTATTTATCGGCAATAAAATCAGCCAAAAAACTAGGCATGGTAAAATCCTTAGAAAAAGTACCTATTTCTCATGATTTTATATCTCTAATAAACATATATTTGTATATTGTAGTTCGAGAAGAGAATATAGATGAAATACTAAAAGAGTTCAAAGTAACTCCTAAAATACACAAGCAATTTATGGAATATATTCAACAGGTAAGATCCAAATGGATGGAAAGAGGTAGGGAAGAGGGAAGGGAAGAAGGCCTATTCCTTGGAATGGAAAAGGGTAAAAAAGAAGGTCCATTCCTTGGAATGGAAAAGGGTAAAAAAGAAGAGAAATTAGCAATAGCCCAAGCACTTTTCAAACAAGGTATAGATATAAAAATTATAGAAAGTGTCACAGGTTTATCACGGAAAGATATTCTAGACTTGAGAGCACAGTGTTAAAATATTTAAATTTTTTTGTATTGTGGGGGTATTATGTGTTTAAAAATAACTAGATAATTAGCTGTTAGCTGTATTGGATACTTTTTTTAATTTATGTCTTGTTTAGATATTGCTCACTTATTAAGTATACAATCTCTTTCTCTAGCTGATATACATAAAATTTTTGACCTTACTACAAAAATTCGTCAAGAGCCTTGTAATACTTTACTTCAAAAACTACAACATATTACTATTGCTAATATTTTTTTTGAAAATTCCACACGAACAAAACTGGCCTTTGAAGTAGCAGAGAAAAATTTAGGTATGAAAATACTTAATTTTGCTGCACAGAGTAGTTCCCTAAAAAAGGGCGAAACATTATTAGATACAGTAAAAAATATTGTAGCTATGCAAGTACAAATGGTGGTGCTAAGGCATGCTGATCCTGGTGCAGCATATTTGTTATCACAACATGTAGATGCACATATTATTAATGCTGGAGATGGTACGCATGAACATCCTACACAAGCATTACAAGATGCTTACACTATGCATAGTTATTTGGGCAATTTGTATTATAAACATATTGCTATACTTGGAGATATTGTGCATTCACGTGTAGCATTATCTAACATTTTTTTATTGCAAAAACTAGGGGCTAAAGTAATGGTTTGTAGCCCTAATACTCTTCTTCCTTCACATATTCATCATTTAGGTGTAAAGGTAGCTGCTAACATACAAGAAGCAGTAGACTGGTGCGATGTGGCTTATGTATTGCGTATACAGAAAGAAAGACAAAAAGAAAAAGATAGCGCTCTGCCGTCGTTAAGAGAATATCAACTTTATTTTGGTCTTAATAAGGCTTTGGTCAAGTCTCGTAAAAAAAAAATATGGATAATGCATCCTGGTCCTATTAATCCTAATGTAGAAATTACAGACTATGTAGTAGAAAATAGTCCTGCCATTTTAACCCAAGTACGTCACGGTGTTGCCATAAGAATGGCTGTATTATATTTATTGGCTACTTCTTCTTTATAGAAGAAAACTAAGAGATCAAGAATAAAATATATTTTTGATCTCTTACGGTATGTATAAAAGACTTTAGAGAGGAATTTGATAAGATTTAATCTTAATTTTTATTTTCTAAATATTTTACTGTTAAGTATACATCATTACCATTTGCATCTTTTATTGTTATTTTTTGGTATCTCCTTTGAGATGGTTTATCTGAATCACCTCCCTTCATCACTATAATACCATTCACCGAGTTGACTACCACCGTATGCACCTCCTAATGCACCTAACGTCCATAAAATTTATAGTCTTTACCTAAGCATTTTTCAGCTACATAACCACCCGTCTTATAAACCTAGTACACCTCCTCCTATACCTCCTCCTAAGTTAGCTAGTTTCTTCATCCATTAATGGCTCTTCGGGGGTTTCTTTTGGTTGTTTTTTTTAGCAAGACTTCTTTCAGTGAACCATTGGCTAGTTTTTTTTCCTTGAGTCCTTACATCCTTTTCTAGATTTTTGAACTGTTTATAATTAAATGATGCATCATATGGTTTCAATTCCATAATCTTGAAATGGTCAAATTTTTTTTGTCAAAATCAATCTTTTTAGGTAGTTTAAATTCTTTAGAAATATCCTCTGTCTTCAACCATCCACGTAATGTATCTTCCTTATCCTCATGTTTGGAAGACTTACTTGAATCATTTGTATTTTTTTTTGATCTATTTTATTTGTTGTTGGAGGATCCATCATTAATTTTACATATTTTTCTTGTGTTTTTATAACTTGATTATAACGTTTACATGCTACAAAGGATACAACGGTAAGGTAAAATATAAATTTTTTCATTATTGATTAGTTTAAATAGTTAAAAATAGTTAAAACACTACTATAAAAAACCTAATAAAAATTTTTTTATGTAATAGGTTTTATCCTTTAATTTTTCTCCAAGATTTTCCACACTAAATAAGCATAAAAGAATACCCAATGTTGGTATTAAAATTTGTATTTTATACATTTGTAAAATGCTTAGCAACTTCCTACTTTTAAGGAAGTAAAATATAATTTATACTAAACACATAACTGAAATTTTTAAATACATCTAAATTATCTATCTCTAATGAACAAAGAATCTTTAAAAGAGCTCTTCGCAACATTTACGCAAGCATACCATATTGATAATCCTACCTTCATAAAAATATTAGAAGATGTATTTAAAACAATGATATTAAAAAAATATGGTAGCAATGATAAATTTGATATTATAATTAATATTGAAAAAGGTGACTTGCAAATATGGCAATTCAAAACTATAGTAAAAGATGAAGAACCTCAGACTCCACATACCATATCATTATCTGAAGCACAAAAGGTAGAAAAAGATTTTGAAATAGGCGAAGAAATGGCACAAGAAATTCAAATTTCTTCTTTTGGTCGTGCTACAATCAATTTTGCGAAACAACTTATTGTAAAGAAAATAAATCATTTTAAGATAACTCGGAGCTATCAAAAATATAGTCTGCTGGTAGGAAAAATTATTACAGGAGAAGTTCTACAGGTTTTACGCAATGAAATTATTGTTGTAGATAATGAAAAACAAGAATTAATCTTGCCTAAAACAGAACAAATAGAAAAAGATCGATACAAAAAAGGACAAGAAATAAAAGCAGTAGTAAAACGTGTGGAATTTAAAAATAATCATCTCTACATCATTATTTCTCGTACTTCACCAGAGTTTCTAGTACAACTTTTCGAGCAAGAAATTCCAGAAATATCTGATGGTATTATTCAAATAAAAAAAGCAGTAAGACAACCAGGGCAAAGAGCTAAAATTGTAGTATCATCTTTTGATGATCTTATTGATCCTGTGGGAGCCTGTATAGGTATGAAAGGGTCACGTATACATAATATAGTAAGAGAACTTCGTAATGAAAGTATAGATGTAATTCATGATACAGACAATGCTGAGTTGTTTTTAGCACGTACACTTAGTCCTGCAAAAATTAGCAAAATGCAGTATCTAGAAAATGATAGAATAGCTGTATACCTACTTCCTGATCAAGTATCTCTTGCTGTAGGTAAAAATGGACAAAATATTAGGCTAGCTAGCGACTTAATAGGTAAGGCCATAGATGTATATAAAGAACTTAATGATAATGAACAAGATATTCATATAGATGACTTTGCGCATGAAATAGATGAATGGATTATAGAAGAGCTTAAAAAAGTAGGGTTTTGTACAGCAAAAAGTATCTTGAACACAACAAAAGAAAAATTAGAACAAAAATTAGATTTAGAAAAACAAACTATAAAAGATATATATCAAATTCTAAGCCAAGAGTTTGTTTAAAAGCATATATCTTTTGCATAAAATATTCTTCAAAAATACATTTAAATATATATATGGCCGAAAAAACACATAAAAGCATGAGGCTAGGCCAGGTAGCCCGTCAACTTAATGTAGGCACACAAACAATAGTAGACTTTCTTGTTAGAAAAGGATTTACTATAGAGCATAAAGTAAATGCTAAAATTACTAAGACACAGTATGAGCAGTTAAGCAAAGAATTTGCACAATCCATACAAGAAAAAAAGAAAGCCTCAACTATCACAATAGAGAAAAAAATAGTAACTAAAAAAATAGAAGAAAAAAATACACAAATACTAGTAGAAAAGAATACTGTGAAAAAAAAAGATAAAATAGAATTACCCAAACTGCAATCTACCTTTAAATGTTTTGGAAAAATAGATATAGAGAAAAAAAAGACGACATCAACATCAATAAATAAAAATAAAATAGATCTACAAGGTCAGGTTTCTACAACAGGGCTCAAAATTGTAGGTAAAATGGATATACCATTGCCAAAGTCAGCTAAAAAATTTAAACAGGTTACGGCTTCAGATCATCTTAAAAATACCAGTAAGGTTACAGCAAAAAAGAAGGTGAAAAATAAGGTTAAGGTAATAAAAAAGCATAGGAGTTTAGTAAAAAAACAACCTGTAGACATTTCTCAAAAAGAGATACAAGCTAAAATTAGAAAAACATTAGCGAAAATTACTAAAGAAAAACAGGCAGAAAAAAATGTAGTAAAATACAGAAAAGAAAAAAGAGAAATTTTTGCTCAAAATCTTCAAAAAAAGAAAATACAAGCAGAAAAAGAAAAAAAAGTGCTCAAAATATCTGAATTCATATCTGTAAATGATTTAGCTATACTTATGAATATACCTACTAACCAGCTCCTTTCTGCTTGTATTTCCTTAGGGGTAGTTACTTCTATTAATCAAAGGTTAGATCAGGAAACTATAGGGATTTTAGCAGAAGAATTTGGCTATAGCGTAGTATTTACTACCTTAGAAGAGCAAGAAGAACAGGAAATTCAAGAAAATGAAGCACTTCAAACCGAGCGAGCTCCTATTGTTACTATTATGGGACATGTAGATCATGGTAAGACCTCTTTGTTAGACTATATTCGTAGCACACAGGTTACACAACAAGAAGCAGGTAGTATAACACAGCACATAGGTGCGTATGATGTAGAGACAAAAAATAACAAAAGAGTTGTATTTTTAGATACTCCAGGGCATGAAGCTTTTACAGCTATGCGGGCGCGTGGTGCTAAAATTACAGATATTGTTGTTGTAATTGTTGCTGCAGATGATGGTGTTATGCCTCAAACCCAAGAGGCTATTAACCATGCCAAAGCTGCAGGAGTACCTATTATTATTGCTATCAATAAAATAGATAAGCCACAAGCTAATATAGAAAAAATAAAAGAGGAACTCTCTAAAGTAGATGTTTTAGTAGAAAGCTGGGGAGGAAAAATACAAAGTCAAAATATTTCTGCCAAAAGTGGAGAAGGTGTAGATGAATTGTTAGAAAAAATATTATTAGAAGCAGAAATGCTAGAGCTTAAAGCCAATGCTAACAGAAAAGCACAGGGTACAGTGTTAGAAGCATCACTAGACAAGGGTAGAGGATATGTAGCTACACTAATTAATCAGAAAGGTACTTTGCGTGTAGGAGATATTATTTTAACAGGAATGAAGTATGGAAAAGTAAAAGCTATGTTTAACCATAGAGGAAAAAAATTAAAGTCTATACCTCCTGCTACACCAGTACAAATATTAGGACTTAATGGTGCACCACAAGCTGGTGACACTTTTTTAGTAATGGAATCAGAAAAAGAAGCAAGAGAAATAGCTTCACATAAAGCTATTGTCCATAGAGAACAGTATATACAAACCAAAAAGAGAATTACCCTTAATGAGATCAACCAGAAACTTTCTATGGATCATAGCCAAGAAATTAATATTATCATTAAAGGTGATGTAGATGGATCTATACAGGCATTGGCCGATGCACTACAAAAATTATCTACTGTAACAATTAAAATTAACATTATACATCAAGCCATAGGTCAGATATCAGAATCTGATGTTCTTTTAGCAGCATCTTCTAATGCAATGATTATTGGATTCCAAGTACGGCCTACACCACAGACAAGAAAATTAGCTGCCAAAGAAGGGATAGAAATTAATTTATATACTGTTATTTATGATGCTATTGAAGAAATAAAAAAAGCACTTAAGGGGATGCTTGCTCCAAAAGAGAAAGAAAAAATACTAGGACATGCCACTATAAAAACATTATTTAAAATATCAAAAATAGGTACTATAGCAGGATCTGTAATAGATGATGGTGTTATCCAAAAAAATAATGCTATCAGATTAATTAGAAATGGGGTCGTTGTTCATACTGGAAGTATATACCAGTTAAAACACTTTCAAGAAGATGCTAAAGAAGTGAAAAAAGGACAAGAGTGTGGTATAAGCATTAAAAATTTTAATGACATTAAAATAGGTGATAGTATAGAATGTTTTGTAATAGTAAATAAAACATCAAAGTAATAAAAAATTATGTTTTTTTTTGAAACTGCTGTTGTATTGCTATCTATATTTATAGGTGCTCGTCTTAAAGGCATAGGTTTAGGCATTATGGGGGGCCTAGGTTTAGCTATATTAGTTTTTATTTTTAATAAGCAACCTATAAATCCTCCTATAGATGTACTACTTATTATTACTACGGTAGTAGTAGCCTCTAGTATTTTTGAGCTTTCAGGTGGACTGAATTATTTGGTTTATATAGCAGAAAAGATTTTGAGAAAACATCCAGAAAAAATTACATACCTATCACCTATAATTGCTTATATCTTTACTTTTTGTACAGGAACATCACATATTTGTTATGCTATACTTCCTGTAATTGCCCAGTTAGCTAAAGAAACAGGTATAACACCCCAAAAACCGCTTTCTGCAGCAGTTACAGCTTCTCAACAAGCTATTACAGCAAGTCCTATTTCTGCTGCTACAGTAATAGTAATAGGTTTACTTTCTCCATTAGGGGTATCGCTTATAGATATCTTAAAAATTTGTGTTCCTGCCACTTTATCTGGGTCTATGATAGCTGCCTTTGTTGTCAGCAAAAAAAAAAATATAGTTTATGAGGATAAAAAAAAAATAGCCTTTTCTCCTAATATTTTGTTGACCCCTAAAACCAAAATAGCTGTAGGTATATTTCTTACAGGTATACTGACCATTATTTTTTATGGTGCTTTTAAGCAGTATAGACCAATATGGTATATACAGAATCAATACATAACCATGCGGATGGCTACAATTATAGAAATTATTATGCTTGCTACTGCAAGTATAATTGCTTTAGTATGTAAAGTAAATACTACTTCTATAGCTAAAGGAAAGGTGTTTTTGGCTGGTATGCAAGCTATTATTGCTATTTTTGGCATATCCTGGTTAGGCAATACTTTTTTCAAGTCTAATGAAACACTTATTATGGCTACAGTGCAAGAAAGTATTGTAGCGCATCCTTGGCAGTTTAGTCTTTATTTGTTTGCTCTTTCTATCATTATGTTAAGTCAAGGTGCTGCTACATGTACGCTCATGCCTTTAGGTATAAGCATAGGTTTGCCACCACCTTTGCTTATTGCCATGTTTCCTGCTGCTAATGGATTATTTTTTGTGCCTAACCATCCTACTATATTGGCTGCTATTAATTTTGATACTACAGGGTCAACACGTATAGGGAAATACATTTTAAATCATAGCTTTATGTTGCCTGGAATAGTAGCCACAACATGTTCAGTAATAGTAGGTTACGGATTAATAAAAATATTTTTTTAGTTATTTTTAACATAATGAGTCGTCAAACAAAACTGTTATTAAAGGTTATTGCTATATTGCTCTTTCTTCTGGTTTTGGGCATGCATTTTGGTTTTATCATTATTCCTATGCTCCACAGTTGGAAGTTTTGGATTCTTGTCTCCAGCTTTTTATTACTTCTGATAGGCAGTTAACCAAAAAATAAAATGTTATGTCTAATATATCATATTATACTCCAGAAGGTTTTTTTAAAATTCAGCAAGAATTAGAAGAACTAAAAACACAAGGCAGAAAATTTATTGCTCAACAAATAGCTGAAGCAAGGTCTAAGGGAGATTTGAGTGAAAATGCAGAATATGATGCTGCAAAGCATGAGCAAGGACTATTAGAATTAAAGATTGCTAAGCTGGAAAAAATTATACAAAATGCTCGGATACTTCAAAAAAGTCAAATAGATACTTCTCAAGTATCACTTTTTACCAAAGTAAAAGTTAAAAATATACAGTATAATACTATACATATTTATACCATAGTTGCTGAAGAAGAAGCTGATCTGGAGCAGGGAAAAATTTCCATAAAATCTCCAATAGCAAGGGGTATATTAGGAAAAAAGGTAGGTGAAATAGGAAAGATAAAAGTTCCTTTAGGAGAACTAGAGTTAGAAATTATGTCTATAGCATAGCTAATTTTTTTACTATATATTTTGCATTACATAAAAACATACGGTGCCTATTTTATTAAAGGTATGTTTGTTGGATTGGCAGATCTAATACCAGGTGTTTCTGGAGGCACTATTGCTTTTATTTTGGGTATTTATAGGCCTCTTTTTGCAGCTATTGCTGCTATTAACAGAAAATCTTTGCAACTATGTTTTGCTGGTGAATGGACACGTTTTTGGCAAACTATCCATGGCAATTTTTTATGTGCTGTGTTTGGAGGTATCATAACTAGCATTTTTTGCTTTTCTTCTTCTATGCTGCTTTTGATGAGCCTATTTCCTATTTTTCTATACAGTTTTTTTGAAGGTCTTATAATTGCTTCTGCCCTATATTTTTTCTCTACTATAGAGAAAAAAAGTTTATATACATATTGCTATCTTTTTATTTCTTGTACAGGTACTTATTATTTTATTCAAATGGATGCTTGGGCTATACCTAATGGTTATCTGTGGATATTGCTTACAGGTATGTTAGCTATATGTGCTATGATTCTACCTGGTATTTCAGGTAGTTTAGTGCTTATCTTTTTTAATAAATATACCTTGCTTCTACAAGCTCTCTCTAATTTGCAGTTTGATATTTTAGGTTTTTTTGTTTTAGGATGTTTTTTAGGCCTATTTTTATTTGTACGGATAATTCAATGGCTTCTCCGTTATTATAGTAGTACTATTTTATCTGTTTTAGTTGGTTTTATGCTAGGATCTTTGGGTAAATTATGGCCTTGGCAAATATGTATAGAGAATATTTACAAAAACTATTATCCTTGGCACTATGAAAAAATTACTGGAAAGTCTGCCCATTTTGGGAGTGCTTTATTATGTATATTTTTAGGTGCAGGTTTATTTTTAGCATTAATAAGATGGCAGAATAAAAGAAGATTATATTAAATTTTTTTTTTAAAGTTTTGATAAATGAATTTTATGCTATACCTAGACAATTTTGACAAAACCAGATAAAACACTATGGAAGCATTTTTTTATAGGGTATTTAATATTATAAAACTATATATGCTCTAATAAAACATATTTTAAAATATGTTTTTTAAATTTAGTATAATGTAGCAACTATTACCTTAAATAGGCATTTTAAAAATGCTATTTGTTAGAACAAAGCCTTATATTTGTAGAATATGTGAAAATACATAACAATTTTAATAAAAATCAAATAATATGCTTTATATTACACCACAAGCCAAAGAAAAACTTATAGAAGAAAAAAAAAAAAATCAACTTACCAATGAATACTATGTAAGAATAGATCTAGAAGAAGGGGGTTGTGAAGGTATGAAATATGCGATAAAATTCGACAAAAATAAGACAGAAAACGATACGAGTATTCAGTCAGAAGCATTAAGTATTATTATCAACAAAAAACATATCCCCTATCTTCAAAATGTACGTCTAAACTATTCTCCCCAGCATGAAAGAGGTTTTTTTTTTGATAATCCTAATGCTAAAAATACATGTGGTTGTGGACAGAGTTTTTCAGTGGATTGATAAACTTTTTTTACAAGTTAAAGTGTAAGTTTATCATTAAATAAACTATAATTTTATAATTTAATGCATTTTAAAGCTAGTAAAAAATACTATCTTATTTTTTTTATTATATTTTTTTTTCACCTAACACAGGCTAAGAAAAAAAAAGAAAAAAATCAAGATCAGTTGTATTTTGATACAATAAAAAAAAATTATTCTTATGACCCAGAAACAAAACAATGGTCTTCAGTGGAAAGTTTTAATACCATAGAAATTATAGAAAAAGAAAAAAAAAATATACCACATGATGAAGATAAAATACTCTATGAAAATTTTTGGACGTATAATGCTGATAAAAATAAATGGCTGAAAAAAGATATACCAGTTTATGGATATTCTGATACAAAATATAATGGATATTTAATGCTTAATAAAATATCTTTAGATATATCTTTAGCTCCTGGGTTTACATACTATCGTAATCATATTAAAGATGCTCAACTCATACAACGTGAAGATGAAAATATTTTTTACATACAATCTAAAGTAAGAAATATATATAAAATAGACTGGTTCGAAAGTTTATTAAAAAAATTAGATAAAAGATATATTAAAATAAATAGAAAAAAAAATATAAAAAAAATGCATTCTCCTACATTGCATGGGATAGGATTTAGTGTGCCTATAAGTATAATTGCCTATGGTAATCTATATACTAAACTTAGATTAGGAGGGGGTATAACAGGAGTAATAAATTGGATTAACAAACTTAAATTAATAGATAATGAAAAAGATTTTAAAGTATACACTACGGTAGGAAAAAAGTATTTCTTCAATATAAAATACTTTGTATTAATAGCATACAAGTATAAGCAAACAGAAAAATACAACTGGATAGTAGAAAAAAAATTAGGTTTATGTCAAGATTTGGGTAGTATACCCCATAGATTATGGAAAGGTAAAAATATTCGCCAAACACTATGCTATAGCCTTGGGCTTCGTACGGAAAAAAAAATCAAAAAAAATAATAAGGTATTTTCCTGCTTAACTTTAGAGTGGAAATCATATGTAGATACTATAGAAAAAAATTTTGCTATATACCTAAAGCAACCTGCACTATATCTAGAAATAGGTATAGGAACTAACTTTAATACATAAAAGATACACATCTTGTACAAAAAGAAAATTAAAGTAGGCATATTTCTTGGAGGAAGATCAAGAGAAAAAGAAATTTCTTTTGCAGGAGGTAGAACAGTATATGATAATTTAGATAAAAATATTTTTGAACCTATACCTATATTTATAGACAGTATAGGTAACTTTATTTTACTCCATTGGCAGTATTTATACCAAGGCACTATCCGTGATTTTTATCCAACACCAACAGAAAAGGAAAAATATTCTGTATATGTTAATGCATTAAACTCTCAATACGTTAATATAGAAGCTATTATAAAAAAAGTAGGTAAAAAAATTACACCAGAACAGTTTTCCAGCTACTTTGATACTGCCTTTTTAGTGCTGCATGGTAAGTATGGGGAAGATGGTACAATACAGGCCATGTTAGAATGGTATCAGATTCCCTACACAGGTGTTGGTATTTTGGGATCTTCATTAGGTATCAACAAAAAAATACAAAATGAATGGATGAAAAAAAACCATTTTTGTGTAACTAAAAAGTGGTTTCTATATGAAGAAGAATGGCATACTACTTCTGATTATCAGCAGCTTTTGTCTGATATTATAGAAAAAATAGGTTTACCATTTATTGTAAAAAGTAACACACAAGGGTCATCTATTGGTATATCGGTTATACATACAAGATGTTTGAATACTTTTATACAAGCAGTAGAAAAAAGTTTTTTTTACTATAAACTGAAACCTTTAGTCTGGCAAGAATATACTGAAGATGAAAAAAAAGAATGGGTTCAATCCTTATTAGATCCTAGAAAAAGTATAGGTTTCCCGGTATATACACAAAAAAAAATTATTTATCATCCTGAAGAACTCATCGTTTATCTTAACTATTATTGTAATCATAACCAGGATCCTATTATATTAAAAAGTATTTATAAAGAAAGTGAAGTATTGTGTGAAACTTATTTAGCTGGTAGAGAATTTTCTTGTATAGTTATTACAGATAATAAGGGGTATCCTATAGCCCTTCCTCCTACTGAAATTATACAGGAAAATATTTTTTTTGACTATCGTGCAAAGTATATGCCTGGGTTAGTCCGTAAGCAAACACCTATGCGCATAGACTATACTACTATACAAAATATACGAGAAATATGCGTGTCATTATTCCGTACTTTACACTTTAATGTATGGGCAAGAATAGATGGTATAGTAACTGATAATAAGTGTATATACCTTATAGATCCTAATACTACATCAGGTATGATGCCTTCTTCATTTTTATTTCATCAAGCGGCACATATTGGCTTAAACCCTACAGCATTTCTTAACTTAATTATTTATAATTCACTAAAAACAAGAAAAAAAGAGTATATTTATCAAAAGAAGATTCCTCAACTTATAAAAAGAATTGATAGTCATATACAGTGCAGTCAAACAGATGATATAAAAAAAATAAAAGTAGGTATATTAATAGGGGGATTTTCTGCTGAAAAGCACATTTCGCTAGAAAGTGGACGTAATGTATATCAGAAATTAGCTTCTTCTACAAAATATATTCCTATACCTATATTATTATCAGGATCTGAAAAAGAGCATCAGCTTTTTATACTCCCTATACATTTACTACTCAAAGATCATGCAGATGATATACACCAGCAAGTACAAGCACAAAATCAAAAAAATAGTGAAAAAAGTATATTATCAGCAATACAGCAAGAAGCCAAAAGTATTACACAAAAGTATACAGCCCACTTTATAGAACGGCCTCAAAGAATTACTTATAAACAATTGAAATATTGGGTACAGTTTATGTTTATTGCTTTGCATGGCAGGCCAGGTGAAGATGGTACTATACAGCAAATATTATCTAAAGAAAATATACCTTATAATGGATCTGATCAAGCAACTTCTTTTATATGTATGGATAAGTATAAAACTAATCAGCTATTAAAAACTCAAGGTATAAAAGTGGCAGAACAGCTATGTATAGAAAAAAAACAATGGAAAAAAGATGGACAAAAATGTATATCAAAAATTGAAAAAAAATTTTCTTATCCATACATTGTAAAACCTATTGATGAGGGGTGCAGTGCAGGTGTAATATGTATTAATACACAAGAACAGTTAATTACTTATATAAAATCTACCTTTGAGCTTCCAAAAATAGATGCTAAAACCTATAGGTCAATACTTCACATGCCAGAAAATACGTATTTACCTTGTAAAAAAAGCATTTTAATAGAAGAAATGATTACAAAAGGAAAAGCTCAAAATTTGCTAGAAATAACTGGTGGGTTATTAACCCCTATAAAAACGGATGACAAAAAAAGTATAACATATGAAATATTACCTCCTTCAGAAACTTTGGCTAACCATACTATTCTTTCTTTAGAAGAAAAGTTTTTAGCAGGAGAAGGACAAAATATTACTCCGGCTCGTTTTCATACAAATAAAACTATTAATAAAAAGATACAAGTGCAAGTGCAGCAAACATTTAAAAGAGTAGCTCAGATACTTAACATACAAGGGTATGCCCGTATAGATGCTTTTGTAAAAATAAATACAGCAGAAGATGTAGATATTTTTATTATAGAAGTAAATACTTTACCTGCCCTTACACCTGCTACGTGTATATTTCATCAGTGTGCTTTACAGGGTTATAAGCCTTATGAATTTCTTGATAAAATTATTCAGTATGGTTTGAAACACAAAAAAAGATAAGGTGTTTATATGGTGGTTGATAAAAAAATAATTATGTTTATTGACAATAATCAAAAATATGTTTATTTTTTAGCAAAATTAGCCTATATAAAACCAATCTAAAGTATTTTTAGCATCGTTAAATGCAATATGGTGATGCTTGAATTTTTCTCTTAGCCTATTAACCAAAGCATAGTTTTTGTTTTTTTTTGCCTCTTGGTAGCAAGATAATATTACAGGCATTAAATTCTCTATTTGCTTAGCAGATTTCTGTGTATATAATCCTAGAATATTTTTTAGGTAAGTACAATATGTTGTATATAATTCTTTTATAACATGTTCCTGTACATCACTTAATGCTATTTTTTGATTTTTTATATCATTTATAATTTTTAATAATTCAAATAAGTAAGCAATTACTTGAGGTGTATTCAAATCATCATTCATAGCTTTTGCACATTTTTGGCTTAAATCCTTTACTTTATCAGCTAGTGCAGTCTGGTTTTCCGTTGTTGCTTGTTCTACCCTATGCATTGTTTGTTTTATCTTTTGAAGATACTGGTATCCATTATATAATTTGTAATACGCTTTTTGGGATGCTTGTAAAGCAGTTAAAGAGAAATTAAGTGTGCTTCTATAATGTGCTTGTAAAATAAACATACGAATAGCCATAGGTGTTAATGCAGTATTAATAAGATCTTTAATAGTATAATAATTATTTAAAGATTTGCTCATTTTTTTTTTATCTACCATAATCATATTATTATGAATCCAATACTTTGCAGGTATTATATTCTCTGTACACATAGATTGGGCTATTTCACATTCATGATGAGGAAATAAAAGATCCATACCCCCACCATGAATATCGAATTGTTTTCCTAAATATTTTTTGCTCATAGCTGTACATTCTACATGCCATCCTGGATATCCCTTTCCCCACGGAGAAGACCATTGCATGATGTGCTTTTGAGGTGCTTTTTTCCATAAAGCAAAATCATAGGCATATTTTTTTTCTTTCTGCTTGTTTAATGTACGTGTTGTTTGTAGTAAATCTTCTAATACCCTTCCAGATAGTTTTCCATAAAAAAATTTTTTATGATACTTTAATACATCAAAATATACAGATCCATTTTTGATATACCCATATCCATTTTGGATTATATTTTGTATTGTATCAATTTGTTCTATAATATGACCACTGGCTTGTGGTTCTATGGTAGGGGGTAATACATTAAGCTTAGCCATATCTTCCTGGTAGCTGTGGGTAAAATATTGGGCTAAAGCCATAGGTTCTTGAGCATTTTTTTGAGCAGCAAGTATTATTTTATCTTTACCCTCATCACTATCTCTTTCTAAATGGCCTACATCAGTTATATTTCTTATATATTTTACATCATATTTTAAGTGTTTTAGATAACGGAAAATAATATCAAAAGTAATAGCACTTCTAGCATGTCCTAAATGTGCAGGGCCATATACAGTAGGTCCACATAAATACATGCTTACATATGGAGGATGAATAGGATCAAAATTTTTTTTCTCTCTTGAAAAAGAATCATATAGACATAAAGACATGTACGATTTGCGTTTATATTAATATTATGTTATCTTATTTTTTTTATTTTCAAAAATAAATTCAATGTATAAAATACAAAAAATATTTTTTTTAGGCATTATAAGTCTTATGATAGTGAATTCTTTTGGATGTAGTAAGTCTAATACAAAAAGAAAAACTGTTTTTGAACAAAGCCCTCCTTCTGGTATTCCAAATATAGGCAATACATGCTATCTAGCATCTGCTATGCAGTGTATAGCTAATCATAAAGATTATAGAAATATGTTTGTGAATCCTTCAGAAGATAATAAGGATATATCAGAAAAAGGAAAAATATTAATAGAAAAAATAAGCAAAAATGAAAAAATAGAAAAAGAAGATGTACAATCATTTAAGGATGCATGTACAAGTATAAAATTATTTAAAATCTTTGAAGGTTCATCACAGCAAGACAGTGATGAATTTTTAATGAAACTATGTCAGGTATTTAATTTTAATAATAGAATAGAAATAAGAGAAGAAAAATATGATAAGAAAAGTTTCTTGTTAGGGAAAAATAACAAAGTAGGTTGTGATAAAATACGACTAAATTTAGCTGCACTAAGCTCTCGAGATCTGGGAGGGATGGTAAAGGAATTATATACAAAAAAATATGAAAGAATTATTTCAGGAAGTTCTCCTATTGATATCATAACAAAACTAGTATCTTGTAAAAATTTATTGCCTATTCAAATTAATAGAGGAGATATATATGGAAAAAAAGATCAATGTAATATTGCCATTCCTTATAAGTTTGGTATTTCTAAAGAATGCTTTGAGGGTTCTAGTTTAAAATCTCTTTTATTTGAATTAAAATCTGTAATTGTACATTATGGATCTACTTACAATTCAGGTCATTATGTAGCCTATGTAAAAAAAGGTAGCCAGTGGTATCTTTGTAATGACTCAACAGTGACACAGGTTTCAGATGATGATGTAAAAGAAGATATAGGAAAAAATGGCTATGTCTTTTTTTATGAAAAAAAATAATGCTAAAATAGACTTTTATAATATTTTGGGGTTAAAAGTATTTGACCAAATGCAAGCTAGCTAAATGTTAAGCAAGTTTTTTAATGATTTACGGTGCTATAATTTTTTTTTAGTAAAAAATTTAACAAATTTATTTTTAGTAATAATCGTACTACTTTTGTATAAAAAAAATTACAAAAAATATTATGCTAAAAATACATGACTATAATTTTAAAAAAAAAAGGGTATTGTTAAGAGCTGATCTTAATGTACCCTTAAATCATAATCTTCAAGTAGCTGATACGCATCGTATAGAAGCTATTAAGCCTACTGTAGAAAAAATACTTCAAGATAGAGGTTCTATAATATTAATGTCACATTTAGGTAGGCCTGGAGGATGTTATGTTTCTCGCTATTCTCTAAGGCATATACTTCCTACCCTAAAAAAAATTTTAGGAACAGAAATATTATTTGCCCGAGACTGTATTGGTTCTATTACAGAAGCCCAAGTAGCAAGGCTTAATCCTGGAGAAATATTGTTGCTAGAAAATCTCCGATTTTATTCTGGAGAACAAAAAAGAGATGTAGAATTTGCCCAATCTCTAGCTGCATTAGGTGATATATATGTTAATGAGGCCTTTGGTGTATTACATCGTAATGATAGTTCCATAACATTAGTACCCAAATATTTTGATGTAAAAATGGTAGGTTATTTAGTAGAAAAAGAAGTAAAAAATATTCAAAGATTTTTGAATTACAATACCTCACCTGTATCCGCATTAATAGGGGGTGCTAAAGTGTCTGATAAACTAATATTGTTGGAAGCTCTATTAGACTTTGTTGACTATATTGTCATAGGTGGAGCTATGGCTTATACCTTTATACATGCTTCAGGTGGTTATACTGGTGCATCTCTTGTTGAAAAAGGTTATATTAACGATGCAAAAAATTTTTTGTACAAAGCCAAAGCACGTGGAGTATCTATTACCTTACCATCCGATTCAATAGTAGCCAATAAAATTGCTATGAATGCAAAAACAACCTTAGTATCTAGCTATAAAATACCTGAAGAATGGATAGGTGTAGATATAGGTATGCATGCCATAAAAGCTTTTCAAGAAACAATATGTAAAGCACAAACTATATTATGGAATGGACCTATGGGTGTGTGTGAAATACCTGAATTTAGCTTGGGTACACAAGCTCTAGTAAAAAAAATGGCTGAACATGCTTTACAGTATGGTGTGCTAAGCCTTGTAGGAGGAGGAGAAACAGGTGCTATTTTTCGAAAATTAGGTCTAGAAGATACGCTATCCCATCTCTCTACTGGGGGGGGGGCAATGTTGAAATATATCGAAAAAAATACACTGGTAGGGCTACAAGCCCTTAACGTTATGTAATAGTATTAGCCATTATGCTTGTGTAAATGAAAATAATTTTATAAATTTATGCTTTAATATTTTAAAATGACTGGCATTATAGGAAAAAAAATAGGTATGACCACTGTATATGATGAAGATAAAAAGCAGCTTCCATGTACAGTAGTGTCCATATCTCCTAACGTAATTACACAAATAAAAACAGAAACATCAGATGGATATAATGCTGTACAGTTAGGATATCAAGAAAAAAAAACAAAACTTACTACTAAGCCCTTATTGGGTCACTTTAAAAAAGCTAATGTAGTACCGCAGGCTAAAATTGTTGAATTCAGAGATTTTGGTTATTCATCACCCAGCTTAGGAAAAAGTATATCTGCCCAAGATATTTTTGAAGAAGGAGAATATGTAGATGCCATAGGGTTTTCTAAAGGTAAAGGCTTCCAGGGAGTAGTCAAAAGACATGGGTTTAGTGGTGTAGGAGGTCAGACACACGGTCAACACAATCGAGAGCGTGCACCTGGTTCTATTGGTGGTTGTTCCTATCCTGCTCGTGTATTTAAAAATATGCGTATGGCAGGTCAAACAGGTAATAAGAGAGTAGTAATTACTAATTTAAAAATTATTAAAATGATACCATCAGAGCATATGCTTTTGTTAAAGGGTGCAGTACCTGGGCCAAAAAATGCATATATTATTCTAAAAAAATAACTATGGAACTAGAAGTATTTAAAATATCTGGAGAGTCTACGCAAAAAAAAGCAGTACTTTCTGACCAAATTTTTGTCATAGCACCTCATGAACATGCTGTATATTTAGATGTAAAATTAATTTTAGCCAACAAAAGACAGGGTACACATAAAGCTAAAGAGCGTAATGAAATTAAAGGATCAACAAAAAAGATAAAAAAACAGAAAGGTACAGGTACAGCAAGGGCAGGAAGTATAAAATCGCCTTTATTTAGGGGTGGAGGTTGTATTTTTGGCCCAAGGGTAAATAACAATCATGGATTTAAGATTAATAAAAAAGTAAAAAAATTAGCTAAAAAATCTGTGCTTAGCGATAAAATAAAAAAAAATAACATCCAAATTTTAGAAGATATAAAGCTTGATACCCACAAAACAAAAGCCTGTATGCAGATATTTAAGCAACTTGATTGTTTAAATAAAAAAACACTCTTTGTAACCTGCAATACAGATAAAAATTTTCTATTATCAAGTAGGAATATACAGAATGTAAAACTATTGCATGTGAATCAAATAAATACATATGACTTGTTAAATGCAGAAAAAATTTTTTTTTGTACACAGTCTGTTAATATACTCAATAAAAATTTAGTTTAGCCATGACAGTACTGCAAAAGCCACTTATTACAGAAAAAGCATCTAAAAATAATGACAAGGGTGTCTATTGCTTTTTGGCAAATCAGCATGCAAAAAAAATAGTCATAAAAAAAGAAATAGAATCTCTTTATAATGTAAAAGTAATAAGCATTAATACTATGATCTATCCTATAAAAAGAATGCAGCGTTATACAAAAAAGGGCATTGTTAACAGTAAAAAATCAGGCTATAAAAAAGCAATAGTAACCTTAAAGCAAGGCGATGTCATAGATTTTTATAATTAAATTATCTGCAATTATAAATTATTACCTTATGCCACTTAAAAAAATTAAGCCAACTACACCTGGACAAAGATTTAGAATAGCGCCAAACTTTGATGCTATTACACAGAAAGCATCTGAAAAAAAGTTACTCGTCACTATGAAAAAAAGTGGGGGAAGAAATAATAGTGGTAGAATAACTATTTCCCATAGAGGAGGAGGACATAAAAAAAAAATACGTGTAATCGATTTTCAGAGGTCAAAAAAAGATGTTTCAGCAACTGTTCGTGGTATAGAATATGATCCTAATCGTAGTGCACATATTGCATTGTTATATTATACTGATGGCCAAAAAAGCTATATTTTAGCTCCAGAAAGTCTTAGTGTAGGAGATAGTGTTGTTGCAGGAGAAAAAGTATTGCCAGAAACAGGAAATGCAATGCCCATGAAAAATATGCCTTTAGGTACTTATATTCATAATATAGAGCTAACCCCTGGTAAGGGAGGTGCATTAGCTCGTAGTGCAGGTACTAGAGTGCAGTTAGTAGCTAAAGATGGAAAATATGTTACTATAAAGCTCCCTTCAGGAGAAATGAGAATGGTTCTTGGCAGCTGTATGGCTACTGTAGGGGTACTTTCCAATAGTGAACATATGAATATATGTTTGGGAAAAGCCGGAAGAAATAGATGGTTGGGTAGAAAGCCTAGGGTGAGAGGTGTTGCTATGAATCCTGTTGACCATCCTATGGGTGGTGGAGAAGGAAAAGCATCAGGTGGTCATCCAAGATCATTCAAAGGATTGTATGCTAAAGGAAAAAAGACAGCAAACAATAAAAAATATGCTAAAAAATTAATTATCAGTAAAAGAAAAAAATAATGTCAAGATCAATTCGTAAAGGTCCTTATATTGCACATCATCTACAAAAAAAGATCGATGATCTTAACAAAAAAAACATAAAAAAAACCATTAAAACATGGTCAAGAAGATCATATATTACCCCAGACTTTGTAGGGCATACTTTTGCTATACATAATGGAAAAAAATTTATTCCTGTTTATGTTACGGAAAATATGGTGGGTCATAAATTAGGCGAGTTTTCTCCTACTAGAGTGTTTAAGGGTCATGTCATAAAAAAATAAATTATGGAAGCAATAGCAAAATTAAAAAAAGTACCCATTTCTCCTAGAAAAGTCCGTTTGGTAGCTGATATGATTCGAAAAAAAAATATAGTATATGCTTTAAACCTTTTGGATCAGACATCAAAAAAGGGAGCCCAATACCTATCTAAACTTATAAAGTCTGCTATAGCTAATTGGCACTATAAGCATGATACAGCAGCTCTTGAAAAGGATGATATGTATATAGAAGCTGTAAAAGTAGATCCAGGTAGTGTATTGAAAAGGGTTAATCCTGCTGCTCAAGGTAGGGCGAATAGAATTAGAAAGCGTACAAGTCATATTACTATTACAGTAAATGTGAATTCATATCAAAAAAAATAAATTTTTATGGGACAAAAAGTTAATCCTATTGGTTTACGTTTAGGTTATATTAGAGGTTGGGAGTCTAGTTGGTTTGCTACAAAAAAAACATTTGGTCATCTTCTGCTTGAAGATAAAAAAATTAGAGACTATATTTATGCACGCTTTCAAAAAGCTGAAATATCAAAAATAGTTATAGAAAGAACATTAAAAAAAACTATAATAACATTGCATACAGCAAGGCCTGGTATGGTAATAGGAAAAGGAGGAGCAGAAATAGAAAAATTACGAGAAGAGTTAAAAAGACTTACAAATAAAGATGTTCAGGTCAATGTTTTTGAAATAAGAAGAGCAGAACTAGATGCTAAGTTAGTTGGTTATAGTATCGGAAAGCAAATTACAGCAAGAATATCTCATAGAAAAGTAATAAAACAAGCTTTGGTTCTAGCATTAAGAAATGGTGCTAAAGGTATTAAAGTAAAAATTTCTGGTAGAATAGGGGGGGCAGAAATGGCTAGAAAAGAAGTATATAAAGAAGGAAGGGTACCATTACATACATTACGGGCAGATATAGACTATCATGCTACTGATGTAGATACAAGTTATGGTAAAATCGGTATAAAAGTTTGGATTTTTAAAAAAGAACTTTATAAAGTAAATAATTTATCATTAAATAACGTACAAAAGTCAAAAAATAATTTTTAATACAAAATGCTACAGCCTAAAAGAACGAAATATAGAAAACAGCAAAAAGGACGTATGAAGGGTATATGTACTCGTGGACATATGATTCATTTTGGAGATTTTGCGTTAAAAACATTAGAGTCTAAGTGGATAACAGCGCGTCAAATAGAAGCGGCTCGTATTGCTATGACAAGGGCTATGGAAAGAAAAGGACAGGCATGGATACGTATTTTTCCAGATAAGCCAATTACAAAAAAGCCAGCAGAAGTAAGAATGGGTAAAGGAAAAGGTAATCCAGAATATTGGGTAGCCCCTGTAACTCCAGGAAAAATACTATTTGAAATAGCAGGAGTAGATAAAAATATAGCCCAAAAAGCATTGAGGTTGGCAGCACAAAAATTGCCAGTGCAAACTAAAATTTCTATACGCAAAGACTATATTGTATAAATTTTATATTCAAAAATATCATGACATATATAGAGCTTAAAGCATTATCATTATCAGCATTAATAGAAAAAAAAAAAGAAAATGCTATTCTGCTTAAAAAACTAAAGCTTTCTCATGCTGTATCTCCAATAGAAAATCCTATGAAGATTAAAACTATAAGAAGATTAATAGCAAAAATAAATACATTGTTGCAAGAGAAAAAAAAATAATTTTATATGCAAAAAAATAGAAAAAAAAGAACAGGTATTGTTGTTAGTAATAGCTGTGATAAGTCTGTTTCTGTATTAATAGAAAGAAAAGTGCGTCATCCACTTTACAAAAAAATTTTAAAAAGATCTAAAAAATTTATGGCGCATGATGCCTATAACAAATGTAATATTGGAGATAAAGTAAAAATTATTGAGACAAGACCTTTGAGTAAAAAAAAATGTTGGAGAGTAGTTGAAATACTAAATAAAGCTAAATAAAAAATATGATACAACAAGAAACAAGGCTTAAAGTAATGGATAATAGTGGAGCAAAAGAAATACTTTGTATACGTGTATTAGGGGGTACAAAAAAAAGATATGCTCGTGTAGGAGATAAAATTGTAGCTACAGTAAAAGGGGTTAACTCATCAAGTCAGCTAAAAAAAGGTACTGTAGTAAAAGCACTAGTAGCAAGAACAAAAAAAGAAATAAAAAGAAAAGATGGATCTTACATTCGTTTTGAAGATAATGCAGCTATTATTTTAAATAATAATGATGAGCCTCGTGGTACAAGAATTTTTGGTCCGATAGCACGTGAGTTAAGAGAAAAAAAATTTATGAAAATAGCTTCATTGGCATCAGAAGTACTATAAAAAATAGATTAAAAACATCATGAAGAAACTACATGTAAAAAAAGGAGACTTTGTAAAAATAATTGCAGGGAACTACAAAAATAAACAAGGAAAAATTATTCAAATATTTCCAAAAAAAAACAAAGCAACTGTAGAAAATATTAATTATAAATATAAACATATAAAAGCTACAGAAAAAAATCCTAAAGGAGGTATAGTACAAAAAGAAGCAGCCATACATATCAGTAATATTATGGTTATAGATCCACTACATAATATTCCTACAAAAATAGGCAGGAAGTTAAATGATAAAAATAAACTACAAAGATTTGCAAAAAAAAAAGGAAATTTTATATAATATGAATCAACCAAGATTAAAAGCAAAGTATTTTAATGATATAGTTCCCTTATTAAAAAAAGAATTTAAGTATAAGTCTGTTATGCAAGTGCCTAGGCTAAAAAAAATTTGTATTAATCAGGGGATAGCACAAATAGCCTCAGATAAGAAAAAAATGGCTACTGCTTTAGCAGAAATTACACAAATTTCAGGTCAAAAGGCAGTGCCTACTAAGGCAAAAAAATCAATATCTAATTTTAAGTTAAGAGAAGGTATGGTGATAGGTATTAAAGTTACTTTACGTAATGAACGTATGTATGAATTTTTAGATAGATTTATCAACATAGCATTGCCTCGTGTAAGGGATTTTAGAGGCTTGAAAAATAATTTTGATAGTAGTGGAAATTATACCTTAGGTATTAAGGAACAGATTATATTTCCAGAAGTAAACATAGATCAAGTAAACAAATTGATGGGTATGAATATTACTTTTGTAACTAATACGTCAATAAAAGAAAAAAGCTATAACTTACTCAAAAATTTTGGGTTTCCTTTTAATTAATTCTAAAATACTTTTAATACAATGGCAAAACTATCTTTAAAGATAAGAGAAGAAAAAAAAAAAGCATTGGTTGATAAATATAGTGCAAAAAGAAAAAAATTTAAAAAAGATAAAAATTATCAGGCGTTAGATAAATTACCTAAAAATGCATCTCCTTGTAGGCTACATAATAGGTGCAGTATTACAGGAAGATCTAGGGGATATATGAGAAAATTTGGTATATCGAGAATAATTTTTCGGGAATGGGCTGCACAAGGTAAAATCCCTGGTATAAAAAAAGCTAGTTGGTAAAGATTAAAAATAAAAATATATTATGATTACAGATCCTATAGCTAATTATTTAACAAGCATAAGAAATGCCATATTGGCTAAACATGCTCATGTAAGTATACCTTGTTCTAAGATAAAAATAGCCATTACAAAAGTATTGCTTCAAAATGGATATATACAAGATTATAAAATACTTATAGCAAAAGATAAAATAAAAAAAAAGATAAAAATTTTTTTAAAATATAATCAACAAGATAAACAGTTTGCTATAAAACAACTTATTAGGGTAAGTAAGCCTGGCTGTAGAAGAATGATGAAAGCATATGAGATTCCCCGTGTGTTAAATGGCTTAGGTATTGCTATAATTTCAACTTCACAAGGGGTAATTACAGATAAGAAAGCAAGAAAATTGAATGTTGGAGGAGAAGTTTTATGTTATATTTATTAAAAAAAAATATCATATGTCAAGAATAGGAAAAACCCCCATTATGTTACCAAAGCAGGTTACAGCTACCTGCGATGACAATAATGTTGTACATGTAAAAAATGGCGATAAAATACTTACACAATGTATTGCTACTAGCATTAACGTCAGTATTCAAAATAATACTATATGTTTAACAAGAACAGATGAAAAAAAAATGACTAAAGCGCTGCATGGCTTATATCGCGCTTTAATTAATAATATGGTAGTAGGTGTAACACAAGGATATAAAAAATCACTTGAATTAGTTGGTGTGGGATATAAAGCCAATGTACAACAAAATATTTTAGAATTACATCTTGGCTATTCGCATAATATTTTTTTTGTTGTACCTAAAGAGGTTACAGTAACTGCACAAACAGCAAAAGGAAAAAATCCTATTATTACTCTAGAAAGTATAGATAAGCAACTGATAGGTCAGGTGGCTGCTAAAATAAAATTATTAAAAAAAGTAGAGCCTTATAAAGGTAAAGGTATAAAATTTGTTGGTGAAAATATTAGAAGAAAAGAAGGAAAAGCAAAATCTAAGTAATATAAAATAATGTCCTAGTGATTTTTAGTCATTATAGGGACAGTTAAATTATAAATATATATGATGCCTGGTATCAAAAAAAACAGAAAAAAAAGTATACATAAAAAAATACGTCAAAAAATATTTGGCACTATCCAAAAGCCTAGATTGTCTGTTTATAAAAGCAACAAAAATATTTACTGTCAGATTATTGATGATAATCAATCACATACTATTGTATCTTCATCTTCTTTAAACTTTAAACAAGAAAATATTAATGCAACAAAAAAAGTAGCAAAAGAAGTGGGTAAAGTATTAGCAGAAAAAGCAAAAAAAAAGGGTATTGAGCATGTAGTTTTTGATAGGTCAGGTTACCTATATCATGGGCAAGTTCAATCACTTGCAGAAGGTGCAAGAGAACAAGGGCTTAAATTTTAACTTTTAAGAATATACATGGAAAAAATTAAAAAAGGTGATGTTAACTTTACTACAAAAGTTATTAAAATAAAACGCGTTACTAAAGTAGTAAAAGGTGGAAGAAGGTTTAGGTTTTCTGCTCTAGTAATTGTAGGCAATAACAATGGTATTGTAGGTTATGGGCTAGGAAAAGCTAACGAGGTAGCATTGGCTACATTAAAAGGAGCAGAAAGGGCAAAAAAAAACATACTCAAGGTCCCTATTATTCATGATACCATACCACATGCTATTGTGGGAAAAAATAATGGTGGAAAAATTTTGATTAAGCCTGCTGTAAAAGGAACTGGTGTAATAGCAGGGGGAGGAGCACGTGTTGTATTTGAATTAGCAGGTATAAAAAATATTTTGTCTAAGTCTCAAGGTTCAAATAATGCAAATAATATGGTAGGTGCAGCATTTGATGCGTTAAAACAGTTAAGAGATCCTATTAGTATAGCCAAAATTCGTGGTATATCCCTTAGTAAATTGTTTAATGGATAGTAGAAAATAAAATTATTTTGAAAAATTTATGGAAAATTCAATAAAGATTACACAAATTAAAAGTACTATTAATAGGCCTAAAAAACAGAAAGCGACCATACAAGCCTTGGGTTTAGGTAAAATTAACAGGTGTAAAATGGTAAAAATTACACCACAAATACAGGGTATGATTAATAAGGTAAAGCATTTAATAAAAGTTAAATAAAAAAGAAAATATGGATTTGCATACATTAAAATCAGCAAAAGGTGCCCTAAAAGGTAAGAAAAGAATAGCTCGAGGTCAGGGATCTGGAAAAGGGGGTACTGCTACAAGGGGTCATAAAGGAGCTAAATCTAGGTCTGGATATAAACGCAAGATAGGATTTGAAGGCGGACAGATGCCATTACAGCGTAGATTACCTAAGTTTGGATTTAAAAATAGCCAAAAAACGTATTATAAAATTATAAATCTTGCTCAACTTCAAAAGCTTGCTGAAGATAAAAATATTACAAATTTTAATCTGGAGACCTTTTATAATCATGGTTTAATAAGCAATAAAAAAGTAAGTATAAAAATATTAGCCAAGGGAATGTTAAATAAAAAAATTCATGTTACTGCACATATGTTCTCAAAAGAAGCAAAGCAGTGTATAGAAAAACATGAAGGTCAGGCTATAAAAGTGCTATAAATTATGCGTTTTTTCTCTACTATAAAAAATATATATAAAATACCAGAGTTAAGAAAAAGAATTATCACTACAATAAGTCTATTAATTATTTTTCGTCTGGGATCTTTTATTGTTTTGCCAGGTATTAATCCAGAAAAAGTTACTAAATCTTCTATAGGTATTTTTAATTTGTTAGATAACTTTTTAGGAGGAGCCTTTAGCAATGCTTCTATTTTTGCCTTAGGCATTATGCCTTATATATCAGCTTCAATAGCAGTACAGCTTTTGACCTTTGCTTTGCCTTACTTCCAAAAATTACAAAAAGATGGTCAATCAGGACAAAATAAGCTAAATAATATTACAAGAACATTCACTATTTTTATTACTTTATTTCAATCTTTTGCTTATTTATCTGCTACCATAAGTCATGAAATGCTTTGGATTAGTAGAGGGTTATTTACTTTCACTTCTCTTATTATTTTGTTATCTGGTACTATGTTTTGTATGTGGCTTGGAGAGCGTATTACAGAAAAAGGTATTGGTAATGGCATATCTATGTTGATTATGGTAGGTATTATTTCTTCTTTACCTGGTGCTTGTTTTATTGAAGTATCTTCTAAAGGGTTAGATAGAGCCTTATTTTTATTATTAGAATTTACAGCACTTTTTTTTATTATTATAGGGTTCATTTTCTTTACAGAAGCTTCAAGAAGAATACCTATACAATATGCTAAACAGATTGCTGGTAGTACTACAGCAAATATACAAACTAAATATATTCCTTTTAAGCTTAATACTGCTGGTGTAATGCCTATTATATTTGCCCAAGCGCTTATATTTATTCCAGGCCTTGTTCTTGGTTTTTTACCATCTAGTCCTAGGCTTCAAAAAATAATACAGTCTCTTGCTGATTTTACTACGTGGCAATATAATTTATTGTTCAGCATATTAATTATTTCTTTCACATTTTTTTACACCGCTATCACTATTAACCCTAATCAAATAGCTGATGATATGAAGAGAAGTGGAGGTTTTATACCGGGTGTTAAGCCAGGAAAAGATACAGAAAATTATATTGATAATGTTTTAAGTAAGATTACACTTCCTAGTGCTATTATACTGGCTATTATTGCCATAATACCTGCTTTAGCCTATATTTTAGGTGTAAGTAGAGAGTTCAGCCAGTTTTTTGGTGGAACATCTTTACTTATAGTAGTAGGTGTTTTTTTAGAAATTGTACAACAAACTAAAAGTTATTTGCTTATGCATTATTATGATGGCTTAATGAAGATAAAATGAAGCATATAATATATTTTTATTATTTCATGTTTTAGGCAATGGTATCTATAAAAACTAAAGAAGAAATATCTATAATACAAGAAGGGTCTGAAATTTTAAATAAAACACATGGTGTATTGGCAGATCAGATAGCTCCAGGTGTTACTACAAAATTTTTAGACACCTTAGCAGAAGAATTTATCCGAGATCACCATGCCAAATCTTCTTTTAAGGGTTACAATGGCTATCCATTTACGTTATGTATAGCGGTAAATAATGTTGTAGTACATGGTTTTCCATCAAAATATGTTTTAAAATCAGGAGATATTATTTCTGTTGATTGTGGGGTTTATTATAAAGGTTATCATACTGATAGTGCTTATACCTATGCTGTTGGAAAAGTAGATAAAAATATACATCAATTACTAAGCATAACTAAAAAATCGTTATATTGTGGTATTAAACAGGCTGTTGTTGGCAATACGGTTGGAGATATTGGCTATGCTATACAATCTCTTGTAGAAAGCAATGGATATGCTGTAGTAAGAACATTGTCTGGTCATGGTATTGGAAAGAATCTACATGAAGATCCTCCTATTCCTAACTTTGGTAAAAAAAAACAAGGTCCCATATTAAAAAATGGAATGGTAATAGCCATAGAACCTATAGTAAACTTAGGACATTATAGAACAATAGAAAAAAAAAATGGTATTTTTACAACTTGGGATGGTAAACCTTCTGCACATTTTGAACATACTGTAGCTATATTACAAGATGGTCCTCAGGTATTAACAAGTTATAAATATATCGAACAAAAAATAAAATCATATGTCTAAACAGGAACCATTGGTACAAGAAGGAATTGTTAAAGAAGCTTTTCCCAATGCCATATTTAAAGTACAGCTAAAAAGTGGTGTAATGATTACTGCTCATATTTCTGGAAAAATGAGAAAATTTTACATCAAAATATTTCCTGGAGATAAGGTAAAAATTGAAATGTCTCCTTATGATTTAACTAAAGGAAGAATAACTTATCGTTACAAATAAAAATTATGAAAATAAAAGTATCTGTAAAAAAAAGAAGTAATAGTTGCATTATTGTGCGTAGAAAAGGAAGGCTATATACGATTAATAAAAAAAATCCAAGATTTAAACAAAGACAAGGTTAAAAGAAATGGTTAGAATATTAGGTGTTGACTTGCCTCTTAAAAAGAGAGGAGAAATAGCCCTTACCTCTATTTTTGGTATAGGAAGAAGTAGGGCAAATCAGGTTCTTCAGAAGGCAAATATTGATAAAAATAAATATGTGAAAGAATGGACAGATAAAGAAATACAATGTATTAGAGAAATAATTAGTAAAAATTATAAGGTAGAAGGAGAGCTACGAGGAGAAATTAGACTAAATATTAAACGGCTTATCGATATTGGATGTTATCGAGGAAAAAGACATCGTTTAGGATTGCCTGTAAGAGGACAAAAAACAAAAAATAATGCCCGTACCCGTAAAGGAAAAAGAAAAACTGTAGCCAATAAAAAAAAGGCTACTAAGTAATTTTTAACCTATGAAAAAAACAGATAAAGCAAAAAAAAAAGTACAAGTAGATGAATTTGGCAGAGCATATATTACCACATCTTTTAACAATATTATCATATCTATTACCAATAATAAAGGACAGGTAATTGCTTGGTCTTCAGCAGGAAAGATGGGATTTAGAGGATCGAAAAAAAATACTCCTTATGCTGCGCAATGTTCTGCAATAGATTGTGCAAAAAAAGTGTATGAGTTAGGTATGAAAAAGGTAAATGTTTATCTTAAGGGTCCAGGGGGAGGTAAAGAAGCAGCTGTGAGAACAATACAGAATATAGGTATGGAAGTAGTTACAATTAAAGATATTACTCCTATGCCACATAATGGATGTAGACCACCAAAAAGAAGAAGACCATCAAAAATAATATTATAAAAATCCTATGGCAAGATATAAAGGGCCTAAAGCCAAAATATCCCGAAGATTTAGAGAGCCTATATTAGGTGCTGCTAAAATACTTAAAAAAAAAAATTATCCTCCAGGTCAACATGGTAAAGCAAGAAAAAAAAAAACAGCCTATGCTTTGCAATTACATGAAAAGCAAAAAGCAAAATATATTTATGGTGTTTTAGAAAAACAGTTTCGGAATACTTTTAATACAGCTGTGTGTAAGAAAGGTATAACAGGTACTGTATTATTACAGTTGTTAGAAAAAAGATTAGATAATATTGTATACCGTTTAGGTATTGCGCCTACAAGACGTGCTGCAAGACAGCTTGTTGTACATAGACATATTACTGTGAATGATCGTATTGTCAACATACCTTCTTGTCAGCTAAAAATAGGTGATATAATAGCTATAAAAGATAAGTCAAAATCTTTAGCCATTGTGCAAGAAAGCATAGCCTCTAACCATAATAGCTATGTTTGGTTAGAGTGGGATAAAACAAGTATGAAAGGAAAAATAATAGCTATACCCCAAAGAGAAGAGATTCCAGAAAAAATTAATGAACAAAGTATTGTAGAGCTTTATTCAAGATAATTTTGTATTGTGTTCACACAATTATATAATTTTTTTAATTATAAATATTCATCATGTCTGATACCATTTTTAATCTGCCTAAGCATATTATTATAGAAAAAAATGAAAAAAATTATGCTACTTTTAGTTTTAAGCCTTTAGAAAAAGGTTATGGCATAACTATTGGTAATGCGCTTCGAAGGGTTTTGCTTTCTTCATTAGAAGGATATGCTGTTACACATTGTAGTATACCCAATATACATCATGAATTTTCTACTATTGATGGTGTTATTGAGGATGTATCAGAAATAATCCTTAATTTAAAAAAAGTGAGAGTGAAGGCTCTAGAATCTTTTATACAAGAAGATGTTAATATTTGTCTTAAAGAACGTGATGAATTAAAAGCAGCAGATATTGCTAAAAATAACAAAAAAGTAGCTGTTTTAAATCCAGAGTTAACACTTTGTAGATTTGCAAAACCCTTACAGTTTGATATATCTTTAATTATTAAACAGGGCAAGGGTTATGCACTTGCAGAAGAGCATGATTTAACAGAAGATAAGTCAGCTATACTGGGAATAATGGCTTTAGATGCTATTTTTACCCCAATAAAAAAAGTAAGTTATAAAGTAGAAGATACACGGGTAGGTAGAAAAATAGATTACGATAACCTGTTGCTATCTATAGAAACTGATGGTACAATAACACCAGAAGATGCACTGAAGCATGCCATAAAAATTTTGATAAAACATTTTGAATTGTTTTTAACAGAAAATTTTTTTATATATCCTTCTATGCAAGATGAAGAAAAAAATACTCAGATGTTGCAGCTAAAAAAAATACTTAAAACACCGTTAAACGAACTCAACTTAACTTCTAGGGCATTTAACTCTTTGGCTTCTGCTGGTCTAAGCACTTTGGGTGATATAGTAATACGTAAAGAAGATGAGCTAAATTTTAAAAATTTTGGTAAAAAATCTCATGAAGAGATAAAAAATGTTCTAGAAGAATATAAACTCCATTTTGGCATGGATGTTAAAAATATTGTACTATCAAAATAGTCTTATTATTATACCTAATACCTAATTATGCGGCATCAAAAAAAGAATAATCATTTAGGAAGAAAAGCTTCTAGTAGAAAAGCATTGTTGTGCGGATTAGCAAAATCTTTAATTTTAAATAAAAATAAAAGAATAGTCACTACTCTAGCTAAAGCAAAAGCTTTAAGAAGCTATATGGAACCTATTTTAACTAAGGTAAAAAAAGATACTACACATTCTAGAAGAATAGTATTTGCATATTTTCAAGACAAAGTACCTGTAAAAGAACTTTTTGACAGTATTGCAGAAAAAATTTACAATAGGCCGGGAGGTTATATGCGTATTATACGTATGGGAAGAAGAAAAGGAGATAATGCTGAAATGAGTATGATAGAACTAGTAGATTATAATACCCTATATAAAGATAAAAATGTACAACGCAAAAATGTGCGTAGAGGAAGAAAAAAAAAAATAGCTAAAGAAGTACAACAGGCTGAAACAATTACAGATAAAAATTAATTGTTGTCTATATTTGTATGAGCGTAATTAAAGATATACATGCCAGGCAGATATTTGATTCGAGAGGTAACCCTACAATTGAAGTAGATGTATATACCAGTACTAATACATTAGGTCGCTCATCAGTACCTTCTGGTGCTTCTGTAGGTAAATATGAAGCTAAATATTTGTTAGATGGTGAAAAAGCATACCTTGGCAGAGGAGTAACTAAAGCTATAAATAGCATTAATAAAATTATTAAGAAAGCCTTAGTAGGTAAAAATATATTTGATCAGCATAATATAGATCAAATTATGATAAGATTAGATGGCACTAAAGATAAATTAAATTTAGGAGCTAATGCTATTTTGGGAGTGTCGCTTGCAGTAGCAAGGGCAGCAGCTCAAGCTATAGATCTTCCTCTATATCGATATTTGCATCATCAGAATACTATGTACTATACTACACCTATACCTATGTTAAATATTATTAATGGTGGAGTACATGCTGATAATAATATTGACTTTCAAGAATTTTTGATACTGCCTATCAAAGCAAAAAATTTTGCTCATGCTTTAAAAATGGGTGCAGAAGTATTTTGGACACTAAAAATGCTGTTTAAAAAGAAAAAATATGCTACAAATGTAGGTGATGAAGGAGGATTTGCTCCTAACCTTACTTCTTTTCATATAGCGTTAGATTATATACTTCAAGCAATTGAAAAAGCAGGCTACGTTCCAGGAAAAGATATATTTTTAGGTATAGATGCTGCTGCTTCAGAACTATATGATGTTAAAAAGAAAAGATATATTTTACAATCAACATCAGATAAACAGTATTCTTCAGAAGAAATGATTGTATTCTGGAATGACATTATTCAAAAGTATCCCATTATTTCTCTGGAAGATCCATTGGCAGAAGAAGATTGGGAAGGGTGGAAAAAGATAACAAAAAATTTAGGCCATAAAATACAATTAGTAGGTGATGATTTGTTTGTAACAAAAGAAGAAAGACTACAAGAAGGTATTTCAAATCAAGTAGCTAATGCTATTTTAATTAAGCCTAACCAAGTAGGTACATTGAGTGAAACAAAAGATACAATTGACTTAGCTAAAAAAGCAAATTATCATTATATTTTTTCGCATCGTTCAGGAGAAACAGAAGATACTACTATAGCAGATCTTGCTATAGCTTATCAGGCTACACAAATTAAAGCTGGAGCACTAACACGTTCCGAAAGATTGGCAAAATACAATCAAATATTAAGAATAGAAGAAGCTTTAGGAAAAAAAGCAGTATATTATGGAGAAAAAATATTTTCTTAAAAAAAAGTTTATATTCCATTTTTTTCCTAAAAAAAAATATTTTTTTACCTTAGCTATTTTTTTCTTCTGGATAGTTTTTTGTGATGATGATAATATTTTTAAAATGTATGCCTTGCTAAAACAAAAAAAAGAATTAAAACAACAACAACAACAATATCTATATCAGATTAAGGTAATAAAAGAAAAAAAAGAAAATTTAGATAATATGGAATATATAGAAAAATATGCAAGAGAAAAATATTTTATGAAAAAAAAAGGAGAAGATATTTTTATTGTTGAATAAAATAAATTATATAATAACATAATCATATTAAAATATGAAAAGAACTTACCAACCATCCAATAGAAAAAGAAAAAATAAACATGGTTTTAGAGAAAGAATGTCAACAAAAGATGGAAGAGCTATATTGTCTAGAAGAAGAGCAAAGGGAAGAAAAAAATTGACTGTTTCAGATGAATTGAGACCTAAAAAATAGTTTATTTTACTTCATGTATAAATTTGTAAAAAAAGAAAAATTACGCACAAAAAAGTTAAATCAAACTATATATACACAAGGAATACATTATAGGACCCAAGTACTAAAGTTTTTATATTTGTGTAATAATGATAGTTTACAGCTTACATCACACAAAAATTTATTTTTGGTACAAAAAAGTAAGATAAAAAAATCTGTAGACAGAAATCGTATCAGAAGAAAGCTAAGAGAAGCTTATAGATATGAAAAATATCTGCTGAAAAATTTTTTTGTAATAGTTTATCAATACCTTTCTAAAGATGTATATCCATGCTTGGAAATGTTAAGGAAAGAATTCCATTGTTTTTTTACTCATTTAAATGAGTGGCATCATGTTGCAGATAGGTAGGTACATATCCCCAAAAATAATTAGAAAATAGACTACAAGCCTCAGGTTTAGCTATGGTTTTTATTGAAAATATAGACAAGGATAGTTAATATTCAGTGAAATAGCTGTGTGTGGGAACTTAAAGCTGACTTTATTTTTGTAAATTTCGATTGTCAGCATGAAATAGTAAAAAGCCTATTTAAGGGAATACAATTTTTGGAAAATTCTACCAAAATTTATAATTTTAGATATTATTTCAATCCTTAGTAAGTATACTAATCCATGTGCAACATCACGCCAAAAATAGACATCGCCTTTAAAAAAATATTTGGTACAGAAGAAAACAAAGATCTTTTGATCTCCTTAATCAACGCTATAGTAAGCCCCACAGACCAAGTAGAAGACCTGACTTTAAGAAATCCCTATAGTTACCAAAACTATATAGATAATAAACTCTCCATTTTTGACATAAAAGCGCAAAGTATAACAGGAGAAGAATACAACATAGAAATGCAACTCAAAGATGACGAACAATATGAAAGACGTGCCCTCTATTATTGGGCACGCCTTTATAGTGATCAGCTTAAAAAAGGAAAAAATTACAAAACTTTAAAAAAATCTATAGGTATACATCTACTCAATTTTACTTGCCTTTCAGATATAAAAAAATACCATAATGTGTTTCAAATGCGAGAAAGAGACAGCCATAAACATTATTTTAAAGATATAGAAATCCATATAATAGAGTTGAATAAATTTTCAGTTCAAGAAGAAGAAAACCTAAATAGTTTAATAGAAAAGATACAAAGCAGTTTAGACATTTGGCTAGCATTTTTAACACATCATAATTTATTAAATCAAGCGGCACTTCCAGAACCTTTAGATACGCCTTATATGCAAAAAGCGTTACATACCCTATCGTGCCTGAATTTTAATAATATAGAACGCGATATTTATGAAGGGCGTTTGAAATGGCTTCGTCATGAATCACTTGTTTTAGAACAATCTTTTGAAAAAGGCATGGAAAAAGGCATAGAAAAGGGAAGACAAGAAGGCATAGAAAAGGGAAGACAAGAAGGTATATTTGAAGGGGAAAAGCAAAAATCGCAATCTATTACCAAAAAACTTTTAAAAAATTATGCTCTAACCTTAGAGCAAATCAGCCAAATTACTGGCCTAAGCAAAGCTGAAATAGATGTTTTAAAAAAAAATCTATAAAATTTAATGCAAAACACAACCCATATACAACATTAACCCCAAAAATAGACACTGAAAAAATTGGTTGTAACTTAGACACTATTTTTCCAAATTTTCCAAGCATATTCTGCTTGCAACCTTAACATTTCATATCCATTTTTTATTTTTGCTCCTTGTTTTAACCCTTCTTTTAAAAAAGTAGTAATAGGTGGATTATAAACTAAATCATATAAAT
Source organism: uncultured Cytophagales bacterium (assembly GCA_963922775.1). Lineage (GTDB taxonomy): Bacteria > Bacteroidota > Bacteroidia > Cytophagales > Amoebophilaceae > JAHDDH01. Next base: position 56,459 of record CAWUJG010000002.1, read on the forward strand.
AATGTATGTTGTTTACCCAATGATAGGGTAATGTAGGGCATTGTTCAATATTAGGATACATGCCTAAAGGTGTACAATTAATAATGAGTTGATAATGTGTTAAAATTTTAGGATCTTGAACAAGGTTTTGATAGCTAAATTGTGATTTTAGTGGTTTTCTAGATACATATTTGAATTTTATTTGTAAATCTTGACATGCTTTAGCTACAGCTCTCGCTGCTCCTCCTGTGCCTAATATTAGTGCTTGAAAGTAGATGTAGGGTGAGATCCAGTTTTTTAGAGAAATAGCAAATGCTTTAACATCTGTATTATAGCCTATACATTGATTATGGTTTATTTTTATTGTATTTACGGCTTGTACTTTTTGAGCTAAAGGATCTACATAATTTAAATATGGAATAATTTTTTTTTTGTAGGGTATTGTTACATTAAGACCCTTAAGAAGGGGTTTTTTTTTAATGAGTAATGAAAACTGTGCCATATTTTTTATGGCAAAATTTTGGTATGTAGCTTGTATTTTATGTTGTTGAAATTTTTTTATAAAAATTTCTTTGCTTAAAGAATGTGTTAAAGGATATCCTATTAAACCCAATTCCATTTCATGCAATAGTAATTTTATCTTCTATATATACTGCTTGAATAGCTTGTAAAAGGGCTATACCCTCTTTCATTGTTTTTTGAAATGCTTTTCTTCCTGAAATTAAGCCCATACCTCCTGCTCTTTTATTAATTACTGCAGTAGTTACTGCATCTTCAAGATCAGAATATCCATTTGATGCTCCCCCAGAGTTAATTAGGCCTATTTTGCCCATATAGCAATGTGCTACTTGATATCTACAAAGATCTATAGGATGATTACTAGCGAGCTCATCGTACATTTTTTTGTGTATTTTGCCAAAATTAAGCGTAGAAAATGCTCCATTATGTGTAGGTAATTTTTGTTTAATCATATCTGCTTGTAAGGTAACGCCAATGTGGTTTGCTTGTGCTGTTGTATCTGTTGCTGTATGATGATCTTTATCTTTTTGTTTAAAGGCATTATTTCTCAAATAGCACCATAATATAGTAGCCATACCGAATTGGTGTGCTGCTTCAAAAACAGATGATATAGCATTTATTTGTTGTTTAGATGTTGTTGAACCAAAATAAATAGTGGCTCCAATGGCTGTTGCACCTAAGTTCCATGCTTCTTTTACAGAACCAAATAAAATTTGGTCATACCTATTAGGATAGGTAAGCAATTCATTATGATTTATTTTTACTATAAAAGGAATTTTATGGGCATATTTTCTTGCAACTAGTCCTAAGTTACCAAAAGTAGTGGCTATGGCATTACATCCTCCTTCTATAGCCAGTTGTATAATATTTTCCGGATCAAAATATAATGGATTAGGTGAAAATGAGGCACCTGCGGTATGTTCAATACCTTGGTCTACAGGTAATATAGATACATAACCTGTTTTAGATAAGTTGCCATGGTTAAAGATAGAAGATAAATTTTTAAGGACTTGTATATTTCTATTGGTATTTATCCATATATCTTCTATTACCGAAGGCTGAGGAGTATAAATATTTTTTTTAGAGATTGTTTTACACTGGTGCGATAAAAGATTTTCTGCCTGATTACCTAACAGTTTAATGATTTTTTCATACATGATAGATATGGGTTTGAACCAAAAATAATTTTTTTATCTAATTTAGCATTTACTAATTTTTTATTAAAAATTTTAATTTTGTATGTTATGTTGAAAAGGGGCGTTTTACCCAAGGGATACTATGTATTATTGAGTAATCAGCGCCAAGTCAATATGCTTACCTATATATTTTGGTATTTTTTTGTTATAGATTGCCAATCTACAATATGCCAAAAAGCATTAACATAGTCTACTTTTCTATTTTTGTATTGTAAGTAATAGGCATGTTCCCAAATATCTAACCCAATAAGCAGGGCTTTACAGCGATTATTATTAATATCCATAAGTGGATTGTCTTGATTAGGGGTATTATATATACATAGTGAGTTATCTACAGCAGATATGCCAAGCCAAATCCATCCGGAACCAAAATGTTTTAATGCCCTATCAGTAAATTGTGATTTGAAATTTTCAAAGCTATCAAATTTTTTTTCTATGTCTTTAAGTAGTTCTTTTTCTGGTTTTTTTTTGCCGTTAGGTGATAGGATATCCCAAAAAAAATTATGATTAAAATGTCCTCCTGCATTATTTCTTATGGTTGTATTGTACTTGCTAATGTTGTAGATAATTTCTTCTAATGCCACAGGATGACTATGTGCTAAAGCATTATTCAAGTTTTGTATATAGGTGTTATGATGCTTTGTATAGTGTACTTCCATTGTTTTTGCATCTATATATGGCTCAAAATCAGTGTATTTAAATTTAAGCTGTGGCAGGTTGAAGTGTATTTTTTTATTCATATATATGGTTTATAATTTTTTTCAAAATATTTACAAAAGAATAGGCTTATGCTTGGCATCTAAAAATTTAAATTCTGTAATGCTGAGCCTATAGTCTTTTTTAATAATAATAATTTTTTTGTATTTATACATCCAGCGCATTCTTTGTGAAATAAGCCCTTTGGTAAAATAAGACCAAAGGTATGGATGCATGTTCATGATTATTTTTGTTTTTTTGTTATTTGTTAACACAAAATCTAAACTTTTTTCTATTCTATCTGCTAGAGCAATTATAGCTTTAGTTTCTCCTTTGCCATTACAAGTAGGACATATTTCTTGTACAGGAATATTTGTCTCTTGACGTACTCTCTGGCGTGTTATTTGCATAACTCCAAATTTAGATATTGGCAATACATTGCTCTTGGCTTTTTCTTTTTGTAAGGCTTCTTTTATTATTTGTAATACTTCTTGTTTATGCTCTTCTTTTTTCATATCTATAAAGTCTACAACAATAATACCTCCCATGTCTCGAAGCCTTAGTTGTCGGGCAATTTCTTTTGCAGCTATTTTATTTACTAGTAGTGCTGTATCTTCTTGATTATTTTCTTTTGATGCATTACGTCCACTATTTACATCAATTACATGCATAGCTTCGGTGTGCTCAATTATCAGATATCCTCCTCCAAGTAATGATACGGTTTGGCCAAATAATATTTTGATTTGTTTTTCTATGTCAAAATAGTCAAAAATTTTTTTTTTATTTTGAAAATGCTGTACTATATTTTTTTTTTCTTGACCCAGTTGTTTAAAATATTCATTTACTTCTTCGTACATACTTTCTTCATCTATATAAATATTATCAAATTGGGTATGTAGCATATCTCTTAATACTACATTGATATTTTTTGCATCACTATATATTTTATTTTTGGGTGGTGTATTTTTGTATTTTTGTACAATATTTTTCCATTTTTTTATAGTATCTCTCAGATCCTTATCTAAAGGTGCTACCTCTTTGCCGTAGGCTGCTGTGCGAATAATGATTCCATAGTTAGGCTTTCTTATAGATTGCATAAGTCTGATAAGTCGTTTTTTCTCTTCTTTATCTAAAAGCCTTCTTGAAGAAGTCACCATTTGTGTAAATGGTACTAAAATGATGTACTTTCCTGCAATAGATATATCTGCTGCTACTCTAGGACCTTTGTTGGATATGGGTTCTTTAACTATTTGTACTACTATGGTTTGTCCTTTTTCAAGATAGTCTGTAATTTTACCCTCTTTTTGCAGAGGGGAGTATATTTTAGCTTGGCTAACACTATGACTACTTTTTATTTTTTGAAAAAATTGGACAATAGTACTAACTTGTGGCCCTAAGTCTGCATAGTGTAGAAAGGCTTCTTTTTCAAAACCAATATCTATAAAAGCAGCATTTAATCCTGGTACTAATTTTTTTACTATACCAATATAAATATCTCCTAAATTGATTTTTTTATTTTTATTTTCTACATGATATTCACTCAATGCATTATTTTCGAGTAGTGCAATACGATAGTTATTGTCTGTATTGCTGATAATTAAGTTATTTGACATTAAATTTTTTTGGTACAATATAATTTTGCCAAAATACATTAAGTATCCTATATCCTAGTGTTTATATAATTAAGATGCATTAGCATAGTGGGTGAATAGATATTGATTGAAAGGAAAAGTAAGATGGAATATTTAAAAGTTAAACATCTAAAGCTTATTTCTTTTTATGTCTGTTTCTTCTTAGTCTTTTTTTTCTTTTGTGTTTTGCTATTTTAGCTCTTTTTTTTTTTTTACCACAAGGCATATAATGATTGTATTTTGGTTATTTTATATATTTTTTTTTGAAAATCTATGTAATTATATACAGTATTTTAATTATTTTTAGGTTTTGTACCTATTCAGTCTCAGTTTTAGCCTATAGATTTTTATAATATTATAAAAAATGATTTGCTGATTGAACATCTTAAGAGGTAAAAACAGACAAATATATATTATTTTCTCTTTTTTTCAAAAGTATATTTTAAACAGAAATAAAAAAAATTTTATATTTTGCACAACAGCAAAAAAATTAATTTAAAATTAAAACGTAAAATTATAGTATTACAAATATCATGGCAGTAACAAGGCTTAAAAGAAAAAGCAGAAAAAATAGAGCTAGGGCTAATAATAGAAAAAAAGTTATGAAGCAACATACTATCCTTCCTTGTATTAAAAATGTAGATATTGAAAAAATAAAAGCAAAATTTTAAGCAAGTATTACATATGTAGAAACATATATGGAGCAACATAGAGGTAAAATAGTAAAAGATATTATACAAAAGCAGGGGTATACAATTAGTAAATTGGCAGAAAAACTTAATATACCTCGAAGTACTTTACATAAAAAGCTTAATCATCCCCATATATCGTATGATTTGATTAATAAGATAGGTCAATGTATTTTTTACGATTTTACACCTCATTTTTCTGACTTTCAATCTACTCATCAGTTTTCTATTCAAGAAAAGAAAAAAGTAGTTTTAGAACAGAAGTACAGAGAATTACTTGAAAAATATAAAACATTACTTGAGCTAACGGTAAAAGTAGCTGATACGAATCATATACAAATAATGCGTGATAAAAAAATTCTTGAATAATTTTAAAATTATTAATTTATGTCTTTATTTACACTTACTATTCTTTTTGGTAGTATTTTAGCCTTTTTCTCTTTTTTTTATTTTATCCCTTTGGATTTATGGGTAACAGCACTACTTTCAGGTGTACGTGTTAATCTTTTTGAGCTAATTCTAATGCGTTTTCGTAAAGTACCCCCACGTATTATTGTAGAATCTTTAATTACTGCTACTAAGGCTGGTCTTAAAATTGCTACTTTAGAGTTAGAAACTCATTATTTGGCTGGAGGTAATGTGCCTAATGTAATAAAATCACTTATTTCTGCTGATAAAGCCAATATTAATTTGTCTTTTAAACAGGCTACTGCCATAGATTTAGCAGGAAGAGATGTTTTTGAAGCAGTGCAGATTTCTGTGAATCCTAAGGTAATTGATACCCCTTCTGTAGCTGCAGTAGCAGCAGATGGTATTCAACTTATTACAAAAGCTAGGGTCACGGTTCGTGCAAACATTCAACGATTAGTAGGAGGTGCTGGTGAAGACACTATTTTAGCTCGTGTAGGTGAGGGTATAGTAACTTCTATTGGTTCTTCACAGTCGCATAAGGCAGTGTTAGAAAATCCAGCACAGATATCCCAGTTAGTGATTAATAGAGGATTGGATGAAGGAACAGCTTTTGAAATTCTTTCTATTGATATTGCAGATATTGATGTGGGTGATAATATAGGTTCTAAGCTACAGATTGATCAGGCTAATGCAGACTTAAAGGTTGCTGAGGCTAAGGCAGAAGAAAAAAGAACTATGGCTGTGGCAACAGAACAAGAAATGAAAGCTAAAGTGCAAGAGGCTAGGGTACAGGTAATTTTAGCTGAGAAAGAAATTCCTATGGCTATGGCTCAGGCATTAAGAGAAGGTAATATTAGTGCTATGGATTACCATCGGCTTAAAAATGTTCAAGCAGATACATCTATGCGCAAGGCTCTTGCTAAAGAGGAGATACCAAGTGAAAAAAAGTGATAGTTTAAGCATTACCATGGATAGGATATAATTAAAAATTTTAGTTTTTGTTCATTTATAGAATACAATAAGGCTTATTTATAATAGATGATAAAAATGGTGTGGAGTAAGGAAAAAAAGAAGAGAAACTAAGCAATAGCCCGAGCACTTCTCAAACAGGGTGTAGATATAAAAATTATAGAGTGTAGACAAAAAACAGTTATTTTTAGCTATTAAGAAATATCCTGTAGTAAAAGTTAATAGATGGCTATTAGGTTGATAGTTATTTTTTTCTGATAGTATTTACAGCTAATTTTAGTATTTGGTAATTCTGCATTGTTGTATTCCAAGTCTTTTGGAATTTATATATAAATTGTGTCTTTATAAAAAATTTACAGGTTAAATAAATGACTATAGGTATATTGGCTTTGCAAGGGGCATACCAAGCACATAAAAAAGTATTTGACTCTTTAGGGGTTCATAGTATTGTAGTAAACGATAAGTTTTCTCTGCAAGAGATAGATGGATTAGTATTGCCTGGGGGAGAAAGTACAACTATGTTTTTTTTATTAAAAAAATTTAATTTAATGTCTCTCTTCTTAAAAAGAGTACAAACTATACCTGTATTGGCTACTTGTGCAGGAGTAATTCTTTTACAAAAATCTTTTGTATTGCCTTTGCAAATACAAAGAAATGGCTATGGTAGACAATTGTGTAGTGAAGTATTGTCTTTAAAATATATACAAAATAATGCTTCAGATATTACTTTTGATGCTTTTTTTATTCGTGCACCTATTATTCATCGCATAGAAGATCCTGCTATTAATATATTAGTTTATCATAAACATTATCCTGTATGTATACAAAAAGAAAAAATTATAGCTACTACTTTTCATCCTGAATTATCTTCTAGTGCTCATTTTATACATCAAAAATGGTTAGGGCTATTATAAAATTGCTAAGTCATATAGAATCTATTCTATCTTTTGTTTTTGAACTGTAAATATCCATCTTATTTGTGTTTTTCCCAAAAAAAATATATTTTTGAGATTAATTGATTTTTGTTCAATGGGGAGATGCCAGAGCGGTCAAATGGGGCGGACTGTAAATCCGTTGCTTTCGGGCTTCGTAGGTTCGAATCCTACTCTCCCCACAAAAAATCTAGGCAAAACATTGTGCATGAATAAAATGAGAAGCGGGAGTAGCTCAATTGGTAGAGTAACAGCCTTCCACGCTGTGGGTTGCGAGTTCGAGACTCGTCTCCCGCTCTTTGTGATATGCCAATGTAGCTCAGTGGTAAGAGTACTTCCTTGGTAAGGAAGAGGCCATGGGTTCAATTCCCATCATTGGCTCTATAATACTATTTATAATATCAATACTATAACTTAAACATTACAATGGCTAAAGAAATTTTTGATCGTTCAAAACCCCATGTAAACATAGGTACTATTGGACATGTAGATCATGGAAAAACTACACTTACAGCAGCAATATCTGCTGTATTATCAAAAAAAGGATTTGCGCAAGCAAGAGATTTCTCTTCTATAGATAATGCACCAGAAGAAAAAGAAAGAGGTATTACTATAAATACTTCTCATATTGAATATCAAACAGAAAAAAGACATTATGCACACGTAGACTGTCCTGGACATGCTGACTATGTAAAAAATATGGTAACAGGCGCTGCACAAATGGATGGTGCTATCTTAGTAGTTGCTGCTACTGACGGTCCTATGCCACAAACCAGAGAGCATATCCTCTTGGCTAGACAGGTAGGTGTACCTGCTTTAGTAGTGTTCTTAAACAAAGTAGATATGGTAGATGATCCGGAATTGATTGAATTAGTAGAAATGGAAGTAAGAGAACTACTTAGTAAATATGAATTTGATGGCGATAATATCTCTATTATTCATGGCTCAGCTTTAGGAGCACTTAATGGAGAAGATAAATGGGTATCAAAAGTAGAACAGCTCATGGATGCTGTAGATAAAGATATTCCACTGCCAGCAAGGCTAGTAGATAAAGATTTCTTAATGCCTGTAGAAGATGTATTTTCTATTACAGGTAGAGGTACTGTAGCTACAGGTAAAATAGAACGTGGTGTAGTAAAAACAGGAGATCCTATAGAAATTATAGGTATGGGGGCTGAAAATTTGAATTCTACAGTTACTGGTATTGAAATGTTTAAAAAAATATTAGATAGAGGGGAGGCTGGAGATAATGCAGGTATCTTGTTGCGTGGTATAGAAAAAAAAGATATACAGCGTGGTATGGTTATCTGTAAACCAAAATCTGTAACACCTCATAGTAGATTTAAGGCAGAAATTTATGTGTTGTCAAAAGAAGAAGGAGGAAGACATACACCATTTTTTACTAAATATAGACCACAGTTCTACTTGCGTACCACAGATGTTACTGGTGAGGTGAAGCTGCCAGAAGGTGTAAAAATGGTTATGCCTGGAGATAATATTACTATTGAGGTAGATCTGATTAATAGTGTGGCCATGGAGAAAGGATTACGATTTGCCATGAGAGAAGGAGGAAAAACTATAGGTGCTGGACAGGTAACAGAAATTCTAGACTAAAAATTAAATTTGTAAATAAACTTTACGGGTGTAGCTCAAATGGTAGAGTAGTGGTCTCCAAAACCATTGGCTGGGAGTTCAAGTCTCTCCACCCGTGCGAAATAAAAATCTATCTTGAAAAAATTCTTATTAGCCTCCATAAACGAACTTGTTCAAAAAGTCACCTGGCCAAGGTATGCAGTATTGCAAAACTATGCCATATTGGTTGTTTTTTTATCTATAATTTTTGCCTTATTTATAGGTTTTATAGATTTTTCTTGGAAAAATTTAGTAACCTGGTTTTATAAATAAAAATATTATGTCTCAAAAATACCAGTGGTATATTCTTAAGGTAGCTAGTAATAAAGAAAAAAAAGTGAAATGTTTTTTGGAAAATGAAATTCAGGGTACAAAATATGAAGATATTGTAAAAGAAATACACATACCTACTGAAAAGGTGTATACTATAAAACAGGGTAAAAAAAAAATTAAAGAAAAAAATGTGTTACCAGGGTATATATTAATATCTGCTGATCTTACTAATTTAGCTCTAGTACATACTATATGTAAAGTAAATGGTGTAATAGGTTTTTTAACTTCAGGTGGTAGATATAGTAAAACAATGGGTCCGAAGGCTGTACCAGAAAAAGAAATAAATCAAATTTTGCATTATGGCGATGAATATTTTGATGGTAATAGTGATGAAAAACTTAAATTAGAATCACCTTTTCTTATTGGTGAAGTAATTAAGGTAATAGATGGTCCTTTTCGTGAATTTACAGGTACTATAGATAAGGTTTTAGAAGATCGTAATAAAGTTGTAGTAATTATTAAAATTTTTGGTAGAGAAACACCTACGGAATTAAGGTATAATCAGGTAGAAAAAATATATTAACTCCTTATATTATCATAATTATATAAAAAATATATATGTCAAAAAAAATTATAGGATATTTAAAACTTCAAATTAAAGGTGCTGCAGCTAATCCATCACCTCCAGTAGGTCCTGCGCTAGGAAGTAAAGGACTCAATATTATGGATTTTTGTAAAAAATTTAATGCAGCTACTAAAAATCAGCCTGGAGAACTTTTGCCTGTATTAATTACAATATATCAAGATAAATCTTTTGACTTTGTAGTCAAAACACCACCTGCTTCTGCATTAATACTAAAAGCAATAGATATTGCTAAAGGATCTTCAGAGCCTAATAGAAAAAAAATAGGTACAATTTCTAAGGAGAATATTAAAAATATTGCTCAGAAAAAAATGAAAGATCTTAATACTTTCCATTTGGAAAGTGCTATGAAAATGATAGCAGGCACAGCACGCAGTATGGGTATTCTTGTAGAATCTTGAATAAATTTGTTTTTTCATGAAAAAAATGACTAAAAGATATCAAAATATATCAAAAAAATACACTCTTAAAGAGGAGTATGGCATAGATAAAGCCATATCTATACTTAAATCTATAGCTCTAGAAAAATTTAATGCTTCTGTAGATATTGCTATAAAATTAGGTATTAATGTCAAAAAATCTGACCAAATGGTGCGGGGAAGTGTAAATTTACCACATGGTACAGGAAAAAAAAAAAAAATTCTTGTACTTTGTACTCCAGATAAAGAAGAAGAAGTAAAAAAAATAGGGGTAGACTACGTAGGACTGGAAGAATATATTAAAAAAATAGAAGAAGGATGGGCAGATTTTGATGTGCTTATCACTTTGCCTAGTTTAATGCTTCAGGTAGGAAAATTAGGAAAAATATTAGGGCCTAAAGGGTTAATGCCTAATCCTAAAACTGGTACTGTAACTACAGATTTAATTACTGCCATACAAAATGAAAAAAGTGGTAAAATAGACTTTAAAGCAGATAAAGCAGGTATTGTACATGCTATGATAGGAAAAGTTAATTTTGATAATATCCACCTGAAAGAGAATATTTTAGCACTTATACATACTATAATAAAAATGAAACCTGCTGCAGCAAAAGGTAATTACATAAAAAAAATTCACCTCTCTAGCACTATGAGCACAGGTATTTGTATTGATACAAATAATATTCTAGAAACACTTTAAAATGAAAATATCTCAAAAGCATACTATTGTTAAACAATTAACAACAGAATTGCAGCAAGCTAAATGTTTTTACGTTTTAGATGCAGAAGGACTAACCGTTTCTCAGGTTAACTATCTTCGTAAGTTATGTTTTGAAAAAAATATTGTGTACAAAGTGGTAAAAAATACATTAATTAAAAAGGCATTGGCTAATTTGAATATGCATGAAAAATATGCTGAATTTGTACATCATGTTTTAAAAAATTTTTCAGGCATAATGTTGGTGCAGTCTATTGATGCAATGCCAGCAAAAATTATACAACAATTTCGTAAAGAAAATAATACTGAAAAACCACTTTTAAAAGGAGCATCAATAGATCATGATGTATTTATTGGTGATGAACAGCTTAATATACTGAGTAAATTAAAAACAAAAGAAGAGCTGGTAGCTGATCTTATTACTTTATTAAAAAATCCTGTACAAAATGTACTAGGAGCATTACATGGTAGCCAAAATGATTTAATGGCTATCTTGAAAACTTTATCTGAAAAATAAACTTTATTAATATCTTATCTTTAAAACTTTATATATGACAAATCTCAAAGAATATGCAGAAAAATTAGTGAATTTAAGCGTTAAAGAAGTAAATGAATTAGCCGAAATACTAAAAAAAGACTATGGAATTGAGCCTGCTGCTGCTCCTATGGTTATGCAAGGAAGCATGGAAGGTGTACAAGAAAGTAAAGAAGAAAAAACAAGCTTTGATGTAATACTAAAATCTGCAGGAGCAAAAAAATTAGCAATAGTAAAAACTGTAAAAGAAATTACAGGTCTAGGGCTTAAAGATGCCAAAGATTTAGTAGATAGTGCACCTAAACCTATAAAAGAGGGTGTTACTAAAGAAGATGCAGAAACACTAAAAAGTAAATTAGAAGAAAATGGTGCTGAAGTTGAGTTAAAATAAGCTATTTTATCTTATTGCAGTAAAAGATTTTTTTCTTTTACTGCTTTTTTAATTATATAAAAATTAGAATTATTTATTCTTTCTATTGCAAAGATGCATCCAATGGATAAACTTTACCAAGATAACAAACGGATTGATTTTACATCAAAATCCTCACTAATAGATTACCCACATCTTTTAGCTATACAAAGACAGTCATTTCATCAGTTTTTTTGTCTTGGCACAAAGACAGAAGAAAAAAAAAATGAAAATTTGTATAAACTTTTTAAGGAAAAGTTTCCCATTAAAGACTCAAAAAATAATCTTACATTAGATTTTATAGATTATACATTAGATCCTCCAAAACACTCTCCTAAAGAATGTATTCATCTTGGTATTACTTATGCTGTTACATTAAAAGTAAGGCTACAATTATTGTATAATGATATAGATCAGGGAGAGTTTAAAAAAATAGAAAAAAGCGTTTTTTTTGGTAATATACCCTATATTACAGATCAATGTTCTTTTGTTGTAAATGGTATAGAAAGAGCCATAGTATCACAGTTACATAGATCACCCGGTGTCTTTTTTACACAAAATAAACATGCTAATGGTACTACATTACATTCAGCACGTATCATACCTGCACAAGGATCTTGGATAGAATTTGCTACTGATGCATATCATATCATGTATGCCTACATAGAGAGAAAAAAAAAAATTCCTATTACTACGCTGTTACGTGTAATTGGTTATGATACAGATCAAAAAATATTAACCCTTTTTTCATTAGCAGAAGAAGTAAATCTTACTAAAAAAAATATAAAAAAATATCTTGGAAGAAAATTTGCTGGTAGAGTATTGAAGTCATGGGTAGAAGATTTTGTAGATGAAGAAACTGGAGAAGTAATTCCTATTACACGAAAAGAAATTATTATAGAACGAGACGAAGAATTTACTGAAGAACATATAGAAAAAATACAAAAAGAAGATATAAAAAAAGTATTACTTAAGCGTAATGATATTGATACCTCAGATTATGCTCTTATCTACAATACTTTAATAAAAGACCCTACAAATAATGAAAAAGAAGCTGTAGAATATATCTATAGACAAGTAAAAAATATAGATCCTCCAGATGAGCAAACAGCTTATGAAATTGTAAATAACATATTTTTTAGCAATAGAAAATATGATCTGGGAGAAGCGGGAAGATATAAGATCAATAAAAAACTTAAACTAAATACGCCCAATGATGCAAGAGTGCTTAGTAAAGAAGATATTATAGCCATTGTACGATATCTTATTGATTTGAAAAATGCTAAAGTATCTGTAGATGATATAGATCATCTTGGCAATAGGCGTGTAAGAACTGTTGGTGAGCAGATATATAATCAATTTAGTATAGGGCTATCTCGCATGTCTCGTATAATACAAGAAAGACTTGAAATGCGTGATATAGAGAATTTAACGCCGAGTGATCTTATTAATGCTCGATCTTTGATATCTGCTATAAATACTTTTTTTGCTACTAATCCTCTTTCACAGTTTATGGATCAGGTGAATCCACTTGCTGAAGTTACACACAAAAGGCGGATATCTGCTCTGGGGCCCGGAGGACTATCAAAAGATAGAGCAGGATTTGAAGTTCGAGATATTCATTATACTCATTATGGACGCCTATGTACTATAGAAACTCCTGAAGGTCCTAATATAGGACTTATTTCCTCTTTATGCCTATATGCTAAAATTAATAGTATGGGCTTTATAGAAACTCCCTATAAAAAAGTAAAAGAAGGTACCATAGATATGCAAGATACACCTGTATATATGACAGCAGAAGATGAAATATCTTGTAATATAGCGCAATTTAATTCTCCAACAAATGGAAATTTTAGCTTTGTTGGAGAAAAAATAAAAGCAAGAAAAGATGGTGATTTGTTATTTATAGAAAAAGATGATATCAACTATACTGATGTAGCACCTAATCAAATTGTTTCTGTAGCTGCTGCCTTGATACCATTTTTAGAACATGATGATCCTAGTAGGGCTTTGATGGGATCTAATATGCAACGTCAGGCTGTTCCTTTACTATATCCAGAGGCACCTATTGTAGGTACAGGGCTTGAAAAGCATGTTGCACAAGATTTTGAAGGCTTAATTAAAGCAGAAAAAGACGGTGTAGTAACATATGTAGATGCTAAAAATATTATTATAGAATATAATGTTTCTTTTGAAGAAAAAATTGCATCTTTTAACGATTTTACTGTAGTCTATTCTCTAGACAAGTTTCGGAAAACCAATCAAGAAACATGTATTAACTTAAAACCTATTGTATCCAAAGGAGATAGGGTATATGCTGGTCAAGTATTATGTGAAGGATATGCTACACAAAGAGGTGAGCTGGCCTTAGGAAAAAATCTACAAGTAGCCTTTATGTCATGGCAGGGTTATAATTTTGAAGATGCTATAGTAATATCTGAAAGAGTGGTAAAAGAAGATATATTTACCTCATTGCATATTGAAGAGTTTAGCATAGACATCCGTGATACTAAGATAGGCCAAGAAGAATTTACTGCAGAAATACCTAGCCTAAGTGAAGTAGCTATTAAAAATTTAGATGAAAATGGTATGGTAAAAATAGGTACACGCATTAAGCCTGGAGATATTTTAATTGGTAAAATTACGCCAAGAGAAAAGTTAGATGTTAAGCCAGAAGAAAAGCTTTTAGAAGCTATATTTGGGCCTAAAGCAGGTAATGTAAAAGATAATTCACTCATAGCTCCTGCATCTACAGAAGGCACTGTTATAGACATAAAATTATTTACTAATAAATATAAAAAAGAAAAAATTACACGAAAACAAATTAAAAAAGAAGTTGCTCTTTTTGCAAAAAAGTATGCTAAAGAATTGATAAAGCTAAGAATAATATTGGTAGAAAAATTAGATACTGTATTGCAAGGAAAAAAATCATTAGGTGTATACCATAATTTAGGTGAAGAAATTATAGGTAAAGGCATTTTGTTTAACCAAGAGGTGCTAATGCAACATTTGTTTCCAAGTAACAATTCCTATGTTGATGAAAAAACCTATGCTGTGCCAGAAGAAGCAGATTTTATCCATGATATTATTACTCAATCATGGGTAGAAGAAGAAGAAAAAAATGTACTTATAGCAAAAATTTTAGATAACTATCAAGAAAAGAAAAGTAAGCTAGGAAGTGAATTCAAAAGAAAGAAATTTAATTTAGAAGTAGGTGATGAGCTACCTGCTGGTATCATTCAACTTGCCAAATTATATGTTATTAAAAAGCGTAAGCTTAAAGTTGGAGATAAAATGGCTGGACGTCATGGAAATAAAGGTGTAGTTTCTAAAGTAGTGCGAGAAGAAGATATGCCATTTTTAGAAGATGGTACGCCTATAGATATTATTTTGAATCCACTTGGTGTGCCTTCTAGAATGAACTTAGGACAAATTTATGAAACAGTTTTAGGATGGGCAGGATTAAAATTAAATGAACAATATAAAGTACCTATATTTGCTGGAGCTACTATAGAGCAAATTAACCATAAATTAGTACAAGCCAAACTACCTTCTTTAGGTAGAACAGATTTATACGATGGTATATCAGGTAAAAAATTTGACCAAAAAGTTACTGTAGGAGTTATTTATATGCTTAAGCTCAACCATCTTATTGAAGATAAAATGCATGCTCGTTCTATAGGACCTTATTCATTAATTACACAACAGCCACTAGGAGGTAAATCTCAGTTTGGAGGACAAAGAGTAGGAGAAATGGAAGTATGGGCATTAGAAGCTTATGGTGCTGCTCATATTTTACAAGAAATGCTTACTGTAAAGTCTGATGATATAGAAGGAAGAAGAAAAACATACGAAGCTTTAGTAAAAGGAGAAAATACACCCATAGCTAATCCACCAGAATCTTTTAATGTTTTGATAAATGAACTCAGAAGTCTTGGTTTATCCATTACATTTTAAGTAATCTATTAAAATTTTATTGCTTATCAGATTTAAAATAATCTTAACTATCTTAATAAATGCTAATAAAAAAAAAAAAAGATCCTAAAATTTTTTCAAAAATTACCATCAGCATTGCCTCTCCAGAGGCTATTTTAGAACGTTCTTATGGAGAAGTTACACAACCAGAAACTATTAATTATAGGACATACTTACCTGAAATGGGTGGCCTTTTTTGTGAAAGAATTTTTGGTCCTAAAAAAGATTGGGAGTGTCATTGTGGAAAATATAAACGCATTAGATATCAAGGCATTATTTGTGATAAATGTGGGGTTGAAGTAACAGAAAAAAAAATACGTAGAGAACGTATGGGGCATATAAAATTAGTAGTACCCATTGTACACATCTGGTACTTTAGATCGTTACCTAATAAAATAGGCTATTTATTAGGTTTGCCTACTAAAAAATTAGATCAAATTATATATTATGAACGCTATATTGTGGTTCAACCAGGTATTTTAGCTGATGAAGGGCTTAAAACACTTGACTTTCTTAATGAAGAAAGTTACGAAGAAGTTTTGGCAAAGCTTCCTAAAGAAAATCAATATCTTTCTGATGATGATCCTAACAAATGCATTATTGCTATGGGAGGAGAAGCCATTAAAAAACTTTTACAAAAAATAGATCTAGATAAGCTTTCTAGCCAACTGCGCTATCAATCTCTATATGATACTGCTCAACAAAGAAAAGCAGATGCACTTAAAAGGCTAAAAGTAGTAGAAATTTTTCGAGAAGCACGTCAAAAAAGATTAAGCCAACCAGAGTGGATGGTACTTCATATCTTACCAGTTATCCCTCCTGATCTTCGTCCTTTAGTTGCATTAGATGGAGGAAAGTTTGCTACAGCAGATTTGAATGATCTCTATAGAAAAGTGATTATTAGAAATAACAGACTGCAAAAATTAATAGATAAGAAAGCCCCTGAAGTAATTTTGAGAAATGAAAAAAGGATGCTGCAAGAAGCTGTTGACTCTTTATTTGATAATTCTAAAAAAGCTAATACTGTAATTGGTGACTCTAGCAAACAACTAAAATCTTTAAGTGATTTATTAAAAGGTAAACAAGGTAGATTTAGGCAAAATTTATTGGGAAAAAGAGTAGACTATTCTGGTAGATCTGTCATTGTAGTAGGTCCTCAACTCAAATTGCATGAATGTGGACTTCCTAAAGAAATGGCTGCAGAACTTTTTAAGCCTTTTATTATTCGAAGACTGATAGAGAGAGGAATGGTAAAAACAGTAAAATTTGCTAAAAAATTGATAGAACAAAAGCTTCCTGTTATTTGGGATATCTTAGAAAAAATATTGCCAGGTCATCCAGTCCTTTTAAACCGTGCTCCTACATTGCATAAGTTGGGTATACAGTCCTTTCAGCCCAAACTTATTGAAGGGAAAGCCATACAATTGCATCCACTAGTATGTACAGCTTTTAATGCAGACTTTGATGGAGACCAGATGGCTGTACATGTACCCCTAAGTCAAGAAGCTATTGCTGAAGCTAGTTTACTTTTACTTTCTTCCCATAATATTTTAAATCCTGCCAATGGTATGCCTATTACTGTACCCTCTAAAGATATGCTTTTAGGATTATATTATTTAACAAAAGGAAGAAAGAGTACGCCAGATCATGTAGTAAAAGGTGAAGGTATGGTATTTTCTTCTTCTGAAGAAGTTATGATAGCACTTGATAATGAAAAAGTATCTCAGCATGCCCATATTAAGGTGAAAGTAAAGATACTTAATAAAGATGACCAGTTAGAAGAAAAAATGTTAGATACTGTAGTAGGTAGAGTAGTATTTAACCAGTATGTTCCTAACAAACTAGGGTTTATTAATGAATTATTAACTAATAAAAATTTACAAGCTATTGCAGCAAAAATATATCAAAAAACAGGTATAGAATGTACTGTACAATTTTTAGATGATATAAAAACTTTAGGATTTCAATCCACACATAATGGGGGTCTTACCATGTCTTTAGCAGACATTAAAATTCCTGCTATGAAAAAAGGCCTAGTGCAAGAAGCACAAAAAGAGGTTTCTGGTATTTGGAATAACTATTTGATGGGTCTTATTACTGATAATGAACGCTATAATCAGGTTATTGACACTTGGACACGTACCAGTAACAAAATTACAGAACATTTAATGTGTGATTTAGAACAAGACCAAGGTGGATTTAATTCCATTTTTATGATGATGCACTCTGGAGCTAGAGGATCTAGAGAGCAAGCCAGGCAGCTGGGCGGTATGCGTGGATTGATGGCTAAGCCTCAAAAAAATTTAAGAGGAGGTGTAGGAGAAATTATTGAAAATCCTATTCTTTCTAACTTTAAAGAAGGTATAGATGTATTAGAATATTTTATTGCTACACATGGTGCAAGAAAAGGACTAGCAGATACTGCCTTAAAAACAGCTGATGCAGGCTATTTAACAAGAAGGTTGGTAGATGTAGCACAAGATGTTATTGTAAATGAAGAAGATTGTGGTACTTTAAAAGGAATATATATTACTGCTCTTAAAGAAAATGAAGAAATAATAGAAAGTCTTTCCTTAAGAATACTAGGACGTGTAACTACAAGTGATATTACTCATCCTATTACTAAAGATATTATTATTTCTTGTGGACAGCTTATTAATGAAGCTATAGCAGAAAAAATAGATCAGTCAGGTATTGAACAAGTAGAAGTACGTTCTGTGCTTACTTGTGAATCTTTAAAAGGTGTTTGTTGTAAATGCTATGGATATGATATTGGTAAAGGAAAGCTAGTGCAGCTTGGTGATACTATAGGTGTAATGGCTGCCCAATCTATTGGTGAACCAGGTACTCAGCTTACATTACGTACTTTTCATGTAGGAGGTACAGCATCTAATATTGCCGTAGAATCTAAATTGTATGCCAAATTTGACGGAAAAGTTATGTTTGGAGATATAAAAAGTATAGAAAGAATTAATAAACAAGAAGAAAAAGAATGGGTAGTTTTTGACCGTTTAGGAGAAATCAAAATATTAGAAGGTAATAAGGTACTCAGCACAAACCATATTCCTTATGGATCTATATTAAAAATACATGAAGAACAAAATGTGAAAAAAGGAGAAGAACTATGTAGCTGGGATCCATATAATGCTGTTATTATTTCTACAGTATCTGGTACTATAATCTATGAAGCTTTAGAAGAAAATATTACTTATAAGCAAGAATATGATGAACAGACTGGATTTATTGAAAAAATAATTATTGAATCTAAAGATAAAATAAAAAATCCAAGTATTTTAGTACAAACAGATACAGAAAAAGTAGCTTATCCTCTTCCTGTAGGTGCACATCTAATTGTGAATGAAAAAGACAATATTCATGCTGGAGATATTCTTGTAAAAATACCAAGAAACCTAAGCAAATCAGGAGATATTACAGGAGGCCTTCCAAGAATTACTGAGCTTTTTGAGATGCGTAATTCATCTAGCACTGCAGCTATTGTTGCTACTATAGATGGTGTAGTAAAGTATGGAAAAATTAAGCGCAATAGCAGAGAAGTTATTATTGAATCTAAAGAAGGGAATAAAGTAAAACATAGTATTCCACTTTCAAAACATATTTTAGTACAAGATCAAGACTATGTTAATGCTGGACAGGCTCTTACTGATGGTATTATTACTGTGTCTGATATTTTGGCTATACAAGGAATACAAGCTGTACAAGCTTATTTAGTTAGCGAAATTCAGGCTGTATATCGTTTACAAGGTGTAAAAATAGATGATAGGCATATTGAAGTAATTGTAAGACAGATGATGCAAAAGGTAGAGGTAATATATGGAGGAGATACTAGCTTATTACACAGCCAAATATTAACTAAAAATGAATTTAAAGATGAAAATGAACGCATAAGAAAGTGTAGTGTAGTTACAGATCCTGGAGGATCAAATAATTTTTCTACAGGACAACTAGTTTCATTAGAAGAGCTTCATTATGAAAATGCAATTTTAGCTAAAGATAATTTAGAACTAGTACAGACTAGAAAAGTACGTTCTGCAGTAGTAAAGCCTATATTACAGGGTATTACCAAGGCCTCTTTAGGCACTAATAGTTTTTTATCTGCAGCTTCTTTTCAGGAAACCAATAAAGTATTGAGTATAGCAGCTATGCAAGCTAAAACAGATCATTTAAAAGGTTTAAAAGAGAATGTTATTGTAGGTGGGTTAATTAAAGCAGGTACTGGTAATAGAGCATTTAAAAGTTTACTAGTAGGTTCTAAGGCAGAGTATAAAAAACTTAAATCAAAATAGTAGGAGAATTTTTTTTTACAATTTAAAAGGATATATTTTTTTTCTTCTCTTACATCTAAGAATAATTTGTAATTTAATTAATCCAAGAATTTTTAATGCATAGTATAATTATTGTTATTTCTAGCTATATTTTAACTAATTATTATACTTATGTATTATTCAAATCTAAAATTATACAAGAATAGATAACAAAATTTAAATCTTTAAAAATTTAACATATTAATAAAATTTAAAAAATTTTAATTACGAAACTAACAAATAAACTTTCTCATTATAAAAATCAGTACAAAAAAATAATATTATCTTTTAGTACTTATATGTTTATAGTATTATCTGCAAGAGCAGTAAAAGCAAATAATGTGTATTATATTGACGGAATTCAAGGAAATATTGGAAATATTACTATTCAAAATAATATTCCTGTTTCTTCCAATGGAACCCAAATACAAGTATTTAATAGATTTCAACCTACAAATGGTAAACAATCTGATTGTATTAAATAACTGTACAACAGGTGCTGTAAATGTACCAGGATGGGATGTAGGCACATCTAGAAATGTAAATCTTGTAGGAAATACTAATGGGATCTAACAATAGGTATACAGGGACAATTACTCAATTAATTTATCAAGTTAAATAAAAATTATTTTGTATAATTTTTAGATTTAAATAAAATAGTTCAATTCTTTGTGTTATGTGTAACATCACCCCCAAAATAGACATAGCCTTTAAAAAAATATTTGGGACAGAAGAAA
>CAWUJG010000003.1:0-69615 GCA_963922775.1 uncultured Cytophagales bacterium
CGTTATCATGTCGCAAGTTTTATCGTTATCATGTCGCAAGTTTTATCGTTATGATGTCACAAGTTTTATCGTTATCATGTCGTAAGTTTTGTCGTTATGATGTCGCAAGTTTTATTATTATCATGTCACAAGTTTTATCCTAAAGCAGGAAACTAATCATGTCGTTTACACAACAAATGTGGTTATTAGTAAAAAAAATAGGCTAGGTTGATGAATTTAATGTATAGTTGAGTTTATTGGTAGATCCTGAGCTTACAATAATATTTTTTTTAAGCATATTTTTGATATCCCTTTGTAATGTCCTTTTATTATCTTTAGGATAAAGTTTGCTAAATTGTTGTATATTGATTTGTCCATGTTCTATAATATATTGTATGGCTTTAGCCTGTTTTTTATTCAATTCATATCTCAGTTTTAGTACATCTGCTTTAATAATTTTTTTTCCTTGTTTGCGTATTGTTTGCATTTGTGTGGCTAAGCCTAAGGTAAAATAGGCTAACCATGATGTTAGGTCGAGGTTATTTTCTCGTACACTTTGTATAGCTTTGTAATATGCTGTTCTATTACTATCATAATATTCACTTATTGAAAAAAGTTTTTTAAAATTATACCCATGTTTATACAAACATAGTGTAGATAGTAAACGGCCTGTACGTCCATTTCCATCTAAAAATGGATTGATATGCACAAATTGAAATTGTGCTATGCCTGCTATTAAGATTGGGTTAATTTCTTGTTCTTGGTTTATCCATTGTACCAATTCTGCCATGAGTATAGGTACTTCATATGCTGGTGGTGGTGTATAAATAAGTTTTCCTGTGGTAGAATGTACTACATAGTTTTGTACTTTTCTGTATATTCCTGGTGCAGCAGCATTTCCTCTTACATGTATTACAAGTTGTTGATGTATTTCTCTAATTAATTTTTCTGTTAATTTTGTTTGTTTATCTTTTTGATCTGATACTAATGCAAATGCTTTTTTATAGTTTATTAGTTCTTGGACATCATCTTTATTGGTATTGGGTACTGTTTTTCCTGCAAATATTTTTTCAGATTGATCTAATGTGAGTTGTGTACCTTCTATATGTGTGGTATGATATGCTTCTAATAGAAGTGCTTTTTGTTGCATTTGTGTAATCCATTGTTCAGAAAGTTGTGCTGCTTCTAAAAATCCTCGTGCGCGTTCTATAGTGGTAAGGGCTTGGGTAATTTTATTTGTGATGCTGAATTTTGGTGTGAAGGACATGGCTTGATATATATGATGTGATTATGCCTAATAATTTTACATCACATTTATCTTTATAATTTATTTTTGGACATAAAAATGCATGTTTATGTACTAATTGATTCTAAAGGAAATATTTTTTTTTGATTGAGTAATCAATAGATATGATAATTATGCTACATAACAGATGAGATGATTATTTTTTTAATATCTTCAAAAAATATTTCCATTTATTTTAATTAACAATATCTACCAATTCAATGTCAAAGACTAAAATGCTATTTGCCTTAATTACACTTCCTACAGCCTGATCTCCATAGGCTAAATACGATGGTATAAATACTTTTGCTTTTGTTCCAACAGAAAAAAGTGCTATAGCTTCATCCCATCCTGCAATTACTTGTTTGGCACCTAGTGTAAAGGTGATAGGAGAATATTTTCTTTGTGCGTTATAAACTTGATTTTCTTTGGCAATATGGGCTAAGCTACTATCAAAAAAATTTCCTTCAAGTGTTTTTCCAGTATAATGTACTTTTACTTTCTGTCCTGGCTTAGGAAATTTTTCATTTCCTTTTTGTGTAATTATATACCTTAAACCTGATGCTGTACTTTCAGCTTGTAGATTGTTGTTTTGTATGTATGTATCAATTTTTTTGATATCATTTTGTTTTTGTGTATTCATTTTTTTTTGTTTTTCTTTTTGTATTTGTTGTATTTTTTGTTCTTTCCACGTATTATACTCTTTAGGAGATAAAATTTTTTCTGCCTGCAGTGTAACTTTAATTATGGTTTCTTCTTGAAGGTTAAATTTTTTTTGGAAATGAATCCAAGATTCTCTTAATAATTTTTTGGCTTCTATTTTAGCTTCTATTTTTTTTTGCTCTTCTAAAAGTAAAATAATTTCTTGTATGCTACCATCTTTTTTTAGTGTCTCAGTTTTATACTGATATACTGTAGGGAGATGATCATGGGTATTATCGTACATTATGTTTTTATGTACAAGGTAAGTTACTTTTAATATTATATAATCTTCTTCTTTTGGTTTTTTACCATTGCCTTTTTGTATTGTTTTATATTCTAATCCTGTAGGGGTTTTGGTATATCCACTACAACCAAAAAGTAGAGGATTTAATATAAATAATGTGATTATAATGATATGGTTGTTCATTTTATAACTATGTAGTGTGCAAATTTTTATTATGAATGATTTCTATAAATTTATCAACAGTTTTATCTAAAGAGAGTGAAGATTTTCCTGCTGCTGCATTTTTATGCCCTCCACCATCAAAATACTTGCTGGCTAATTCATTTACTGGTATATTTCCATAAGAACGGAAAGAAAGTGATACATATTTATCTCTGTCTTTTATTAAAGCTGCCATAGTAATATCTTCTAAAGATAAAGCATAGTTTACTAATCCTTCAGTATCCCCTGTCTTAAGGTGAAATTTTTGCATATCCTGTTTGGTAATTTTAAAGTAGGCGGTTTTGTATGCTGTTAGCATATGTAAACGGTTTTTTATGGCATAACTTATAAACATGAGTTTGTTTAAAGAATTATTGTCATAAATATTTTGGCTAATCTGTGTAACATCTATATTATATTGAATAAGTTCAGCAACTGTAAAATGAGTGTTAGTAGATGTGTTGCTGTATTTAAAAGAACCTGTATCTGTTAAAATGCCTGCATAAAGGCAAGAAGCGATATCTTTATCTAATAAAGAAGTATTTTCTGTTTTTTTGATTACATCATATACAATTTCAGCTGTAGAAGAGGCTTGAGGATTCCAAATGTAAATATCAGCAAAAGATTCTGGGTCAAGATGATGA
Source organism: uncultured Cytophagales bacterium (assembly GCA_963922775.1). Lineage (GTDB taxonomy): Bacteria > Bacteroidota > Bacteroidia > Cytophagales > Amoebophilaceae > JAHDDH01. The sequence continues at coordinate 3,056 of CAWUJG010000003.1, forward strand.
TCTACTACAATTTTACAGGCATTGGTACTTTTTACCATGTCACCTAGATAATTAATTCTACATAGTGATGAATAATCTAAACAAAATATATAATCAGCAACTGCTATCTGTTGTAGATTTTTTTCTTTGTCATATTCATTAATACAAACTATATTTTCGATAGCTGGCATCCAAGCTAAAAATTTTGGAAAAGGCGAAGTAGAAATTATTGTAACAGTATGTTGATTCTTTTTTAAAATTTGATACAAAGCTAGTGCAGAGCCTATAGCATCACCATCTGGACGATGATGTATAGTGATAACTATTTTTTTAGGACTGCTATGAATAATTTTTTGCAGCTTTTTTATACTTTGATCATACATAATAATAGGAAAATATTTTTAGCCTATATTGTCAATTAATTTTATGATTAGTAAAGAGAAATTCTATGTGTGTAGCTTAAATGAGAAATTGTGGGCCCACCAGGACTTGAACCTGGGACCTATTGATTATGAGTCAACCGCTCTAACCAACTGAGCTATGGGCCCTATGAATTTTTTATAATATTAAGCATTTTTTTTTAAAAAACAAAAAATAATTTCTTTGTGAAGAAAAAAAGTATTATTTTTACACTTTTTCAATTGTCATGTTTGCATATAATTCCCTGGCAATATGTCCAGAATTATGAGCAATATAACAAGCTTTACTTATAAAATTTTATAACTGTATGAAACATAATGATAAAACATCTAAAGAATTTAGTAAAATAAGAAGTATATTATTTCCTATCCACAAAGAAGAGCTAAGAAAGTTTATTCCTCTTACACTTATTTTTTTTTTCATATCTCTTAACTATTCTGCACTAAGAAATTTAAAAGATATCTTTTTATTAAATACTGCTGGTGGAGCAGAATCAATATACTATATTAAATTATTTGGTGTATTGCCTACAGTGATACTCTACACAATTATTTATGGTAAAATTAGCAGGACTTTTGGTAGAGATGGACGATTTAACATTTTAGTTTCTAGTTTTTTAGTATTCTATGCTTTGTTTTTGTTTATTCTATTTCCCAATATTGATTCTTTTACTTTAGATGCTTTTGCCAATCGTATGAACATACGGTATGTAAATTTTAAAGGACTATGGGAAGCCATAAGGTATTGGCCTTTTTCTTTGTTTTATATTAATGCAGAAGCATGGGGTACATTTTGTCTTTCGGTATTGTTTTGGACTTTTGCTAATGAAATTACAAGTGTAAAACAATCTAAAAGATTTTATAGCTTTTTGGCTATAGGTGCTAATGTAGGCTTAATTATTGCTGGTACATTTTTAAAAGCTTTTGGCTCAAGGTATGATCTAATGCTATGGTTAATACTTTTTTTAGGTATATTACTTTTAGCTATATACAATATCTTCTCTAAAGATATTACAAAAAATCCAACATATTATCAAATAGAAACAAAAAAGAAAAAAAAGAAAGTAAAAATGTCATTTAAGGAGTCTTTTGCTTTTCTAATTAAATCTAGATATTTGGCACTTATTGCCATACTGGTAATGTCTTATGGCATGGTAATTAGTTTTTTTGAATCTGTTTGGAAGAGTCAGATAAAGAAATTATTTTCTCAAATGGGCAACAATAAAAATTTGTTGGCTAATATTTATGCCAATCAAAGTATTCTAATTGGTATAACTACTGTGCTTATGATTTTCTTTTTGTCTGCTCCTATTATGAAGAAAGGCTGGAGATTTGCTGCTTCACTTACACCTATTATTGCAGCTTTACTTTCTATTTTATTTTTTGTCTTTTTATTTTTTGATACACATTTTGTAGGACTGGCAGATTCTTTTGGCACTACTTCTTTATTTATTGCTGTTATATTTGGTTTAATAAATGTTGTATTTATAAAATCATCAAAATATACACTTTTTGATCCTACTAAAGAAGCTACCTATATTCCATTAGACGAAACATCTAAAATACAAGGAAAAGCAGCTGTAGATGGAGTAGGTGGTAGATTAGGTAAAAGTTTAGGATCACTAATTCTTACTTTTGGTCTTATGCCATTAGGAGGAGGAGAAATTGATAATGTGAAACAATACATCATATTTTTTATTTTAACTATTATTATTGTATGGATTATAGCTGTTAAAAATTTAGGTATTCGTTTTGAAAATCTTACGCAAGAAGAAAAAGATAAAAAATAAAATAAAAACAGTTTTTTTACTAAAAATTAGTATATTCATAAAAATAAAATTGGTGCTATTGCATATATTGAGTACTAAAAAATTAAGATTATTCTTCCTTTAATATAGGTTATATTTTAAAATGTGCTTTAAATATATGCTTTATTCCTTTTAAAGAATTAATCTAGTAAATGCATTTATATGAAAACATTAGAAATAGTAGGTTATAAAAGAAATACTACAGGAAAAAAGACATCTAAAGCTTTGAGAAAAGAAGGCCATGTACCTTGTGTGATATATGGAAAAGAAAATATACCTGTCTATATACCTGCTGCTCTGTTTAAGCCTTTGGTATATACTCCAGAGGTGTACTTTATATCTCTAAATATAGAGGGTAGCATACATAGCTGTATCTTGTATGATATACAATACCATCCTGTAAGTGAAATTATTATGCATGCTGATTTTTTGGTTCTATCAGATAAAAAAAAAATTAAGATGCATATACCCATTAAATTAGAAGGAAGAGCTAAAGGAGTAGCAAAAGGAGGAGAGTTATATAAAAAGTACAGGTCACTACCTATATTGGCTTATGCCAAAGATATGCCAGAATACATATGCCTTAATATTGAAAGTCTTGAAATGGGTGCCATGAAAAAGGTGAAGGATATTGTTACTGATAATTTTGATGTTTTAATGCCTGCTCACACATCTATAGTATCTGTAGAAGTGCCAAGAGCATTAAGAAGCAAAAATCAAGAAGAAGAAAAAGAAGATAAAAAATAATTTTTTATATTTCAATTTATTTATTTGTGGGTACATAATAAGCTTATATCTTTTTTATAAAGATATAAGATATAGTATAGGTTATAAAATAATCGATCAAAATAAAAATAATATGCTGTAATGGAATACTTAGGGGAGGGAGCAAATTTAAAATGTTGTATTTATTGACGATATTTATAGTATATATTTTTTCAGTTCTTAATTAATTACCTACTTTTTCTAAGTATATATATGCAAGCATCTATTCATTTTTTCTTGTATCTTTTTTGTGGCTTGTACTACTGAAGTCAAAAAATTTTTACCTTGGGCAGCATAAATTATGCTCCTTGTTGCATTTATTATTAATCCACAAGAAGAATTCATCCCTAAAGATGACACTTCTTCTACATCTCCACCTTGTACTCCTACACCAGGAATAAGTAAAAAATGAGTAGGTACTATTTTACGTATTTTTTTTATATATGGTGTTTGTGTAGCTCCTACTACAAACATTATTTTATCTGTTTTAGACCATGAAATTATTTCTTCAATAACATGTTCAAATAGTAATTTTTCAGATTTTAATGGTAATGTTTGAAAATTTTTGCTACTTTTATTAGAAGTTAATGCTAAAATAATAGACCACTTTTCTCTATAATTTAGAAATGGTTCTACACTGTCTTTACCCATATAAGGTGATAATGTAATGGCATCCCAATGCATTTTTTCAAAAAAAGTTTTGGCATAGTGGTAGGCTGTATTACCTATATCTCCTCTTTTTGCATCTATTATAGATAGAGTGTCTTTAGGAATATAGGCTAAAGTTTTTTGTAAAGATTCCCATCCTTTTTCTCCTTGAGATTCATAAAATGCACTATTGGCTTTATAAGCAATACAATATGGATGGGTTGCTTCTATAATTTGTTTATTAAATTCAAATATAGGATCATTGTACTTTAAAAAATGTTGGGGTATTTTAGTAATATCAGTATCTAGGCCAACACAAAGGTAAGATGATTTTTTTTGTATCTGTAGCCATAAATTTTTTTGTGTCATAATAAATTTTAGTCTCTTAAATCTATTTTTTCTGTATTTTTAGGACAAATAAAATTAAAATAGGAATCTTTTATACTTACTTTAGCATTAAACTGGTTGATTTTAAAATTGTGTATATTTTGTTCATGATCATATAATGTCCATTTTTGTAAATGATAGTTTTTTGTGTTAATTGTTAAAATAATATTTGATATGGTCTTGTGTTTTATTTTGGGTATTAGCTGAATCTCCATAAAATTTTTATCTTGTTTTATATATTTAAAAAAATATTTTTTACTATGAAATAGTGTATAAAATTGTGCAGGACTAAAATCTTCTTGTACATCTTTAGGGTTACAAATAGTAACCTCTTGTATTTTTTTATTATATATCCATTGTGTTTTACCATTGTTAAAAATTTCTTGGTCTTGAAGTTGTAGGTGATATTTTTTTTTTTTTATCCATAGCTTTCCAGTAATTTTTTGAAGTATATTTTCTGTCTTATTTTGCACTTGGTATGTAAAATTTAAATGGAAAGCAGGTAGCTGGGCATAGTATATCGACATGCTATTTAATATATTATTAATTTTTGTCAACTTGTTTTTTGCTCCTATACTTAATATAATAACACAAAATATAGTGATATTTTTTTTTTTCATATTTAATAGATTTTTTTAAAGTTATAATGTACAAAAAATTGAAGACATGGATACTCATATTCAAGATGAAAAACTTACAGTAACTTTCCATGGATATACCAATAATATCCAAAAAATTAATGCTATAGCCAGACATTTAGATATTATTACTATAGCTGATTTGTTAACATTTTATCCTCTTCGTTATGAAAAACAATATGCTTTTAAAGATATTCAATCTATTTCAATTAACCATGGTATAGTGCGTTTATATGGTTATTTAAGTCATATAAATATAAAGGTAACGCGTAACAAAAAAAAATATTTACAAGGTACATTTCAAGATAAAACGGGTAGTATTCAACTCATCTGGTTTAAAAAAATACAATGGTTTTTTAAATATTTAAAAGTAGGCAGTTATTTTACTATTACAGGATATTTACGTACTAATGATGGATTGTTATCTGTCATACACCCTCATATTGCTTTTTCAATTCCTAAAAAAACACAGCAGTTTATGCCTATATATTCTAAGGGTGATATGCTAAAAAAAAATGCTATATCCAATCAGTGGATACAAGAAAAAATACTTCAAATATTAACACAAAAAAAAATTTCAGAAAATTTACCTCATTATGTATTACAACAATATTATCTACAAGATAGAACTACTGCATTATATAATATACACCAGCCAAAAAATGAAATTTTGCTTCAAAAAGCAAAACAGAGGTTAAAATTTGAAGAGTTATTTTATTTGCAATTGAGTATACTGTTGGTTAAAAAGCAGTATAAAAAATTACCTGCTAAAATTTTGTTAAAAACAGATCTGCTAAAAAAATTTTATACTCAACATCTTCAGTTTACTTTAACAGATGCACAAAAAAAAGTAATAAGGTCTATTTATCAAGATCTTAAATCTGGATATCAAATGAATAGGCTTTTGCAGGGAGATGTAGGGAGTGGTAAAACTATTGTAGCTTTTTTTTCCATGCTTATTGCTATTGATAATGGAACTCAGGTTGTACTTATGGCTCCTACTACACTTTTGGCTGAACAACACTATCAAAATATTTTGAATTATTGTAGATATTTAGATATTACTGTAGCAATTTTAACAGGTAATACTAAACCTAAGCAAAAAAGAGCAATAATAACAGCACTTGCTTTAGGTAATATAGATATTATTATGGGTACACATGCTTTAATTTCAGAAGATGTGCAGTTTAAATGTTTAGGATTAGCTGTAATAGATGAACAGCATCGTTTTGGTGTTAAGCAGCGGGCAAATTTGTGGAAAAAAAATAATAAAGATAAGCCACCACATATGCTTATTATGACTGCTACTCCTATACCTCGCACATTAGCTATGACTTTATATGGCGATTTGGATTTGGCTATAATTGATGATAAACCTTTAGGAAGAATACCTATAAAAACATATCATTTTTATGAAAATTATCGATTAAAGGTTTTTAATGCAATACAAAAGCAAATTAGCCAAGGATATCAGGCTTATATTATATATCCTCTTATAGAGGAATCAGAAAAATTGCAATATAAATATCTTATAGAGGGTTATGAAGCTATAAAGCGTTTTTTTAAGGATATACCTATAAGTATAGTGCATGGTAAAATGCATGCACAGGACAAAGCTCAGGAGATGGAAAAATTTGTTCAAGGGAAAACAAAAATAATGGTATCTACTACAGTAATAGAAGTGGGTATTCATGTAGATAATGCTACTGTAATTTTAATAGAAAATGCAGAAAGGTTTGGTTTAGCACAGTTGCATCAGCTAAGAGGGAGAGTAGGTAGAAGTCAAAAACAGAGTTATTGTTATCTTATGACAGACTATAAAATTTCTTCTGAAGGAAAGTCCAGAATGCAAATTATGGTACAAACACAAGATGGGTTTAAAATAGCACAAGAAGACATGAATATTAGAGGTCCTGGAGATATTATGGGTACGCAACAAAGTGGGATAATTAATTTAAAAATTGCAGATATCTGTACAGATGAGAGTATATTATTGCAAGTAAGAGCAATTGTACAAAAAATTATTGCAGAGGATGCCTGTTTAACACAACAAAAGCATAGTATGGTAAAAAGCTATATGAATTATATTAATCAAAAACAAACATTGGCAAAAATTGGTTAAAAAATATAATTTTAATTTATATACTAATACATAAATATAATTCTGCGGCATGTTCTAAAATTTGATTGATAAAATCATAATAAGGAAGTAATGTAAAATGTATTGAAAAATTGTTTTTAATTTGCCATTTATTTTTGTAGGAAAGAAAAAATAAATGACGTATTTTTTCTTTGCATATAAAGTAATCTTCACGCTGCTGAAGTATACTACTTTGGTATAAATTTTCACCTATATTAGCTGAACAAAAACCATTGCCATACCAGTATTTTGCCTCAAAATTTCCCCAAATTGATTTTAATTTACAGTTATAGTATATACCATATCCATGTTTAAGTGTACATGCTGCTTGTGTAGTAAAAAAATTTTTTATCCCAAAAATTTTTATCGATATACTATTGAATAATGTATTAGGTATATAGTATTTCCATGCTTTTCCTAAAGCCCCTATTAATAAACTGTACCCTTTGTATTGAATATTTTGACCTCCTACATGATAAATATATCCCTGTAAAGGCAATGTCAATTGTAATGGATAATTTTTATATAATGGTATTTTATATTTACTACCTAATACAAATTTTTCGGGATTTTTATTTTTTTTGTTCAAATATTTAATCCAATTGAGAAAAATTGATAGAGAAGAGGTGCGAAAATATATACCTTCCATAAAATGGGTAAAACATTTTTCCTGATCATATAAAGGAGAAATCCAAGAACGAAAAATATAAGAAGGTAAATGGCCAAATAAGAGATAAAAGTTTTGATGATTATATTGTGTAGTACATAAAGGTAATATTTTATGGAATTTTTTTTTATCACCAAAAAATCTTTGCCCTACAAAACCAATAGCTACTTGTAAATCAGCATAAGGATAAAAAAATAATATAGGCTTAACATTATAGCCAAACAAAGTTTTTCCTGAAGCAATAGTATTAAAATATTCTTCATTTTTTAAATATTGTACTATAGATATTTTTAAAGGAACATTTTTTTTTTCATTATGTGCATTTGCTTGAAAAAAAAATATGAAAGCTCCCAGAACATACAGAAAAAAATACAATAATTTATAGGTAATTTTGGATTTGATGATATAAAATATTTTTATATGAATTATGTATAGATTAAAGTTATTGTACAAATAAATTTATAGTAAAATACTATTTTTTTATAGCTAATCTGCTAAAATTTTATATATAGGGTTATTCTGTTTTTATATATAAGTCCATAAGTTTTTCATTGCCCACAATAAATGGAGAACGTTCATGTAATTTTTTGGGTTTTTTTTCTAAAATATCTTTTATTTTTATATCTATTGCCTTACCTCCTGCACATTTTGCTATAAAAGCAATAGGATTACACTCAAAAAGTAAACGAAGTTTACCATCAGGATAACGGTTTTCTAAGGCTGGATATAAAAAAATACCCCCTTGTAATAAAATTCTATGAAAGTCTGCAACTAGTGTACCACTATAACGTATATTTAATTCTAATTCTCTACACTTAGTAAGAAATAACTGTGATTTTAATTTGGGCATAATGCTGTAATAGTTGTTAGCATTTATACTGTAAATACTTTTGGATTTATTCATAATTATGTTCCTTTGGTAAAAGAATTTTTTTCCTTCCAAACCTGGAGTAAGCATAAAATTATATACAGTATCTTGATAACCAAATATTAGTACTGTTTGAAGGCTATAAAGTAGATAACCAGCTAACAGCTGATTTTTTCCTTTTTGCAAGACATCTTTTGCTATATTTATTTTTTCACTACAAGGCGATATACGTCTATAAACACTAAATATACTTCCTATTGGCATGTTATAGTGTACGTTAGATGAACCATCTAATGGGTCTAAGTTAACTATATATTTTCCTTTTATATCATTTTCAATTACATTATTTTCTTCTTCAGAAGCTATAGCACATACAGATTTATTGCCTTTTAATGCAGATATAAATAGTTTGTTGGCTATAATATCTAGTTCTACTTGTCTATCTCCTGATGCATTGTATGAAGCTATATTATTTTTTTCTATATTTTTTTCTTCTGCTAGATCATTATTTTTTATCATATTATCTATTTCTTTTCCTACATTAGCTATTGTAGTTAATATGTTTTGTAGGTCGTTATCCATATGAATACGCTGTAGCATTTCACGATTTAGTAATGTTATATTTTTCATTATCAAATTTTTGATTATATTAAGATTTTATTGTGATATAGTCAGTTTTATTTTTTTTAATTTTCAAATTAAATATATTTCTCTTTTGATTAAGAACTGAAAAATTTAGTAAATATTTAATACATAGATTTATTTATAGAATAAAATTTCGTATTTTTTATACGAAGTTATTTAATTTAGTTAAGTCTTGTGGGGTATCAATAGAAATACTTTTTTCATGTGTATGAATTAATTTAATGGCATATCCATGCGATAACCAACGGTTTTGTTCTAAAGATTCTGCTTTTTCTAGGGGTGTAGGAGCTAAATGTGTCAATTTTGTAAAAATATGCTTCTGAAAAGCATATAAACCTATATGTTTATAAAAGTTATGATTTTTTAGCCATTCTTTTTGGGGAATATTAGCTATATAGGGTATAGGAGATCTACTGAAATATTGAGCAAAATTTTTTTCATTTAAAACTATTTTTACTGTATCAGGATCAAAAATTTCTTCATGTGTGTTAATAGTACTAGCTAAAGTAGCAATATCTATTTTTTTTGTTGTAAAACAAGATAACATTTGTCTACAAGCTGATACTGGAAATATTGGTTCATCTCCCTGTATGTTTAGCACAATATTTATATTTTTTCTATTCTCTATTTTATTTAATGCTTCTATACATCTTTCTGTACCATTTTTACAAGTAGGAGAAGTCATAATTACTTTACCCTTAAAATTTTCTACTGCTTGTTGAATGCGAATATCATCTGTAGCAACATAAACATGGGGTGTAATTTTTTTTGCTCTTTCGTATACATGCTGTATCATAGGCTTTTTACCTATGTGTACTAAAGGTTTTCCTGGAAAACGTTTAGCATTATAGCGTGCTGGTATAATGGCTATAGCATGTAAAATTTTTTTCATAGTAGGTATTTATGTTTTATTTTGTATGCTATGTATTTTTTTATATTTTTTTGTTCTCATGTAAGATTGTTGTTCTTGCCATTGTGCAATTTCCTTATGATTTCCCGACAGTAATATTTTAGGCACTTGCATATTTCTAAATTTTGCTGGTCTGGTGTATTGTGGTGGGGCTATTAAGTCATTTTGAAAAGAATCTTCTAAGGCAGATATTTCATTATTTATTGCTCCTGGCAAAAGGCGTACTAAAGCATCTACCAATACAGCAGCTGCTAGTTCACCACCAGAGAGTACATACGTTCCAATACTAATTTCATGGGTAATAAAATTTTCTCTTACCCTTTCATCAATGCCTTTATAATGACCACAAAGCAAGAGAATATTTTTATCTAAAGATAAGGTATTAACCATAGATTGATTTAAAAGTACGCCATCTGGAGACATATAAATAATTTTGTCATATTTTCTTTTCTTTTGTAATGACTCTATACAGCTTACAATAGGCTCTACCATAAGTACCATACCAGGTGTACCTCCATAAGCATGGTCATCTATTTTTTGATGTTTGTTTTGTGTATAGTCTCTAAGATTATGTACATAAATGTGTACAATTTTTTGTTTAATAGCACGCTTGATAATGGAGTATGCAAAAGTACTGTCTAAAATTTGTGGTAAACAAGTAATAATATCTATACGCATTATGGTTTACTAAAGATAGTAAGATAATCTTCTGGAAGTTGCAGTACAATTTTTTTTTGTAAATAATCAGTCTCTTTTATTAAAGCTGGATGCCAAGGTACAAGTATAATATTTTTTTCTTGTTGAATATGAAGCATTGTTTGGCTTGGATATGCTTCTACTTTGGTAATTATACCAATATATTTTTCATGATGCCAAACATGATGATGCATAAGATGATTTTTATCTGTTATATTGTGTTTTTTAATTTGTATATCTCGAATAAAAATATCTTTTTTAATGAGATGATTTATTTTTTCATTTTCAATATGTAATAAGGTAATATAAATTATGTTTTGTTTCCAGTCATATGTTTTTACACGATACGGCACATGATGTGCAGCTATACAAAAAAAAATAGTCTCTAAATTATTAACTATATGCTTATCAATGACTGTTTTTACAGTGAAATGTCTGTGTTGGACTTTGGTATAACTAGATTTTCCTAAAAAAATGAATTTCTGCATACAAAAAATTGTTATTTTTTATTTTATATATTGAGATTTATTTATGATACTTTCAGATTAAGCAAATAATGCTTTTAGGATATATCTTTTAATTACCATCCGTACATTAGTCCTATAAAATATGTATGTTGACCGAGGGGTGCTAACATAGGGTGTGCTACAGTTGTTTTGGTTTTGTAGATATAAGAAAAAAAACAAGAAAAAGGTTGACTGAAATGGTAATGCACATCCCACTGATGTTGCCATAGGCTTGGCATATGTTTATACTGCTGTTGTATATTATCGAAAATGTTTAATTTTCCTAAAAAATGTAAAGAGTAAATAAAATATAATTTTTTATACAGCTGATAATACATTTTTTTATACAAAATTATACAAGGATGGTAAGATGACGGTTTTGATAAAGAATAAAAATAATACTGCATGCTAAAAAGTAGCTGTAGTTTTTTTTGGTAACGATAAACACTTTCACTGCCTAAGCTATAGTAATTTACATTTTGGTAATCAAGTAATGGCATATTTTTTTTTGATACAATCCATACTGGTTTATTTTTTGATATCGTATATTTAAGATATATGTGATGGTCATAATTTGAATGCAAATATGCTTTGGTACCCCATCTAATAATAAAAGGCTGATATTCATTTTTTAATGTTATAGGAGTAATATATGGAATCTGGTCTTTTATATTTTTGAGTATAAAATTTTTGTATTTATTTTTGATTTGAAAATAGGGCTGAACTGTTTTTTTAAACAGATAAGTCTGCAGCATTACTGTAGGTAAAAGATGGAATGCTGTTTTATATAAAAATATATTACTACCTAAATCTGCTGTAAAATATTTCTTGTAAAGGTGTAATCTTGGTTTAAGGTGTATGCCAGTAGTATTTTTACCTTTATCTAAAGAATATTTTTGTTTAAGGTAATTCACTTTTATTATAAGTCTTGGTTTAATATTTTTATTTTTTAACCAAAAATGTTTCCACTTACCTTTAATGTAATGTTCAGCACATACATATTTTTCTTCACATAAACTATAATATAAACTTCCTTGGTATTTTTTTTGATTATGTATTAAAAAATGGTTTGTCAATACCTGTGTATAGGTATTTTTTGTAGGATGGGTATCTTTTTGATATTCAATATCATTTTGCAATGTAAGTTCCTTTTGAATTGAATAATAGGTATGTATATGGGTATGATATTGCCATACATTTTTTTTTTGTATGGGTAGTTTAGCTATAGCAGTATCTAAAGTAATTTTAAGTTTTTTATTATCTATAAGCTGATAAAAGATTTCCCCATTATTGATTGAATGATATCCTCCAATACGTATAAAATGTTTCATTTTTTTGGAATGACTTGTTTTTAATTTTTTTACCTGTAAAGGAAATGTTAAAAGATTGAAGTTATTATCTGGTATTTTACGTTCTATAGGTAGTAGAGAAGGTGTTAGTAGATCTTCTGTTGTTGGTTTAGGAAGTATAAATAGGCGTTTTTCTTTTACAATAGTATTTTTTTTTATCTTTTTGATGGTGAGTTGCTCATTTTTTATATTTCCTTTATTATATTTACCATATATATGGAGAGTAAAAATGTTGAACAAAGCAAATGATAAGATTACATGACGCATATTTTTGGCAATGTATACCTTTAATATTTTTATATTGATTTTAGAAATTTATGTACATTCATTTACCCATACATCTATGCTACTATTTATAGTAACTATAGTATCTTTTTGTGGGTCTTGGTTATGTACTATTTGTTCTAGAGAGTCTTCTTCTGTGCACTCATAGGTTATCTTGCCTAATATTAAATATAAACTATTTAGTATAGTTTTGGCCTTTTCTAAAGGTATACCTATAATATTAGGTACTAAAACATATTTTTTACTTAGCCCTTTACCTACTATTAAGTCAATTTTTTCTCCCATTTTTATGGGAGTGTTGGGTTGTATTTTTTTATTTTGATACATTTGTTTTATAACTACATTTTGTGCAATATCAGGTACATAAACAATATTACCTAAGAGTAATCCTACATGATTTAAAGCAATTTTTGCATTTTTTAGTGAAAGATCTTGTAGGTCTGGCATTTGGATATGAGGTAGGGTAGATGGATTTATAGTAACATAAATTTTTCTATATTTTTTTACCTCTGCATATGGATGAGGATATTGTTTTAAAACGGTATTTGGAGGAAAATATTTGGCATAAAAATTTTCTGTTTTTATTTCTGCTTTTAGGTTATGTTCTATTAAAATTTTTTTTGCTTGGTGTATAGGTATATTTTCTATATCAGGTACTTTTACTATTTTTTTATTTATGGTTGAAGGTAGTATAAAATAAAAAAAGAAAGATATCAATAACAATAGAGTAGCAAAGGCATAGAATATGTGTATGATTATTTTTTTCATTTATTTCATTTACATATTGCTTTTTATATATCTAATTTTGCAAATTTTGCATTTGTTTCAATAAATTTTTTTCTTGGCGCAACATCTTCTCCCATTAGTATGTTAAACAATTGATCTGCTTCTATAGCTGAAGCTATGTTTACCTTTTTAAGGTTGCGTACATCAGGGTTCATAGTAGTAGACCATAATTGCGCTGCATTCATTTCTCCTAATCCTTTATAGCGTTGTATATGGATATTTTCTTTATCTTTTTTAGCCCCCCATTGGGCAATTGTGGCATCTCTTTCTTCATCATCCCAACAATATTTTTCTTTTTTTCCTTTCTTAAGTAGGTAAAGTGGAGGTAATGCTATATATAAATGCCCTTTTTCTATTAGAATTTTTGCGTAACGAAAGAAAAAGGTGAGCATTAATGTTCTAATATGGCTTCCATCTACATCAGCATCAGTCATAATTACTATTTTATGGTAACGTAATTTATCTATATTTATGGCTTTATTATCTGTGGAAGTACCATAAATTAATCCTAAGGCAGTAATCATATTTTTTATTTCTTCACTGGCATATATTTTATATTCTTGTGTTTTTTCTACATTTAATATTTTGCCTTTTAGTGGTAATATAGCTTGAAATTTTCTATCACGACCTTGTTTGGCTGTACCTCCTGCGGAATCTCCTTCTACTAAAAATAATTCACAAAGTGAAGGGTCTTTTTCAGAACAGTCAGCTAGTTTTCCAGGTAAAGTACTGCTAGATAAAATTTGCTTTCGCTGTACCATTTCTCTAGCTTTACGTGCAGCCATACGGGCTTGTGCTGCTAATATTACTTTGGCTATAATACTTTTAGCTTCTTTAGGATTTTCTTCCAAATAGTCTTGAAGTACTTGTTTTACGCAATAATCTACAGCACTGACTACATCAGAATTGCCAAGCTTATTTTTTGTTTGTCCTTCAAATTGGGGTTCTGCTACTTTTACGGCAATTACAGCTGTGAGTCCTTCTCTAAAATCATCTCCATTAATTTCTATCTTAGCCTTATCTAGAAGTTTTTGTTTTTCGGCATAATTTTTAAGGGTACGTGTAATAGCTCTTCTAAATCCTGAAACATGTGTACCTCCTTCTTTAGTAGGAATATTGTTTACATAAGATACAATATTTTCTGTGTAAGAAGTATTGTATTGTATTGCTGTTTGTACAGCAATATTATTTTTTTTATTCTCAACATATATAGGATAGTTAATGAGGGGAGATTTATTTTTATCTAAATTCTGTACAAAAGCAGCTAAACCTTCTTTAGAGTAAAAAGTTTTTTTTTGTTCTATTTTATTATCTTCTGACTGTCTTAAGTCTTGTAAAGTGAGTGTTAATCCTGCATTAAGGTAGGCAAGTTCTTGCAATCTTTTAGATAAAATATTTTGTGCATAAGTATGTACATTAAAGATGGTTTTGTCTGGAAGAAAGTGTATTGTAGTACCAGTTTTTTTTGATTTTCCTATAGTTTTTACTGGATAGGATGGTATACCTTTGCTATATTCTTGTTGATATATATGTCCATTTCGATATACAGTAGCAATAAGATTTTCAGAAAGAGCATTTACACAAGATACACCTACACCATGTAATCCACCACTTACTTTATAGGTATCTTTATCAAATTTACCACCAGCATGTAATACTGTCATTACTACTTCTAATGCTGAACGTTTTTCTTTTGGATGGATATCAGTAGGTATACCTCTTCCATTATCTTCAACAGTTATTGCATTATTTTTGTGAATGGTGACATGAATTTCTGAACAAAATCCTGCTAAAGATTCATCTATAGCATTGTCTACCACTTCCCAAACAAGATGATGCAGTCCTTTTTCTCCTATGTCTCCAATATACATGGCAGGCCTTTTGCGTACTGCTTCTAGACCTTCTAATATTTGTATATTTTCTGCTGAATATTTTTTTTCTGGCATTTTATTGAAAGCAAAAATATTTGATTACAAAAGCTTAAATAAACTATAGTGTAATGAGATATCCCAGTTACGATAGGTATAGCTTGGATTTGTTTTGCTAATATGTGTAAAGCTATAGTAGTATTTTAAGGATAAAGATAAACGATTCCACAATTTTTTATTCATTCCTACTATAAAACCATGGTCAATAGCAGATATATTTTTATCATTTCTTATATTATTTTCGAACGAAGCTAACAAATAGCCCACTTGATAACCAAAGTCTATACCTATACCTAGAGGAAGATAAACTTGTAACATTGTAGGAATGTAGAGGTAATGATTTTTTAGTGTAATATGTGGGTTTACCAAAGCTTTTTTTACATAATTTCCTTCAATAATCATACCATAGCAAAGTAATGATTGTTTTGCATAAAGACCAAGTAAAAAAGAATTATCATATTTTTTTTGAGAATTGTATAGATGTTTTGTATTTATTACGCCACTTTTTACACCAACATTGAGGGAAAAAGTAGAAAAATGTGTAAATAAGTAGAGTATAGCAATAAGACCTATCTTTTTCATATGATAAAATTTAATACATGTTCAAAGTTAAGAAATTATGTTGTAGTGATACAAATTTAAGAGGGTGGGAAAGGATATTTGATTTATAAAAAGTGAGTGTGCTAGGATTCGAACCTAGGACATCTTCCTTAAAAGGGAAGCGCTCTACCAGCTGAGCTACACACTCAATAAAATATATCACAAATATACAAAAATATATTTGAAATAATAATTTTTTCTATGATAATTTTGATTTAGTGTCATGTGATAGTAATTTTTAACAGTTTTTTATTATAAAATTTTTATATTATGTTACAGTAATTTTTTTAAAAAACTCTTAACAGAACTATATTTCATTTTTTATGAAAAAAAATAAATTCATTATAATTATCTCTTTTTTAGGAATTATTTTCTACACAGCTTGTAATAAAAGTATTTTACAAGATAAAAAAAATGCTG
This sequence comes from uncultured Cytophagales bacterium, assembly GCA_963922775.1. Classification (GTDB taxonomy): domain Bacteria; phylum Bacteroidota; class Bacteroidia; order Cytophagales; family Amoebophilaceae; genus JAHDDH01. Next base: position 19,500 of record CAWUJG010000003.1, read on the forward strand.
CTGATAAAAGTAATAAAACTATTCAACCAAAAAAAGCTCATAAAAATGAAGAAGAAAAACCACCAGCAGGATCAGATCAAGGAGAAGAAGAACAAGAAGAAAATAAAAAAAAAATGACTATATCTGATTATGAATTTAAAAAAAGAATGGACTGGTTTTTTGATAATAATGAAATTTTATACGATCAAGATGATAAAAATAATGATCATATTATAAAAGAACTGACAAAAATTATTCTTGATCATCAAGAAAAATCTAGAATTGAATTTCAATGTTTTGTAGCTGACAATCATGATATTCTTCCTAATGAAACTAAGAATGGATCTGGAATTAATGTAGTTGATTCAATACAAAGTACTTCTTCTTTTAAAGAAGAAAGTGAAGATAAAGAAAATATTTGCTCAAGAATTAGAAAATTATCAAATAAAGAAGTTAGACAAAGAATAGAATTTTTAAAAAATTTTTTTGATGATGAATTGGATCAAGGTACTATAACAGAAGAAAATTTAGAAGATTTGGTTTTAGATTTACAAAATTTCAGTGAAAGAAATGATTTTAAGAATTATGTTATGGAAAATTATCAAGATCTTGTTTAAAACATTTTATAGCTATTTTAAAGTCAAAATATTTTAATCTCTGATACTATTCTAAATTTTCTAATTCTTCTTGCAAAAATTGCATCAAACTTTGTATATATGATGAACTAAAATCAAATGAAATACCTGCTGTAGTATATATTTCTACTATAGACTTTGTATAGCCTAAAGATAGGGCTTCTTTATATTGATTAAGTGTTTTTTGAGGATTTTGTTTAAAATTTTTCCATATTGCTATAGCACCTAATTGTGCTATACCATATTCTATGTAGTAGAATGGTACTTCAAAAATGTGAAGTTGCCTTTGCCAAAGTATCTGCTTTATATTTGTTAATCCTGACCAATCAGTGGTATGATCTGTATACTGATCAAAAATATTTTTCCATGCCTGATGTCTTTCTGTACGTGTATGTTGAGGCTTTTCATAAATCCAATGCTGAAAGCTATCTACTGTACTTATCCATGCTAGGGTGCTTACTATTTTTTGTAGATGTATTTTTTTTGCTCTCTTTAGCTCTTTATCATCTGGAAAAAAAATTTTCCATTGATCCATAGTAATCAATTCCATAGTCATAGAAGCTAATTCTGACACTTCACATGTAGGATGTTTGAATAGGTTGAGCGGTAGTTTAGCCATTAAAAAGCTATGTACAGCATGTCCACCTTCATGTATTAAGGTGATAATATCTTGTAGGCTATTGGTGGCATTCATAAAAATAAATGGTGCCCCTGTAATATCTAATGGATAGTTATATCCTCCTGGTACTTTGTTTTTTCTTGCAAATAAATCTAAATGCTGCATTTTTTGCATCTTTTTTAAGCATTGGCCAAAATAAGGGTCTGTTTGTTCAAATAGCTGTATGGTTTTTGTGAGTAGTTCATCTTGATTTTTTAGGGGTCGTATAGGTGGTTTTCCATCTATATCTGCACATTTATCCCATGGCTTGAGTGGATGTATAGCTAAATTTTTTGCTCTTGTTTTATTCAGATTATTGAGCATTGGTATTACTGCATTTTTTATAGCTTTATGCATTGTAAAACAATCTTCTGGCGTATAGTTATAGCGATACATGGCTACAAACATATAGTCTCTAAAGTTTTTAAAATTTGCATTTAGGGCTATTTTATGCCTTTTTTTTACCATTGTATCGAAAATATCATCTAAAGTTGTAGATATTTTTAAATATGCAGATTGTATAGCATTATATATTTCTTTTCTTATTTTTCTATCTTGAGATTCTAACATCAAACTTGCCTTTTGTACTGTATATTCTTTTTCTTTATATTTAACTACTATATTGCTCATTATGCTGGCATATTTTTGTGCAAGCATTTGTAGTTTTGTTAATATAGCAACATTTTTTTCTTTATATATTTTAATATCATTTTTAATATTGCTTATAAATAAGGCTATATTGTTGTTGCTTATGGTAATATCATCACGATAGTATTGTACAAGTTTTTTTTTTATTTTTTGATCTTGTATGGTAGTGTATGGTACAATTTTTTCGACAAAATATTGATAATTTTTTTTATGGGTAGCATGGCTTGTGTTAGATGTTGTATGAATATATCGCCATCCCATGTCTTCTGCTATTGTGCCACAAATATGATCCCAGTTGTAAAGAAAATCAATATAGTTTTTTGTTGTAGTAATGTTTTTTGCATTTAGGGTATCATAAAGTTGTGCTATGGTTTTTTCATTAATTTCTATTTTTGTTTGTTTGTTATATTGCATATTTTGATGTATAAAAAATTACAAAGTATATAAAGTTTTAGATTATCTATGTTTCGTATTTTTGTATACGAAATGTATATATCACATAATAATGTATGCCTCCATAGGCTTTTAAATCGCGAAAACCCCATCCAGGTATTTCAAAACACAACATATCTTTTTCTCCTTGTACCTTTTTATTGAATTTTATTTTTGCTTTTAATCCTATAAAAATATTTTTCCATATATGCACACTTACACCTGCTACTGCTTCTAGCCAATGTGCAGATGATGTTTGTTTTAGGATTACATTTTTATCTTCCCATATCCTAATTTTTTTTAGTAAGGCATATTCATCTTGTATAAGTGCCTGCACTTGTTCTTCAAAAAAACTAATAGCATAGCATATACCTAGTGTACAGGTATGATGATGGGTACTGTCTTTTAAAAAATTGTAGTCAACACCAAACCGAAAGTATTTGCCAACATTTTTATATATGCCTTTTTTTGTATCATCATAATTTATTTTTTGAAATCCTCCTTCTAAGCTTAATATTATTTTGCCAAAATATAGGGAGAATTTTCCTTCATTGATACTATGGTTTTTTTGCCAAAGTGTAGAAATAGGCCCTGAAATATCATAGCCTATGCGTACATCTTTAGGGAGCCAAATTTTTTTGTTGGCTAAAACAGGATAAAAGACAAGGAAGTTTATATTAAAAAGTAAAAAATATTTCAACATTGGGAAGTGCAATACGGCGATGAAGATTTTTGTTGTTTATTTTTGTTTGATTAATTTTGATGATTGGATTTTTGGTAATATTTTCCATTTTAACATCTTGTAGTATAAAATGTTGTTTCATACCATTGTGAGAACCTAAAAAATTTTTTTTTTTATGATATGTAATGGTAAGTAGATATGTTTGTATAGGAATTGTAGTAGTATTTGTTTTATTATTATGGTTAATATTGACATGAAATGTAGTTTTGCTCTGATATGGATTAAGGGGAAAGGTGTATATATGTTTATGGTTGTAATTGGGAGAAATTTTTTGCTTACTCCCTTGAGGTTGTATGTCTATTATATTATAATTGAACCAATGTGTTTTAGATTTGAAATGTATTTTCAATAAAGAAGTACAATCTGTACTAGGGTCTTTAAGGTCTTTACAGCAAAAAAATGTAAAGAGAAAAGTTATAATAATTTTTTTTTTGAACATTAAATTACAATACCAAAAATATTTAGATTAGTTGCTAATAATACAAATATCATTAAAATTAAAAATATATTCATTATAATTCAAAAAAATGTCTTTATCTAAACAACCCCTCATTCTTATTTCTAATGATGATAGCATATATGCTCAAGGTATTCAAGTGCTTACAAGGCTCATGTCAGCTATAGGCCGTGTAGTAGTAGTTGCCCCTGAAAAACCACACTCAGGCATGGGACATGCTATTACACAAGATTTGCCGTTGCGTATAACGTCAAGTAATATATTTAATCAGAAAAATCATCATATAGAGGCTTACATGTGTTCTGGTACACCAGCAGACTGTATTATTACTGCTCAAACATATATATTAAAGCATGTTAAGCCAGATCTTATAGTAAGTGGCATAAATCATGGTAAAAATACAGCTATAAGCATTTTATATTCAGGTACTATGGCTGCTGCTATAGAAGGGGCTTTAGATGGTGTGCCTGCTATAGGTTTTTCTTTAAATGATATTTCTCCTAATGCAGATTTTACGCATACAGAAAAATATATTGTAGATATCACAAAAAAATTTATACAACACAAAATTATACCTAATATAGCACTTAATGTTAACTTTCCTTCCAAGCAGCAATCACCTATTAGGGGTATAAAAATTTGTAGACAGGCAGATGTCTCTTGGGAAAAGTTTTTAGTAAAAAAAAAAGATCCTAGAGATAGAGAATATTTTTGGCTAAATGGTAAATATTATCAAGAAGAAAACAGAAAAGATACGGATGAATGGGCTATAGCTCATAATTATGTTTCTATAGTGCCTTGCCAGTATGATCTTACAGCTTATAGTGTTATACCTGAGCTACAAGACCTATGGTCTAAATAAAATTTTTATGGTATTATTGGTATATCTCTTGTTGTTGACTCCTTTATGCTGTGTAGGTAGTATTTTATGTATGCCATCAAGATACATAGCAAAATTTACCTTATTACTCAATAGTTTTTTAGTGATTTTGGCATCTTGTATATTGACATTAATCAAACATAAAAATTATTTTATTCACTATATACCATGGTTAAATTTGAGTCATATTATGGTGATTTATATAGATTATATTACAGCTATTATGCTGTTGTTTCTTCTCATACTTTTTTTTATTATACAGTATTATGCTTTATGCTCTTTTGCAAACAATAAGTATTATTTTATTTTAACTTATATTTTTCTTTTTACCTGTTTAGGCATTTTGCTTTCTGGCCAGATATTTTTCTGTTTTATTTTTTGGGAATGGATGGGTATTATAAGTTATTTTTTAATCATCTTCCATAAACAAAATAAAGTAACATTTAGACAAGGAAAAATAATTTTTCTTATCAATAAAATAGGGGATTTATGTTTTTTTATTGGATTATTTTTAGTGTTTGTCAACCAAAAGCAAATTTGTAGATATATATGGATAAAGGATATTATTTACCATAGTAATTTATCTCTAGGCATAATTATTATGTTGCTAGGTCTAGGTACAAAATCTGCACAGTTTCCTCTTATGCATTGGCTTCCCATTGCTATGGTAGCTCCAATGCCTGTATCTGCATTATTGCATAGTGCTACATTAGTCATTATGGGAATATATCTTTCACTTCGTCTATCATATTTATTTACTCCAGATATATCTTTAGGTATACTATATGTAGGTATTATCACAGCTTTTTGGGGGGGTTATCAAGCTTGTAGATCATGGCATATTAAAAAATTGTTGGCATATTCTACTGTTTCTCAAATTGGTTTTATGAGTTTAGCCATAGGACTGGGCGCCTACACTACAGCTTTTATGCATATGCTTGTACATGGTATAATTAAAAGTTATCTTTTTCTTTGTGCTGGAATTATAATACAAGATATGAAGCAGCAAAAATGGTTATTACAATATAGTGGTGATCTTCGTTTTGTTCAATACAGATATGGTAGCTATACAGTGTTAGTATTATACTGTTTTGGTGCTTGTTGTTTAATTGGGTTTCCTTATTTTCCTTGTTGGTATACTAAAGAGGCTTTGGTGATGCATATGGTAAATTGGGCATTTCAATATATACAACACGGATATTATTTTTATATTTTACCTTTGCTAATTTTTTTGTTCAGCGTACTATTAACAGTAGTATATCTACTAAAGTCTATAATTTTTATTCTGAAAAAACAAGTATTGTATATTAGGCATACAGTCTTACCCTATAATTATTCAATTAGTTTAGGGCTCTTAACTTTAGTTTGTATAGGATTAATGAGTGTTTCTCTTGATTATCAAGATCATTGGCTATGGCGCACTATAGCACAAGGTGATACAGTATTAATAGATCTAGTAGTGGAGGAAAAAAAGATAAGACTAGGTATAGGTATAATTTTTCTATTTGGTTTAGGAATAACATGGAAAAAATATTGTGGAATTGAGAGTAAAGGTAAGAAGTTAGTTACAGGCATACAAGTTGTTGAATCGAATAGTTTGTTGAAAGTATTTAGTAGCAATGCGTATATAAAATTATTATATGGTGTGGAAAAAATAGAACAAACTATAGAGAAAATATATCATAAAGGAATAAAGGTAATATATGCTTTAGCAGAAATATTTACAACTTTAAGTCGATATATTAATTTATGTATTGGTCTATTTCATAATAAGAAAATATATTTAAGAAGAAAAAAAGTAATAGATATACAAAAAGTATGGACTTATTTATTTTTGATTATAGCATGTATCTTGATATATACTATCATTGAAATCTGTTTTATGCATAAAAAAATTAAGATTTGATAATTTTGTTTAATGTCATCTTATTGTATACCAAACAATATAATATATTTTAAGACATAAATATTGAGCAGACAAAAAATATAGAAGAAAAAAAATTTGTAAAATAAATTTACAACGTAGCATTTATAATAAACTAAAAAAAATGTCAAAAGTTTGAAGTCTAAACAAATACAATATACCGATATATTAGTGATAGGCTCTGGATTAGCAGGATTAGTTTATGCCTTAAAGATGGCTAAAGCAAATAAACATTGCATAATTACTATAATAAGTAAAACATCTCTTCAAGAAAATAATACTCAATATGCACAAGGAGGTATAGCAGCTACATTAGAGAAAGATAGCTCTGCTATAGCTCAACATATAGAAGATACTGTAAAAGCAGGTAGAGGAATGTGTAATCCATATATTGTGCAAAAAGTTATTACAGACTCTGCACAATGTATACAAGATTTAATACAATGGGGTGTACCATTTGAACAAGATAAACAAGGTAAATTCTATTTAGGCCTAGAGGGTGGGCATAGTACAAGCAGAATATTACACTGCAAAGATACAACAGGAAAAAAGATTATACAACAACTCATCTATCAAATAAAAAAATATCCGAATATAAAAATAAGCACCTATCAATCTGTTATAGACCTCATTATTTATGAGGAACAATGTATAGGTGCTATGCTATATAATCAAAATAAGAATTCTTGCTATGCCCTAATAGCAAAAAATATATTGTTAGCTACAGGAGGATGTGGCCAAGTATATCAGTATACTACAAATCCAATTCATGCTACAGGAGATGGTATAGCGATTGCACATAGAGCAGGTGTAGCTATAAAATATATGGAATATATACAATTTCATCCAACAGCATTTTACCAAAAAAATAAAAAAAAACTGTTTTTAATAACAGAGGCTCTTCGAGGAGAAGGAGCATATATTTTAGATGAAAAAAAACAAAGATTTTTATATTTTTTTGATAAAAATGCTGAACTTGCTACAAGAGATGTTATTGCACAGGCAATGTCTAAAGTACTTCAAAATCAAAATCAAGAACATCTCTGGTTAGATTGTAGACATATGTCTCTTAATATGTTGAAAAAAAGATTTCCTACTATAATAAATTATTTATTTGAAAATGATATTAATCCACAAAAACAACTTATACCCATTATTCCTGCAGCACACTATCAATGCGGTGGCATAGCAGTTGATGAATATGGAGTAACGAATATTAAAAATTTATATAGTAGTGGAGAAGTAGCTTATACAGGATTGCATGGAGTAAACAGATTAGCATCTAACTCTTTATTGGAAGCAGTAGCTTTTGCAAAATATTGCTTTGAACATACAATACATAAAAATAATAACCATTTTCCAAAAAATTTTACTCTAAATATACCTAAGGTATGTACTTCTTTTACTGTAGATGTCAAAAAAATTATAGAAAAAATACAAAATACCATGCAAGAAAACGCAGGCATAATATATAATCCTATAACTCGAAAAAAAGCGAAAAAAATTATAGATAAACAAGTAGCATTATTAAATAATTATAATAATACAAACGAATTTTTTGTTAGACTACACACAGCAAAAAATATATGTACAACAGCCCAAAAAATTCTTAAAAAAGAATAATAATAGCAAATGCCCACACTGATATTCAATCATTTCATTTTTAGCATTTATTATACTTAGTCATTATATGTTTTTAGCATAAATATGACATATATATTAGTTTTTGATCTATATAGGAAATAAATTAAAAATAGATTAATGTAATTATTGAACCATTTTTTGGTCTTATATAACTGATAATATTCCAAAAATATATATATTTAAGAATAAATCAAATCTAAAATAGTACAATTTTTTTTTATGAAAAAATATACATTTATCTGTATCATCATTCTAATTGTTTTGCAACGTTGTAGATGTAATCAGCATTTTAAAAAAATATACAATGCATCTAATACAAAAATTAAGAAAATAGAAATTTTAGAGTCAAAATTAATTGATAGTAAAATTCAACTTTACGGCATAATAGAATTTAATGAAGATACAGCAGTAAATTTAAGCTCTAGCACTAGAGAACAAAATATTGCCAAACAAGAGCCTTATAAAAGTGGATTTATATTTAGTACTAATCCAAAAACACTAACAAAAAAAGCTTGTATTGAAAAAGCTTTACCTCATATATCTAAAAATAATATTCAGTTATACCAAGAAAATATATACTATATAACAGACGATCAAACTAAATACAAACAAATAGTTAAAGTACAAGATTTTGTACCTGAAAATATTAAAAAAAAGTTTTCAGAAGAGATTTATTATGTTCATTTATGGATAAAAAAAGAAAATATAATTTTTTTATCTAAAAATTATATTCCCATGTTATGTTACATAACAGCAAGATATGAAGCAATGGTAAAAGAAACCCAAAAATGTTTAGATAATGGAATACAAAAAATTAGTGACTTAGAAGAAACCTATGAAGAAACACTGCAACTCATGGTAGATACACAAGCAAAAATAGAAGATCCCAAAAAAAGACGTAAAACAGTAGTAAAAGCAATTAGTAGTATTAATGCATCAAAAGAAATATTAGAAAAAATATCAGAAAGCGATACAAACTCCAAAGATGTGGAAGAATTAAAAGCGAAGCTAGACGAATACAAAAAAAAATTAATAGACCAACAACAAGAAAATAAAGCACAACAAGGTAAAATGAAACTTCAAGAAGAAGAAATAGAAAATAATATAAAGAATATAGGTAAACTGAAATTAGACAATAATAATAAAGATGAAATAATTAATCAGCTAGAGAATAATTTAGAAATTTTGAAAGATGATAATACGAAATATAATAAATTACTTGTAGAAAGAAATGACAATATAGCCTACTTAAATGAACTAAATCAACAATTAAACCAAGAAAAAAATGAACTACTAATAGAGAATAAAGATAATATTGAAGATCTAAACAAGAAATTGAATGAAATACAATCAAAATTCAATGGAAAGAATAAAGAAAAAAATGAAATTATAGCACAACTTAGAAGTACTATTGATGAAATAAAAAAACAGAACGAAGAACTTAAAAAAATAGGTGAAGAAAATAAAAATGATATAAAAAAAGCTAAAGAAACAATGCAAGAGCAGATAAAAATAATTGAAGATTTACACAAAGAAAATGAACAACTCAAAGAACAGCTCAGTATTATAGATACTAGCAATGAAAATTTAGAAAAAAAAATAAAAGACTTACATAATCAAATAAACAATTTAGAAGACAATAATAATAAACAAGTAGTAGATGAAAAAAATGAAATTATAGAACAATTAAAAGAAGAAATAAAAAAATATAAAGAATATATAAAAAATAGTAAAGAAAAAAATGAACAAGAAATAGAAAATCTAAATAAAAAGTTTGATGAACAAACAGCATTACTTGAACAAGAAAAGCGTGCACATAATAAAACAAATTTAGAAAAAGAAATGCTAGCCAAAGTTATAGAAGATTTAAAAGAAGAAAAAGTAGCTAATGAGCAAAAATACAACCAAGAATTACAAGATAGGATACTTTTTGAACAAAAAAATAAAAAACTAGAAGAAGACATAGTAAAATATCAAGAAGAATTAGATAAATTAAAAAACGAATTTAGTACTATAGGCAATGTATTAGGCATAAAAGAAGCAGATATGGAATATATTATTCAGGCTATTTTAGCAGATAGAAATATTATACAAAGTTTAAATTTTAAGATAGAGAAAATGCAACTGGAAAAACCATTACAAGCAGAAGAATTGAAAAAAAAGGCAGAAAGCGAACTAAATAAGGTAATTAAAGCAATGAAAAAACAGTTGAAAAAAAAAGACAAAGATATTCAAGAACATATTAAAGCATATGAAGATATGAATACAAGGTTACTAAATGAAAAAAGAGAAATAATGGATAAAAAAATAGCATACCAAAAAAGCAATCAGAAGTTATCTAGTAAAATATTAACACTTAAAAATAAAATAAATGATCAGAAAAAACAATTAGAAAAAGTCAAAAAAGAATTAAGACAAGAAAAAGAAGTTAGAAGACGTGCAGTAACAAGAAAAAATGAAAATAATAGAGAAAACCCTGTTGATTTTTTTCGTAAATATGCTATACATATAGACACTATGAAGGTTCGTATAAAGAATATTATAGATGGAAAATATCTAGAAAAAAACTCAATAAAAGGAGCACTAGAACAAGAAGTAGATTTTCTTCAAGATGAAATACAAAATATAAATAAAATAAAAATAGCGAATAGAAAAAAAAAATAGCCTCAATTTTTTTCCTATTACTAGTTAATGTGCCTTATTTTTCGATTTATGTAACAACATTAGTAAAATTCAAAGGAAAATTATATATTTATATATATTTTTTTTAAAATATTTTAAACATAGGACGAGATCCTCAACATAAAATTAAATTAAAAACACCACCCCATATGGTAAAAATACGTTTAGCAAGAAGAGGGAAAAAAAATTATGCCCTTTATGATATTGTAGCTGCAGATGTACGCGCTCCAAGAGATGGAAAATTCATAAAAAAATTGGGTACTTATAATCCACATAGTAATCCATCAGCTATACGGCTTAATATAGATGAAACATTAAAGTATTTAATGAATGGTGCGCAGCCTACTAAAACAGCACGCTATATTTTATCTTCTCAAGGTGTGATGTTTAAAAAACATCTTCAGATAGGTATCAATAAAAAGGCTATTACTCAAGAAGAAGCTAATGCCCGGTTTGATAAGTGGATAGAAGATAAAAAACAACAACGTATACAAAAAGGAGAAAAAAAAGCACAAAAAAGAGCTGAAAAAAAAAGAAAAAAAAAAGTTAAAGAAGAATAGGTTATAATAGTACTATCTATAATGTGCTTTTTTACAATAAATAAGGAATAGATATTTAATTTTTCCCAATTTTGGGAATATATATATTGTAAGATAAATAATAATACCTATTGTAATCTGCATTAGCATTTGATGCAGATTGTTTTTTTAAAAACTAAAAATTTTCTATTAGTATAATCAAAAAGATATATATGGTTAGGTAAACAGCAGGCTATACTAGCAAATTCAACAAAAAATAGATTATAGGCTGATGTAACATATAAATCCATAAAGAATATTTACCTATATATTGTAATGGTTTGGTGAAAAAATAATATGGATAGATAGGTAATTTTACTTTTTTTGTAGTTTTTTTATAAAATATTTTTCCTATGTATAAGCCTAAGAGGATAAAACCAAAAGAAGGTATTAACGGGTAATAGTCTATCATATCTCCAATACTAAAATTATAGTAGGGGAATAACCAAAAAAAATATGGATTATGCCATATCCAAAATTTTTGATCAACATAAATACCTACAGTTAAGAAAATAAGGCCTAAGAAAAGCAATTTTTTTTTTGTTGTATGCTTGAAAAAATAGGAAAGTAATGTAGCAAGGCTTATACAATGTAAAATACCAAAATAAATTTTTCCTCCAAAATCAAAAAAAATAGTTGTTAGTGTAATAATTATGCCTAAAAGAAATATTTTACTGCTTCTATATAAAATATTTGTAAATTTACTGTATTTTTTTCTTTGGTAGTTGATAGATAGTGTGATACCTGATATGGTTAAAAATATACCACTTATGCAATAAGGCATAATAGACCAAAAATTATTTTTTGTAAATATATTCTTATTAAATAAGAATTGTAAATCATAAAGTGTATGAAAGGTTATCATTAAAATAATGGCTATGCCTCGTATACAGTCTATCTCCCAATAGCGTTTTTGTATCATATATTAGTGTTTAAATGTGAAATGCTTTTTCAATTATATCTTTTTGTTCTTGATAGTGTATTGCTAGATGTCCTGTGGCTGGAGTAGCACTGGCTTCTCTTGTAATATATTGCACATTATAGGCTGATAATATTTCTTTTATATACATGCATGCACCCATATTTTTTGGCTCTTCTTGTACCCATTTATATATTATTTTTTTAGGATATTTGTTAAGGATATGCTCAAATGTTTTTTGAGGAAAAGGATATAGTTGCTCTATACGAATAATAGCTACATCTTGTATATTTTCATCTTCTCTTCTAGAAAATAATTCATAGTAAATTTTTCCTGTACACAATAATATTTTTTTAACTTTATCTTTTTCAACAATAGTATCATCAATTATAGGTTCAAAATATTTTGATGTAAAGTCTTCAATAGTAGATACTACTTTAGGATGTCTTAACAGAGATTTTGGTGACATAATTACTAAAGGTACCTTTTTAGTACACATATGCTGTTTCCTTAATATATGAAAAAAATTAGCTGGAGTAGTAAGATTGGCTATTTGTAAATTATGCTGTGCACATAGCTGTAGAAATCTTTCTAAGCGTGCACTAGAATGTTCTGGTCCTTGTCCCTCATAGCCATGGGGTAATAGCATTACTAATCCGCTATTTATACTCCATTTTGCTTGTGCACTACAAATAAATTGATCTATAATTACCTGTGCACCATTTACAAAATCACCAAACTGTGCTTCCCAAATTGTGAGTGCTTGTGCATGGGCCATGGTATATCCAAATTCAAATCCTAAGGCTGCATTTTCCGAAAGTAATGAATTTTCTATAGTAAAATATGCTTGTTCTTTATGTAGATGGTTTAAAATATTATATGAAATATTGGTTTTTATATCTTTAAGTACAGCATGTCGATGTGAAAATGTACCTCTTTCTACATCTTGTCCTACCAAACGTATAGGAAAGTTTTCTAATAATAATGTAGCATAGGCTAAAAGTTCTGCTGTAGCCCAATCTATTTTTTTTTTTTGAAAAAATAGGTTTTTGCGTTTTTCAATAAGTTTTATAATCTGTTTTAGGGGAGTAAAATTTGTAGGTAAGGTAGTTAATTTTTCAATTACTAAGTTTAAAGTTTTAATCTTAATATTTGTTTCTATTTTTTTTTCTGCTAATTGTTTAGTGGCTGGTTGTATTTTATGGCATATATCATGGCTATTTTTTAGGGTATTAATTGCATTTTGTAGCTTTTGATTATAGTCTGCTGTATATTGCTGTATGAAATGATGTGTGATAATATTTTTGTGCAATAACTTTTCAGTATACTTTTGTAATACGTCTTTATGGTGTTGTATGGTAGTATATAGTTGAGGTTGTGTAAAGCGAGGTTCATCACTTTCATTATGTCCATATTTTCGGTAACAAACCATATCAATAAATATATCCTTACTAAAATTCTGTCTGTATGCATAAGCAAATTTTATAGCACAATATACTGCTTCTGGGTCATCACCATTAACATGTAATACCGGAGCATCTATTACTTTAGCTATGTCAGTACAATATTTACTTGTTCTTGCTGATTCAACTTCTGTTGTAAATCCTATTTGATTATTTATAACTAAATGGATTGTACCACCTATGTTATAGGCTGGTAGTTGGCTCATTTGTATCAGTTCATATGCTATACCTTGTCCTGCTAATGCTGTATCACCATGTACTATTAGGGGAATAATATTTTTTGTACTTATATTTTTTTTTTCCTGGGTAGCTCTTGTGTAGCCTTGTACTATAGCATTTACAAATTCAAGATGAGATGGATTAGGCAAAAGGTGTATATTGCACAATGCTTGCTTTGCTGTTTTTTTTTGGTATATATGTCCTAAATGGTATTTTACATCTCCATACTTTGTGATATTTTTTCCTTCAAAGGCCCCAAATATTTCTTGATAGGGTTTATGTAATATATTAGCTAGTATATTGAGTCTTCCTCTATGCGCCATACCTATCATTATGGCTTGGGTATTATTTTGTATACCTTCTTGTATAAGTGTATCTATAGCTATTAAGGCAGATGTTGCTCCTTCTAGGGAAAATCTTTTTTGTCCTAAGTATTTTTTTTGTAGAAAATTTTCAAATAACTGGGCAGATAAAAGTTGTTGGATAATATGTTTTTGTATTTGGGGATCTATTTGGAATGTAAAAAAATTGTTTTCTATATTTTTTTGAAGCCAGTATTTTATATTTTCATCTTGTATATGACTATATTCAAAGCCTATGCTATCACAATAAATTTTTTTAAGCTTATCTATAGCATGGGCTAAGTTTATAGTATGCAAAGGTTTTATGGCTTGAAATGTAGACTTAAGGTCTTTTTGATGCAGATCAAAATGAGATAGGGAAAAGGAAGAGTCATTTTTTGGTGGATATAAAGGATCTATATGTGCTTGTCTGTGGCCAAAATTTCTATAATGTTCTATAAGGCGATATACATTAATTTCTTTTGTTGTTGGTGTATAAGTAGAAGATATTTTTGCATCTGATGTTGATGTTTTTTTATCGAAAATAGATTTCCAGCTATTATCTATTTGATTAGGATTTTTTTTATAAGCCAAATAAAGACTTTCTATGTATTGGCTGCTTGCATGCATAAGTGGATGTAAGTTAGACATAAAAATAATGTATTTTTGGCATAAGTTAAAATTTCTTCATAATACTAGATTACCTTTTTTAAATATTAATATGGGTGAATATGTAAAAATATTTTGTAAGAATAATATTTAAATAAACGTGTTATTTTCAACAAATAGTATATATTTGGCTGTATAAAATACAGTATGTAAGAAAATAAATATTTTAGAAAATTTAAAAATAAATTAATAAATATCAGTAAGAGCATTATAATTATATTATAATGTAAAATTACATTCACAGTGGTTTAATGTTTATAGCATTATGAATTCAATAAAAAGCATCTTCTAAATGTAGAATTTTCATATTTTTATTATTTAAAATGGCGATAATATCATATCGAATATTATTTTTCCATTTTATATCAAAGATATAATTTTCTGCTGCTGAAAATAACAGCTGTTGCTTTTTTTTACTCACAAATTCTTCAGGATTACCAAAAGTACTATTTTTTCTTGCCTTTACTTCTACAAATATCAGGGTATTATTTTTTTCTACTACAATATCTATTTCAGCCTTTTGGTATCTATAATTTTTTTCTAGTAATATATAGCCTTTTTTTTGTAAGTACTGTGCTGCATGTGCTTCAGCTAATGCTCCGAAATTAGTATGGTTATTTGTCATAAATCTGCATAAAAAGATATTTTTACTAAATATTTTTTTTATAACATATTCCAGTTCAAACATTTTATGGATAAATGAATTTTTTCAAATTATAAAAAAAAATAATAAAAAGTGTTATTATATACTTTAATTTTAATTAGAAAAGTTCAATTTATTTATCAATTTTATAAATTTAAATATGTCTTCTACCAATCAGTTACATACAAAGCTCACAAAAAACCAAAAAGATACTGTAGCATTGTTATCTATAGGGTCATTTCTAGAATATTTTGATTTGATGCTTTATGTGCATATGGCATCTATATTGAATGATCTTTTTTTCCCAAAGACAGATCCAACAATGGGTAAAATATTGGCTGCTTTTGCTTTTTGTTCTACATTTGTTTTACGACCTGTAGGAGGATTTATAATAGGATATATAGGAGATAAAATAGGCAGAAGATATACTATATTTATTACCACACTTATTATGGCCGGTGCTAGTGCCACTATAGCTAGTACAGGTACTTATGCCGAAATAGGTATTACAGCTACATATATTATTCTTGCTTGTAGAATGGCACAAGGCTTTTCCTCTCTTGGAGAAGCAATGGGTGCACTGCTATACTTAACAGAATGTTTAAAATCACCTACTCGGTATGTAACTTGTACTGTGGTAAATTTTTTATCTCATTTAGGTAGTTTTAGTGCTTTATTTATTTCTTTCTTAGCTGTTTCTTTAAATTTTGATTGGAGGATAGCTTTTTGGATTGGAGCAGGTGTAGCATTAGTTGGTATTATAGCTAGATCTAAACTACGAGAAACACCAGAATTTGTAGATTATAGAAGGCGTATGAAAATAAAATCTGAAATTAATAATATCAAAATAGGAATACCACAACCCATAGCCAATGAAAAGGTGAATAAAAAGATGGTGATTACTTTTATGCTAAATATATTGATTATTCCTATTTCTGTATATGTAACATATAGTTATATTGGAAATGCTATAAAATCATCCTTAGGACTAGGAGGAGATTCAGTTATTACACAAAATTTGAAACTTGTTGTGATAGCCAGCCTAAGTTTTTTTTTCGTTATAGCAGCTAGTAAAAAATACCATCCATTAAAAATGGGTAAACTAATTATTTTACTATTGGCTGTTTCATTACCTTTTTTTCCTTATATCCTTGGTCATTCAAATAATTTATTTTTATTATTGATATTTCAGATTATTGCATTTTCTCCCTTATTTAATTCATTTACCAATATAGCTGTCTGGTTCAAATACTTCCCCATTGCCAAGCGATTTACAATTATTGGTACTGCTTATGGTGTTACCACAGCTGCAGGCTATGCCATTACATCATTTTCAGTGATACCTTTACAACAGTACCTAAGCCATTACTGTTTATGGGTAATTTACGTTCCTGTCCTCATAGGATTTTATTATAGTTTAAAATATATGGAGAAACATGAAAAAGAAAGAGGAGCATATGATCAATATCCATATGAGGAAAATAAACTATTGGTAAATAATGGACAAATAGAAAATAAAAATCCACTGTCCAAATCTTATGATAAGATATCACTAGACTGTACTTATGCACAAAAATTACTGAACAACCTTCATCATCGTAATCAAACAGCGCAGCATAAAGTCAATATACCTTTAATAGAAAAGGCTATGATTTTTACAAAATATTGGCATAGAGGCCAAATGCGTAACAATAAAATAGATCCTTTTTACTCTCATCCATTTTTTGTAGCAGATATTGTATCAGAATATTTTTTCAAAACAGATGTAATTATTGCAGCTTTACTGCATGATGTAGTAGAAGATACCAAGTGTACTTACGATAAAATTGTATATCACTTTAATAACCGTATAGCACACATGGTCAAACAATTGACAAAATTTCAAATAGAAGGTAATGATGATATTAAAAAAGTAAAATTAAGTCTAGAAGAAACTGCTGAAAGGTTTTATAAATCAGGTGATTTTGAATCTTTTTTTATAAAACAGATAGATAGATTACATAATCTATATACTATAGACGTTATGCCAGCAGTAAAACAAGAGAAAATAGCTAAGGAATCTGCTCGTACATTACTAGGTGCAACTTCTTTTATCAGTGAAAGATTAAATATTAATTCTAAATTTTTACTTGAAAATAAGATGATTAAACTTATCAGGTCAATTTTTAAGCATAGGGATAAAGGTTAAGCTTAATCAGATAACTAAAAATTTTTCCTCATTTTTTAATTTTTTAATCAAATATTCTCAAGAGTGAAGAGGAAGGCTGATACTTTGGGGAAAAATGAAAAATGTAAAGAAGAAATAGACGCATTTAATAGTATATCAAAGAAGATTTAAAAAATTATTAGTCATTTTTTGTTCAAATAATTCAAGAGGATGGATTTTAAAAGCTTAAAATCCATTCCTCTTTACTTTTCAATAACTTAACGCAACTTTCTTTTATTCCTTTTCAACTCCCACAAGCAATACATTCTGGCGTATCTTCACCTGGCAATGCACAAGCTTGTGTTGCAGGTGTTTCCTTGGGTGCTGTTTTGGATGTTGTGTCTACAGTAAATTTAATAGCATCTGTAGCAGCCTTAGTTCTTAAATAATACATCCCTGTTTTTAAGCCTTTTTTCCAAGCATAAAAATGCATAGATGTCAATTTGCCAAAATCAGGGTTTTGAAGATGAATATTCAAGCTTTGGCTTTGGCAAATATATGCACCTCTGTCTGCAGCCATGTCAATAATCGATTTTTGTGGAATTTCCCAAACAGTACGGTATATTTTTTTGATATGATCAGGAATATTGGGTATATTTTGTACTGATCCGTTAGCAGCAATAAGGGTGTTGCGCATTTGGTCATTCCATAGATTAAGTCCTATTAAATCTTTCAATAAATATTTGTTGATCACAATAAATTCTCCTGCCAATACTCTGCGGGTATAAATATTAGATGTATAGGGTTCAAAACATTCATTATTGCCCAAAATTTGAGAGGTAGAAGCTGTTGGCATAGGTGCTATGAGTAAAGAATTGCGTATTCCATATTTTTTGACTTCCTTTTTCAGATTATCCCAATCCCAAAGACCAGCTGTTGGTGTTACTCTCCACATATCAAACTGAAAGATGCCTTTAGATATTGGTGATCCTGCGTAGGTAGCATAAGATCCTTGTTTTTTTGCTAAATCTTTAGAAGCAGTCATAGCAGCAAAATAGATAGTTTCAAAAATATGCTTGTTGATGATTTTTGATTTTTCGTCATCAAAAGGTAGCTTAAGTAAGAAAAAAACATCGGCTAATCCTTGTACACCAATGCCAATAGGGCGGTGTTTTTCATTTGATACTCTAGCTTCTTTTACTGGATAGTGATTGATATCGATGATTTTATTCAGATTTTTGGTGATGATATAGGCAATGTCATATAGTTTTTGGTAATCAATGTCTTTTTTTTCTAAGTTTACAAATTTTGGCAGGGCAATAGAGGCCAGATTACACACAGCTACTTCTTCTGGAGAAGTGTATTCTATAATTTCTGTACAAAGATTGCTCGATTGGATAGTGCCTAAATTTTGTTGATTTGATTTTTGGTTTGCAGCATCTTTATAAAGCATATAAGGAGTGCCTGTTTCTATTTGTGAAGTTAAAATTTCAAACCAAAGCTCTTGTGCTTGAACTACTTTTTTGGCTTTGCCTGTTTTTTCATATTGATTGTATAGTTTTTCAAAATCTTTGCCATAGCAATCGCTTAGCCCTGGAGCTTCATTAGGGCAAAAGAGTGACCATTCTTCATTATTTTTTACTCTTTGCATGAAGAGGTCTGGAATCCAAAGGGCATAAAAAAGATCTCTGGCACGCAGTTCTTCTTTACCATGATTTTTTTTTAGATCCAAAAACTGAAAAATATCTGCATGCCAAGGCTCTAAATACACTGCAAAGCTCCCTTTGCGTTTTCCTCCGCCCTGATCTACGTAGCGGGCAGTCATGTCGAAATTACGCAACATTGGTACAATGCCATTTGAAATGCCATTGGTACCGCGAATATATGATCCTGTGGAGCGAATATTATGTATGCTTAGGCCTATGCCCCCTGCTGCTTGCGATATTTTGGCACATTTTTTTAGCGTGCTATAAATACCTTCAATGCTATCATCTTCCATGGCCAGCAAAAAGCAAGAAGAAAGCTGTGGTTTGGGTGTGCCAGCATTGAATAGGGTAGGGGTAGCATGAGTAAACCATTTTTCAGAAAGCAGATGATAGGTTTCAATAGCTGATTGAATATCTTCTTTGTGTATGCCAATGGCCACACGCATGAGCATATGCTGTGGCCTTTCAGCAATTTTTCCGTCAATTTGCATCAAATACGATTTTTCTAAGGTTTTAAAACCAAAATAGTCGTAATTGAAGTCACGGTCATGGACAATGGTTTTATCTAACAAAAGAGCATTTTCTTTGATGATGGTATATACATCTTTGGCAATGAGTGCAGCATTTTCTCCTGTGCGTGGATTGATATAGTTGTATAATCGTTTGATTGTGTTGGAAAATGATTTACTGGTGACTTTATGCAGGTTAGAGATAGAAATACGGGCTGCCAATATTGTATAATCTATATGCTGGCTTGCCATAGAGGCGGCAGTTTCAGCTGCTAGGTTGTCTAGTTCTACTGTAGTTACTTTGTCATAGATGCCTGCAATTACTTTTTTAGCAATATCTGTAGGGTTGATGTACTGGGTGTCTAGTCCATCACAAAGTTTTTGGATGCGTCGGGTAATTTTGTCAAATTTTACAGATTCAAATCTGCCATTGCGTTTTACAACTAACATATTATTTTTTATGATTTTTGTAAAGACAGACTAAAATTCTTCATCTAAGGTAAATTTAGGTTGGGTTTGGTCTTTATTTTCTTTCATGATGCCTGCTTTTTGGTATTCACCTACACGTTTTTCAAAAAAATTGGTTTTGCCTTGTAAAGAGATAAGTTCCATAAAATCAAATGGATTGTTTACATGGTATACTTTAGGGCAGTTGAGGGCTACTAACAACCGATCAGCTACAAATTCAATATATTGCCCCATAAGGTCAGCATTCATGCCAATCAGTTTTACAGGCAAGGCATCGATTATAAATTCCTTTTCAATATTGACAGCATCAGTGATGATGGCTGTTACTTCTTCTATAGTAAGTTTATTTTTTAGATGGTCATTGTACAACAAGCAAGCAAAATCACAATGT
Organism: uncultured Cytophagales bacterium; assembly: GCA_963922775.1. Taxonomy (GTDB): domain Bacteria; phylum Bacteroidota; class Bacteroidia; order Cytophagales; family Amoebophilaceae; genus JAHDDH01. Next base: position 40,233 of record CAWUJG010000003.1, read on the forward strand.
AGTCCTTCATCTCTAGAAATGAGTTCATTTGAAAAGCAAAGACCTGGCATAAGCCCTCTTTTTTTTAGCCAAAAAATAGAACAAAAGCTTCCAGAAAAAAAAATACCTTCTACAGCTGCAAAGGCAATGAGTCTTTGTGCGAAACTACCTTTTTCAATCCATCGTAGGGCCCAGTCTGCTTTTTTTTTTACACAGGCAAGGGTTTCTATGGCATTGAATAGGCGATGACGTTCTTGAGCGTCTTTGATATAAGTATCAATCAATAAGGAGTAAGTTTCTGAATGGATATTTTCTATGGCTATCTGAAATCCATAAAAAAATTTTGCTTCTGTGTATTGTATTTCAGCTAAAAAATTTTCCGTCAAATTTTCATTGACAATGCCATCACTTGCAGCGAAAAAGGCCAATACATGAGCTACAAAATGACGTTCTCCTTGGTTGAGTTTATCCCAATCTTTAAGGTCATTGCTGAGGTCAATTTCTTCTGCAGTCCAAAAGCTGGCTTCTGCTTTTTTGTAAAACTGCCAGATGTCATGATGTTGGATGGGGAATAGAACGAAACGTTGGTTGTTTTCTTTTAAAAGCGGTTCTTGTTGATGTTGAGTAGTTGATGAAGACATAATTTAAAAAGCGTAAATATGGAAAAAATTGTCGATAAAATTTTGGTTATTTTTTTTACGGATACAAACTTACATAAAGGAAACCAAAAGAAAAATTGTAGTGGCAAAAAAAGACTTGAAGGGTATATTTTTGAGCAATAGGCGATAAAATGTATAGCAAAAAAGGGAGTGGAGTCGGAGGGATTTGAACCCTCGTCCGGAAAAGCCGATTCGATATTTTCTACATGTTTAGTCTGTTTTTGATTTAAAATATAACTTGGAAAACAGCTATCCAAAATTATATTCGAGACGTTAAAATTTTCACCTGTCTCTACACGTCTATAGATGCAAGCTAGTTTTGTAAAGAGGTTACCTCATTGTGCATCCCACAAAACAAAGGATGTACGAGATATCTATGTGCTTAAAATATTTTTATTAAGCAGCAAGAGCAGCACTTTGAGGTGCGCTTGCATTCATAGAAACGACATTGTTTTTGCCATTTAAAAAAAGTCAACAAGTTTTTTTTACAGGTAAATACTTATCATAAAAACCTGACATGCTTATATCCAATGGTACTCACCGTCAAGTCCTATCGACCCCATGTTTGAGCTTTGAATAGAGTAATTTATTGTAATCTTTATGTTAATTCATTAACATAATTATAGAAAAGATTATAGTCTTTAATATCTTCTATTTTTTTGAATTTGGTTTTATATTCTTCATTATTTTTTTTTACTTTTTCAGCTTGCTTTATGAGTCCATTTTTGTTTAGTTCTTCAAATTGTTCTTTAGGAAAAGCTATACCAAAAATACCATCTTTTTCTAATTCTTTTTCCCATTCTTCTATAAAATATTCTCTAGATACATAGATATAGTTATTTTGTATTACATAAACAAATTCAAGAAAAAAGAATGTAGGTAGTCTTGAGATATTTTGTTGTTTACATAAATTAGAAAATTTGGTTTCTTGTTTATTTAAATTATCATTAAAATATTCTTTTTGATTAAGAGGATCATTGCTAAATAATATATAACGCTTTTCTTCTATATTTTTTTCGATAAAATTTAGGTTAATTTCTTTCCAAAAAATTGGATTTATGTACATTATTTTTTTTAAGTCTTCTTTTTTTATATTAGTCTGAAAAAATTTTTCATTAAATGCATCTTTGACACCCTTCTTAAGGATAGTGATATCACTATCCTTAAGATTATGTTTTTTCAAATATGAAGGCTGTTTTACTATATAGCTATTATTACAAGATGATAATCTACCTAAAAGGCAAGACTTCTTAAATATATCTATTAGTTTTATATTACTAATGCTTATATTTTTTTCTAAATTTTTTGTTTTATCATAAACAATATTTTTACAGGAAAAATTAATAACTGTTAAAAATAATTTCAATGAAATTATCAAGTAGTAAGATTTTTTTTTTATGGTATTTTGATTAAAATTCGAGTACAAAATTATTATCTCAGATACTGATTAGAATGACTTAAATAATCTATAAAGGTAAACTCTCCCCTCAAAAGAGGTAAATAGGCAGTTTGTAAAACATCTTTATGATACATCATTTCTAGTTTGAATTGTTCTTCAAAGTCTTCATTGTAATATTTTTGATTAAAGTAACGTTCACCTACGCTATCCAGTGCTTCTTGATCCGCATTTAAAGCCTTTTTAAGAATACGAAAATCAATTTCATCATTTTCTAGAGATAAAAAATCAAAAGCAATAGAAGTATGAGGAAAATGCTTGAAGGTTGTGTTGTGTATTTGCCAAAAATTATTTTTAAATACCATTTGGTTATTGTCGGTATATTTTTTAAGCTCAATAAAACCATATGGTGCTAAGAAATTACCCATAATGTCTCTACAATCTTTGATAAAATTACGGTAACCCATATTCAACCCTAGATCAACAAACTGTCTTTTTTTATTGCTTACTTTAATTGTAGACTGTTCCATATGTTTTAATTTTGTTTTTGTGTGTTTACAAGCTACGTTGTTCATGATAACACTTGCAATGAAGATTTTAGTAATATTTTTTATATACATAGTGATTTTATTTAAAATGTTTAATAATTTAGTGAATTAACTTTTTTACAGGCAAATACTTATCATAAAAACCTGACATGCTTATATCTAATGGTACTCACCGTCAATGCCTATCGACCCCAAATAACTGAATAGTTGGTTATGTTTTTTCTGGATAAAAGAAATAACAAATAAATATAGTAATTTTATATATAAAATATCAATTTTTTCCCTCTCTTATTGGGAATTTTTTATACCATTATTACTCTTATATTTCAAATTTATTTTTTAGAATTGCTTTTTTATGACATCTAAAACAAAAAAATATACTCATCAGCATACATTATCTAATTTATGGATTTTATCTCGACCTTATCACAAAAAATTAATAATAGGTTATTTATTTTTATTATTATCTGGCATATGTACTATGTGCTTTCCCTACTTCATTAATATTCTGGTGAAAAGTATTGGTCAGAAACATTTTCCTATATTTTCTAAAATAAAAACTTACCTCCCTGTTGGCTTTCAAAGCGTACATCAGATACATCTTGTAGGTTTTTTTTTATGTTTTATACTTGTTTTACAAATTATTTTTTCTTGGCTACGGGTTTATTGGACTGCAAAAGGTAGTGAAAAAGTTTTAGCCCATATTCGGGTTTGTTTACACCAAAAAATGCTTAAGCTGCCTATGCATTTTTTTGATCGGCAAAGGTTGGGAGATTTGCATTCTCGTGTATCAACAGATGTTAATATGTTATATAGTCTATTTTCCGGTACTTTGCCTGAATTACTTAGGCAAATCATTACCATTGTAATTACACTTTTATTTTTGGTGTTTAGTTTTTATCAGCTTTGCCTTATTTTTTTTATCTGTTTTCCCTTTATATATGTAGCTATGAAGGTTTTTGGAAAAGTTATTAAAAAGAAAAATATAACTATACTACAGTATTTAGGCAAAAGTAATATAATTTTAGAAGAAAGCCTTCAAACCATTACCACTGTAAAAAGTTTTACTAATGAGGATTACGAAGAAAAAAAATACCAAGCAAGTATTCAGCATTTATTGAATTTTGTTCCAAAAGCTGCTTTATTACAAGCAGTATACATTAGTACGATTATTTTTATTGCTTTTGGTGCTATGATCGGTGTAATTTGGTATGGTGCATGGTTGGTAGAAAATAATGTTATTGATATGGGCAAACTTTTTTCGTTTGTATTTTACATTATTTTTCTTGTTGGTTCATTGATGGGCATTGGTAGCTCTATGGCTGATATGCAAAAAGCAGGTGCTTCTGTAGAACGTATTATCGATATTCTAAAAGAAAAAGAAGAAAATTTTGCACAAAGTACTACTCCCATAAAAAATATCAAGCAGTTCCAAGGACATATTGTTTTTGATAAAGTTTCTTTAACATATCCTACAAGGCCCAATCAAAAAGTACTGCATAATCTTTCTTTTGAGATATTGCCTGGAGAAAAAGTGGCTTTTGTAGGTGCAAGTGGTGTTGGAAAATCTTCTATTGTACAATTACTTTTAGGTTTCTATCCATTTCAACATGGTAATATTTTTGTAGATGGACATGCTATCCATCAATATGCTATGGATGTTCTACGGCGTAATATAGGTTGGATTCCCCAAGAGACATTACTTCTAGGTGGAACTATACAAGAAAATATTGCTTATGGAAACATATATGCTTCGCAAGAAGATATCATCCAAGCAGCAAAACAAGCCAATGCATTTAATTTTATAAAAGGTTTTCCTCAAGGGTTTAGTACTATAGTGGGGGAGAGGGGTGTACAGCTTTCTGGAGGTCAAAGGCAAAGAATAGCTTTAGCGCGTATAATGCTTAAAAATTCTTCTATACTTATTTTAGATGAGGCTACAAGTGCTTTAGATAAGCATAATGCACAACAAATATATACTACACTTCAGCATATTACACAAAATAAAACTGTAATAATTATTACACATCAGTTAGAAACTATTAAATATGTAGATAAAATTTTTGTGTTAGATCAAGGTAGTATTGTAGCGCATGGCAGTCATAATTCGTTATTACAATCTAAAAATAGTATCTATAAAAAATTAGTAGAAAAAAATTTAGCAGTATAAAAAATAATGTTATTGATTACAGATTATATGGTTACTTTTGACTTTATTTTTGCTTTTATTCTTTTTTGGGGTGCTTTTTCTGGCTATAGAAATGGTTTTTTAGTTGAAATATTTTTATGTATCGGGATTGGTATAGCTACAGTAGTAAGTTTACATAGCCAAACATTAGTATCTAATTATATGAAGGAATTTCCAATATTAAATAATGAATCTTACCAAGTGTTAGTTTGTTGTTGTGTATTTTTTGTTATTTTTTTATTTATATTACTTTTAGCAAGTATTTTACGTCGGTTCCTACATTATTTTTTTTTACGTTATATTGATCAGCTTTTGGGTGTATTTTTAGGTATATTGCGCTGGATATTGATTATTGCTGGGAAAATTTTTTTTTTACAAACTTTTTTTTCTACCATAGTAGAAAATTATGTACAACATGCTTTTTGTTTTCCGTTTATTCAAAAAATAATACTGTATATTAAACAAATTATTCACCTACTTTTACAGTATTTACAGTAATTTATTTAGCTTTTAAAGAATTTACAAAAATTATATGTCAGATTATACAAATAAAAAAAATTTTGATTATAAAACTCAGGGTAAAGGAGAGATAATATTGTTATTACATGGATTGTTTGGCTCTTTAAGCAACTGGGATGGTTTTATAGCTCATTTTTCTAAAACACATCAGGTTATTGTGCCTGTATTGCCTATTTATACTATGCCTGTAAAAGAAGCAAACTTAAATGGGTTAACAAAATTTTTGGAGGCTTTTATTGCTTATATGGGTTTTGACCGGTTTACTTTGATAGGTAATTCTTTAGGAGGTCATTTAGCATTAATTTATACTTTGAAATATCCAGATAAGGTAAAAAAGTTAGTGCTTACAGGTAGTTCGGGGTTATTTGAAAATGGTATGGGAGATTCATTTCCACGAAGAAGTAGTTATAAATATATTAAAGAAAAAATAGAGTATACATTTTATGACCCTAAGGTTGTAGACAAAGCATTTGTTGATGATATTTTTAACACAGTGAATGATATTATGAAAACAATACGCATTGTGTCTGTAGCAAAGTCTGCTCAGAGGAATAACATGGCTTCTGCTATAACGTCTATTTTGGTGCCTACGTTGCTAGTTTGGGGTTTAAATGATACAATTACACCTCCTATGGTTGCGCATGAATTTTGTAGGTTAATACCTCATGCTACGCTGCGTTTTATAGATAAATGTTGTCATGCGCCTATGATGGAACATCCAGATACATTTAATCGTATTTTAGCTAATTTTTTGTAATGGTTTAGCCAAGAAATTTGCTTTTGTCTATTTATTCCTGCAATTAATTTTATTTAATTTAGCTTTGCATTATGGTATATGGCTTGCACATTATCATTGTCTTCTAATATAGCAATGATATGGTCTATTTTTTCCATATGGTCTTTGCTGAGGTTTTTTATATGCTGTGGTATTCTTACTAAATGAGCACTTTCCCAAGTTATATGCATGGCTTCTAATGTATTTTGTAGGCAAGTAAATTGTTGTGTGTTACAATATAATATATAAGTTCCTGATGATGTTTCTTCTATATTATCTACATTTTGGTCTATCATCTGCATCATAAAGGTTTCTTTTTCTTCGATTTGATCTTGTGGAATAGTAATTTTCCATTGTGGTAAAAAAATATATTTTAATGTTCCATTTTTGGCTAAACTTCCTTCGTATTTGTGCAATGTAGAACGTACATATGATAATGTTCTATTGAGATTGTCTGTAGTGGCTACTATCCATAATGCTACACCATAAGGTCCATATGCTTCATAATGCATTGTGACATAGCTTTCAGCTGCTGATCCACTGCTTTTTTTTATGGCTCTCTCTATATTTTCTTTGGGCATGTTCAGACTTTTAGCATTTTGTATGGCTACCCGTAAACGCGCATTATGAGGTATATCTGGACCACTTTCTTTTACTGCTACGGCAATTTCTCTTAAAATTTTAGTGTATTGTTTGCTTTTTTTAACATCTTTAACGCCTTTAGTACGCTTTACTTTTGACCATTTATTGTGTCCTGCCATATTAATATCATATGTTTTATAAAAAAATCTATATTTCTCTTTTATATTTTGTAGAATTATATGTATTAATATTTTTTTTATTTCTATGTATTCTGATCTTTATTGCTGTTAAAAGACATACAAAAATATAATAGGAAGTGTTATTTTTTATATTATTACTTGTTGTTATTTTTAGTCTACTTGATGAAATTTTTCCTCTTGGCTTCTTTGTAATTTGCAAAATTCATTTTTTTTGGATAATCTAAAGTAAATATTTTGGTCTTTTGTTATCTCAAGTTTTTCTTCGATTTTATCTTCATAAGCTATATCGTAAATCTTTTTTTTTGTAATATTACATATTGGTCTCTCTTTAAATATATTTTGTAAATCTTCTAATTTTTTTACCTCTTCAGTTTCAGTAGGTATAACTTCTTTAATAAAATTTTCTGGTTCTTTATTGCTTTTATTATTATCTAACCATCCCAAAAAATATTGAGATGCTCCATGACCTTTATGAGCACATTCTTGTATATAATTTAACGATTCTTCATATTTTTCTCTTTTTGCTAAATCTATAGCTTTTTCAAAGAGTTTATCTCTATATGTTGTTATTTCTTTGTATTCTTGTGGAAAATTTTTTTCTATTAAATATGATTTTGATTCACTTATAGCTTTTTCTTTTATATAAATTAATAAAAAGTACACATTTTTAGGTGGCCAAAAACGATTTAAAAAATTTGTTTCAATATCCATGAAATATAAAATTCTAGCCACATAAGTACAGCAATTATAGGATTTGATTTTTTTAAGATCTTTGGTAAATGCAGAATTCCAATATGGGCTTCTATTTGTTTTGTATTCCAGGTTTTCATCTTTTGATACTTGTGCTAATGCTTTCATCGCTTTTTTTTTGTCAACAATAAAAGTATACTTTCTAAAGTAAGTAGGTAATCTAAATTTTGGAATAGCCTCTTCTTGAAATTCATCTTTTTCTATAGACCCAAATATTTTTGCTATAGTTTCTTCTCTATTATCTATATTAGGTTTACCTTTTATATATTCAGATTGTCCATCTCCTCCAAAATGTACATTCAAAATTCTTATCTCTTGTGAATATTGATCAAAAAATTCAAAAACTAGTGAAGCATGGTGAAATTTACTATTCGGTAATGGTGTAGTACATAAAGTTACTGCTGCTTTTTTTCCATCTGTTATCGCTTGTAAATTTTCTCCTGATACTAAAGAGCATAGAGGATATTTTTTTGAAAATTCGATATAATCGTCAACTTCTATTTGTTTTTTGTTTATATTTTGCTGCAAGCTATTTTTACCTTTTTTTTTTATTGTTTTTTTTTGTTTTGTATCCATACAAGATTGTATGTCTATTTTTTCTAGTAATATTGATTTTTTTTGATTGCAAGATTGTATTCCTACTATAACAGTAAGAAAAGCAAAAATAGATTTATTTAACATGAGATAATGATTTATTAGATTACGCCTCATAAGGATATTTGTTGTACTTGAATTTATCTGGCTTAGGTTTTGCATGATCTTTAGCCAGTATTTTCAGATTAGTTACAGTAGAAGACCACATACCAAAATACATACCATTTATTTCTGCTTCCTTTAAAATATCACAAATATATTTATTGCAACTATCTTTAAAATACCAATTTTTTGGCTTAGTCCATTGGTTATTATTTGCTTTATTTTTATCATCATGTGCTTTTTTAAGTGCTTTTTTTAAATTTTGTACTGGAAGCTTCCAAGTACAAAAGCGTTCATATTTTGTGTGTATTACTTCATATGTAGATTGACCATGTTCATTAAAGATCTCCTCACGTTTTCTATAGGCTTTCTTAAGCGTAATTTCTCTATTACTTACTTTTGGCCGTAATTTTGTTCCTCCACAACAACCATTTTCTCCTGAATAATCTATCATATAAAGTTTAATTTCTTTAATGTTAGAATCATGATATTCAAAAATAAGAGCACTATGATCAAAATTACTATTTTCTTGTTCACGTGATATAAGTGTAATAGCACCCATATTATCTGAAATCATTGCTGTATGTTGATATTGCGAAAATAAAAATTTTTGTTTAGATCTTTCTGCATCTTCTTTGTAATAGTCTTCATCGTTTGATAATTCTATATTAGTTTTTGTTTTTTTCAAGACATATAAATTTGCTTTAGAGCAAGCTACAGCATAAATTATAAGTGGAAGGAAAAATAATTTTTTTTTGTACATAATGGTAAAGTTTTAATTGTATTGTAGGTTACAATTTATTTAATTATAAATTTAAACATTTTTTCTAAAATTTTTATTATCTCCTCTCAATTTTTATTTTATAATCTAAAATCCCTTGTAATATACTTTTGGCAATATTTTTTTGTCCCTGAATGCTTTTAAGGTATTCCACTTCTTTATTGTTTGACAAAAATCCTACTTCTATTAGCACACTGGGTGAAGAAACTGACCATAACAAAAGAAATCCTGCTTGCTTTATACCTCGGCTAAACCTTTTGCTCTTTTGGAATTGCTTTTCAATATTTTTAGCTAGCTCTAAGCTATTTTTGTTATACGAATTCTGACATAGCGAAAATAAAATATATGATTCCGGCACTTTAGGATTAAATCCTTGATAGTTCTTTACATAATTTTTTTCCATAAGTACTACAGCATTTTCTTTTTTAGCTACTGATAGATTGTCTTTTGTTTTATGCAAGCCCATCACATATGTTTCTGTGCCGTAGGCATCCTTATTTTTTGCACTATTACAGTGTATTGAAATAAATAGATCTGCTTTATTTTTGTTGGCTATTGCTGCACGTTCATATAGTGGAATAAATTTATCTTGCGTGCGGGTATAAATTATTTTTGTGTTTGGTAATTTTTTTTTCAACATTTTACCTAATACTAAAGCTATTTTTAGGGTAATGTTTTTTTCTTTTGTATTTTTGCCTCGTATTGATCCTGGATCTTTTCCCCCATGGCCAGCATCTATAACTATCGATTTTAGCTTGTACTGATAGCCAAGCATTGGGAAAGGTAATACGAGTTTTAATATGAATAAAAAAATTATGTATTTTTTCAAAATATTATTTTTAAATGTTATATAGTTAAAAATATAATGTTAATACACCTGATGAATAAAAAAAATCTTTGCATATACATCCTTTTCTTTTTTGGCTATGCAACATATATCCCTTCACAAGCAAGGACAATAAATTTGGGAAATGTTATTGAAAAAATACAAAAAAAAACGCATAAAAAAAATAGTTTACCTCTCCCCATACCACAAAAGATACATCCATTGCTATCATTAGCCATGCAGGAAAGTAAAGAAAAATCCCAAGAAAAGAAAGGAGATATTGATACTAATATTTTTTACAATGCTGAAAAATATATACGCTTTAATGTACAAGAAAAAACAACCTTGCTCAAAGGAAAAAGTCATGTAAAATATGGAGATACTCAACTTACAGCAGATAGTATACAGCTATCTTGGGATACTAATATTATTATAGCAAGCGCACAAAAAAAAGAAGGTAAAGTATATGATAGGCCTATCTTTAAACAAAAAGAAGAACAGTATATGGCAGATGAGCTTCAATATAATTTTAAAAATAAAAAAGCTGTAGTAAAAAATATTGTCACTAGGCAAGATGATGGGTTTGTACATGGAAAAAAGGCTAAAAAAGATGATAAAGATAATTTTTACTTTAGTCAAGCTAAATACACTACATGTAATTTAGCTCAGCCTCATTTTCATATAGGGGCTAATAAAATTAAGATGATTCAAAAAGATAAGGTAGTATCAGGTCCTTTTTTACTCTACTTCAACAATGTGCCTACACCTTTAGGCTTTTTTTTAGGTATATTTTTTTTACCTACCAAAAGGGCTTCTGGCATTATATTACCCCGGTTTGGAGAAGAAAGAAAAAAAGGAGTGTATATAAAGCATGGAGGTTATTATATTAGTATTAATGATTATATGGATCTTACACTACGCACTGATATATATTCTAAAGGTTCATTCTGCTATTCTGTCCTTGGAAATTATAAAAAAAGATATGCTTATAAAGGATTTTTATCTTATAGTAAAGAGAGCTATAGAAGTGCAAAAGAAACTATATTTCGAGAAGAAGATCAAACAACGATAAAGTGGCAACATCAGTCACTCTATAATAGAAATAGTAGCTTACATGCTGATGTAAACTTACAACACTATAGTACTTTATCTAAAAATAAAGTATCATCGTACTATACACAAGATAATACTAATAAAAATTTGTATTCAAGCATTAGGTATCATAATAATTTTCGTGGTGGACTTTTAGGTCTATATAGACTGAATACTAATTTTACATATAGAAAAAATTTAAAAACCAATGAAACTACTTTATTGTTGCCAAATATTGACCTGAGAACAAAATATTTTTATCCAATACGCAAAATAGGCAGAAATATAGGTGGAAGTTGGTATAAAGATATTAGCATACAACATCTTATTGGCTTTAAACAAACTGTATCAAACAAAATTGCTGAAGAGATAAGAGATGATGAAGTAAAATATGAACCCATTACTTTTAAGAATCTTATTCAGGTAATACGACAAAAAGGAAAATATGGTATACAACAAACTATTCCTCTTACTACTAATATCAAGTTGCTACAGTATTTTAACCTGAGTCCTAATATCAGCTATATTGAAAGATGGTATTTTAGCCAGCTAAAGCATGTTTACAGTTTCACAAAAAAAAAAATTATAGCTAAAAAAATACCTGGGTTTGTACGTGTATGGAACTATAAATTTAATGCTACTTTAAATACTACTTTATATGGTATACATACTTTTGATTATGAAAAAAAAATTCAAGCTATAAGGCATACTATAGATCCATCGCTAGGCTTTAGCTACAATCCAGATTTTTCTAAAAAATACTGGCAAAAGGTAGTATACAGTAAAAATGGTAAAAAAACTACTACGCAAAAATCAAAATTTGAAAATTATGTTTATGGATATCCTTCTAGTAGAAAAAATGCTAGGTTAGATATCAATCTAAAGAATAGTTTAGAAATTAAGATAAAAACAAAAAATGGAAGTAAAAAAGTCTCTATTTTAGAGTCTTGTAACTTGAGTACAAATTATGATTTTTTAGCTCCAAAATTTAAGCTCGATAATATTTTCTTTAATGCTAGCACAAGTATTTTACAAAAATTAATCACAATACAGTATAGTGCTACATTTTGTCCTTATATATACAAATACATTCAAACCATCTATAATGAAGAAAAAAAACCAATAATAAAACAAAAAAAAATAGAAGCATTTACTTGGCATCATGGTAAAGGATTGTTGGGAAAAAAAGAGTATTATTCTTGGAATATAAGAACTACACTGAATAAAAAGATAATTTATAAGTTGTTTAACTTGGATCAAGAAGAAGAAAAAGATTGGTTTGGTGCAAAAAAAAAGAAGCAAGAGATATACGATGCCAATGCTTATGTTCCTTTTACATTGCCATGGAATATTCACTTAGACTATATGTGGAGTTGTAAAAAAGTAGGCTTTCAGCCTAAAAATATCCGTCAGGTTATTTCTTTTTCTGGTGATGTAAAGTTAACCCCATATTGGATGGTTAGTTTTAATAGTGGATATAATATTAAAGAGAAAAAATTTATGGAAAATGCTACAAAAATAGGTATAAAAAGAGATTTACACTGTTGGATAATTCATTTTAATTGGACTCCTTTAGGTAAATACAGATCTTATGATCTATCTATAGGTATTAAAGCTAATAGCTTAAAAGATATTCGGTATAGAACTGAACGTTCTTATGAAAATTATTAATTTATTTGCAAACATTTTATGCCGAAAAAGTATAAAAGGAATATAGGTACATACCCTAGTAGATATGTTATGGCTAGCCTTACATTATCATTAACTATTTTAGGTGCTTTTGGTTTTATTTTATTGCACACTTATCAGCTGCAAAGGTATATAAAAGAAAATATAGAGGTTCAGGTATATTTAGAAAAAAATATTGCACAAAAAAATATTATTGCGTTAAAACATAAGCTGATACAAAAAAAGTTTTTATTAAAAAGTTATTTGCCACAAATAATCTATACAAGCAAAGCAGAAGCAGCAAAAAAATTGATTGAAGAAACAGGAGAAGATTTTTTAAATATATTAAAAGATAATCCTTTGCAAGATATGTTTGTTTGTAAAATTGATCCTCAATATCAAGATTTGCAATATATACAACAAGATTTGATAGGAATTTCTGGTGTGGCTGAAGTGAGTATTTTAAATGATTTAGTAAAAAAAATACACTATAATTGTAAAAAAATAAGCTACTTACTTATAGTTTTTGCTGTTATTTTACTATTTATGGTAGTTATATTAATACATAATACCATTAAGATAGCCATGTATTCTCAACGTTTTTTGATAAGAACTATGCAGCTTGTAGGAGCTAAGTCATCATTTATTTGTATACCGTTTATACAAAGGTCTGTTACTATAGGTTTGTGGAGTGGTTTATTTACTAACATTATTCTATTGCTTTTACTACAGTATGCTTATGCATATATTCCTTATAATATTCAAATTAAGTGTCCATTTCAAATAGCAAGAATGCTAGGAAGTGTATTTTTTTTAGGTTTATCTATTTGTGTAGTAAGTACTTTTTTCATTACAAAAAAATATTTGAATATGTCTCTCTCAAAACTCTATTAAAAATAATCAAAGATATATATTAGAAAATTATAATTTTTAGTCAATCGTCTCATCTAAATATATAAAATATTTTGTATATAGAAATTGATTAAACAAGAAGATAGTAAGAAAAAATTATAAGAATATAAAACTATAGTATCAATAATTTGTGATAAATTTTATCTATTAACTTTTTTTATGCCATCTTTTACCCATCTGCATTGCCATACACAATATTCATTATTGGATGGTGCAGCAAAAATCCATCAACTTATAAAACAAACCAAAACTCTAGGCATGAATGCCTTAGCTATTACAGATCATGGCAACATGTTTGGTGTACCTCATTTTGTTTCTCAAGCACAACAACAAGGTATAAAACCTATTATTGGGTGTGAGTTTTATTTAGCGAAAGATAGGCTTAACCTTAAAGACAAAAAAAGATACCATCAAATACTGCTGGCAAAAAATAAGATAGGATATCAAAATTTATCTAAACTATGCTCCTTAGGTTTTTTAGAAGGATATTACTATAAACCACGCATAGATAAAGCCCTAATTCAACAATATGCTGAAGGGCTTATAGCTACTACATGCTGTTTAGCTAGTGAAATAGCACAAACTATAATGCAAGAAGGAGAAGATGCTGCTGAAAAAATTTTTTTGTCCTGGAGAGCTATCTTTGGAGAAGATTATTATATAGAACTCCAAAAACATGGTATTGAAGCACAAGAAAAATGTAATGCTATACTGTTAAAATGGGCTAAAAAATATCAAGTAAAAATAATTGCTACTAATGATGTACACTACATCTCACAAAGAGATAGCACAGCTCAAGATATTTTGCTCTGCTTACAAACAGGAAAAGACTACCATGATCCTAAACGAATGCGATTTGCCAATAATCAATTTTTTCTCAAATCTCCTGAAAATATGGCTACTCTTTTTAAAGAACTGCCTCAAGCCATAAGCAATACCCAAGAAATTGTAGATAAAGTAATGCCTATTTCTCTCAAAAGAGATGTACTTTTGCCTATTTTTCAACTTCCTACTCAGTTTACTTCACAGGAAGATTATTTAGCACATCTTACATGGCAAGGAGCAAAAAAAAGATATACTAGCATTACAGAAAAAATTCATCAAAGAATAACACATGAGCTCACCATGATTAACAACATGGGCTTTCCAGGCTATTTTTTAATAGTACAAGATTTTGTAAATGCAGCAAAAAATATGCAAGTAATTGTAGGTCCAGGGAGAGGATCAGCAGCCGGATCTGTAGTAGCTTACTGTATTGGCATTACCAATATTGATCCTTTAAAATATGGTTTAATATTTGAACGATTTCTTAACCCAGAAAGAATATCTATGCCTGATATTGATATTGATTTTGATGATGAAGGCAGACAAAAAGTAATTAACTATGTAGTAGAAAAATATGGTAAAAATCAAGTAGCACAAATTATCACCTTTGGCAGCATGGGTGCAAAGTCTGCTATTAGAGATGTGGCTCGTGTTTTAGGTGTAAGCCTAGAACAAGCTAATTATATGGCTAAGCTTGTTCCAGAAAAGCCGGGAACTACACTTGCACAAGCATTTAAGGAGGTTCCTGAATTAGCTTCTCTAAAGAAAAAAATAGATACACCAGAAGAAAAAGTACTTTCTTTTGCAGAAACATTAGAAGGATCTGCAAGGCATACAGGCATTCATGCTGCAGGTATTATTATTGCACCTGATAATCTGCAAAAATATATTCCTGTAAAGACAGATAAAAATGCAGATCTATTAGTTACACAATACGATGGTAGCTTGGTAGAAGATATGGGTATGCTTAAAATGGATTTTTTAGGCCTTAAAACTTTGTCTATTATACGTACAGCCTTAGCCTTAATCAAAAAAAATACTACAGAAAATGTCGATATAGAAAATATCCCCCTAAATGATGAAAAAACTTTTTTCCTATACCAAAGCGGAAATACTATTGCTACTTTTCAGTTTGAGTCTGAAGGAATGCGTCAATGGATTAGTGAATTGCAACCTACACATATTAATGATTTAATTGCTATGAATGCTTTGTATAGACCTGGGCCTATGCAATTTATTCCTAACTTTATTGCCCGAAAGCATGGAAAAGAGCGTATTATATATCCTCATCCATTATTAGAAAAAACATTAAAAAATACTTATGGTATTATGGTATATCAAGAGCAAATTATGCAAACAGCACAAATTATAGCTGGGTATACCTTGGCAGAAGCAGATCTTTTACGTCGAGTGATGGGAAAAAAAAAGGTAGAAGAAATGGCCAAACAAAAAGATATTTTTATAAAAAAATCTATAGCAAAACATAATTTATCTAAAGAAAAGGCTCAAAGTATTTTTGAAATTATGGAAAAGTTTGCTCAATATGGTTTTCCAAGAGCACATGCTGCTGCTTATTCTATTATTGCTTACCAAACAGCCTATCTTAAAGCCAATTATACAGCAGCATATATGGCTGCTGTATTAACCCATAACCAAAATGATATAGAGAAAATAAGCTTCTTTTTAGAAGAATGCAAAAAACAGCAAATTCAAGTTTTAGGGCCAGATATTAATGAAAGTCAAAAAAATTTTGACATCAATACCCAATCACAAATCCGCTTTGGACTTAATGCTATAAAAGGTACAGGAGAAGCAGCAGTAGAAAGCATTATAAAAGAAAAAAAGAAAGGTATATTTAAAAATATTTATGACTTTGTAGAAAGAGTAAACTTGCGTACAGTCAATAAGAAAACTTTAGAAAGTTTATCAATGGCAGGAGCCTTTGATAGTTTTAAAGTACATCATAGAAAAAGTTATATTTATAGTGATGAAAAAAATAATACAGTATCTTTTATAGAAAATTTAATTAAATATGGACAAAAAATTAAACAAGATAGAAATGCAGTACAGCAATCTTTATTTACATTGTTAGGAGAGGCTACCTATCAGAAAAAGCCTGAGCCAACTCATTGTACACCCTATAGTCAGCTAGAAAAGCTGAAGATAGAAAAAGAAATAATAGGCTGTTACATTTCAGGACACCCTTTAGATCCTTTTAAAATAGAACTCAAATACTTTTGTACACATAATACGCAAAATATTCTAAAAAAAAAGATAAAAAATGCTTCATTAGGATGCATTATAAGTACATGTACAATAAAAAAAAATAAACATGGCTATCCTTTTGCAGCCATTATATTAGAAGATTATGTAGGAAAAGTACAGTGCATGCTTTTTGGAGAAACATTTAAAAAAAATGAATATTTATTACATGAAGGTGCATTACTTTATGTACAGGGTGATGTTTCTACAAAATATAACCAAGAAAATCATTATGTACTAAAAATACAAAATATCTCTATGTTAGAAGACATAAGAAGAAAACTGACAAAACAGATTCACATTTTTTTTGATGTAGAAAGTATTAACCAAGAAATGATAAAGAGTCTTGATCATCTGTTTAAAAAATATCCAGGAAAATGTACTGTAAGAATTATTTTAGAAGCAAAAAAAGAGGATATGGCAGTTCCCACATTGGTAAGTAATTATAAAATAGGGGTACAAGATAATTTTTTAGCTGCCCTTAATAGTATGGTAGGGCTACACTATAAGCTAGTAAAATAAATTTATTAATTTATTTTTTTTAGTTTTTTTGTTGACTTTACCCCTAAATGATCTAATCTTTCTATCTTTTTTATTATGTTATCTTTTCCTGTATATAATTTTTTGGATGCTTCATCATAGTATTTTTTTGTTGTATCTATTTGTTTACCTATATGTTGTAAATCTTGAATAAATCCTACAAATTTATCATATAATGAACCACCTAATTTTGCAATTTGTATTGCATTTTGATTTTGGTATTCACTTTTCCAAATGCTAGCAATAGTTTTTAAAGTAGCAATTAGTGTAGTAGGAGAAACAAGTACTATGTTACTATCATAAGCATCACTAAAAAGAGTAGGTTTTTGCTGAATGGCTAAGCTAAAAGCAGGTTCTAAAGGAATAAATAGGAGTACAAAGTCTAAGTTTTGGATATTATATTCATCAGCATAATTTTTTTGGCTAAGGTTTTTAATATGATTTTTTATAGATTGAAGGTGAAGTGATAAATAGTTTTCTTTTATTTTATCTTCTGTTGCATTAAAATATTTTTCATAATGTACTAAAGATAGCTTTGCATCTATAATAATGCATTTATTTTCCGGTAATTTTATAATTACATCTGGTCTTAATTTTTTTCCTTCTAAGGTAATAAAATTTTCTTGTACTGTATATTCTCTACCTTTTTCCAATCCCGATTTCTCTAAAATGCTTTCTAAGATAAATTCTCCCCAGTTGCCTTGTAGTCTTTGATCTCCTTTAATAGCTCTGGTAAGGCTATTGGCTTCATGCGTTATTTTTTGGTTGAGTTCATTAAGCTGTTTTATTTCTGTACGCAATATGGCATTTTTTTCTAAACTTTCTTGATGTGTTTGATATATTTTTTTTTCAAAGTTAAAGATTTTTTCGGCTAATGGCTTTAAAATATTGTTGATATTAAGCTGGTTTTGTGCTGTAAATTTTTTACTGTTATCTTCTAGGATACTGTTAGCTATGTTTTTGAATTGTATGTTTATACGTTTATATTCTTTTTCGTTTTCTTTTTCTTGGCTAGCATTTTTTTTTTCTAAAAAAATATTTTCTGTTTCCAGTTGAGCTATTTTTGCTATGAGTGATACATTTTTTTTTTGGCATTCTTCGAGAGATATTTTTTGATTTTCTATTACTATTTTTTGTTCATGATAGCTTTTTTTAAGTATATTTTGCTGTAATATATGTTTTTTGTGGATAAAATATCCTACAAATGTACTTACAATAATACATAAAGTTAGTATACAAATAATAAATAATAGCCAAGGCATATTATTTTGTTTTTATTACAGTAGGAAGTACTTCTTTTATATGTACTCTTTTTCCATTTTTTAGTGGCACTATCCAGGCATCTTTTATGTCCATAGCTCTTATCATTTTTTTAAATTTATTGGCATTACTATATTTTTTGAAGTAGTAAATGGTGTATTTATGTATATTTTTTTCTTTGGTATGATGGAAACGTTGGTTTTTTTCTGTAAAATAATTTTTTTCATTTTTAATTATATTTTCTAGGTTTTTATTTCTGTAAGCACCAATTTGTACAGTAAATACTACACCTTTATCTATATCTATAGTAGGGTTGTCCTGTTTTTTTAGTAAAGAATATAAAGGAATATTGTTCTGTCCATTTTTACTTTTTGTATTGCTATTTTTTTGGCTTGCTTGTTGTAAATTTTCTACAAATATTTTTTCTATATTTTTTATATTTTGGAATCTGTGTGCATGTATAAAGGACTTTTTTTGTAGCATATGGGTATCATCTGCATTTTTTTTTGCATCAGAACTTTGTTCTTCCTTATCGGAAGATGTCTGATTTGGTTCAATAAATAATATCATTCCTTTATTTTTCATTTCTTCAAATTCTTGGCTAAATGTTTTTAATGCTTCATATTCTTCTTCTTCTTTTTCATTAAAACTACTGTTGTTTAGGTTTAAGAGTTGTGTTTTAAGCTTATGGTTTTCTTCTATTATTTCCCTAAACTGTTCTATAGTCATTGATTTTTTTCTTTTTTTCCATATTTTTCTTTCTTTTTTTTGCATTTTTTTACTATTTGCTGTTGAGGCGTATGTGCTTGATGGTAAAAATAGTATGGCAAAACAAAGGTATAGTAAGTATCTCTTTTTTTTCATAAAGTTAAAACTATATATATTTATAATTATTGTGTATCTCTAATGCCTTAGAGGGTATACTTGTATTTTAATACAATTTAACAATTTTTATTTAGTAATATGTTGCGAATTATTTTTTTTCGTAAAATTTAAATTGATGATATGGTTTTTTTTTGTAGTGAATTCCACAAATTTTTTTTTTTGTTGGTTTTTTATCTATGAACCAGTTAAATCCATCTAATTGTTTGTGTTCTTTTTTTATTAAATGATAGGGCTTATATATGGCTTCTGGTTTTATATGAAAAGTAATTTCAGCTATTTTTTGAGATTGTATATGGATATCCATATGGCTACAAGTAATGTAGTTTAGGCCAGAAAGTGTATTATTATCTGTAGCAAAATATATGGCTTCTCCATTACCGTCAATTGTTAATTTTTTTATGGCATTATTTGCTATAGTAGCTTCTATCTTTCTTCCTTTCATTTGGTTATAATTTTTTTGATCTTCAGTATCTACAATAAATGCTTGTTCTTCCAATAATACTTTATCTATTTTTTTTTCTTTGATATGATAGATAATTTTTTTTGCACTCATCTGGCTTTTATTATTCCATAGTATAGGATCTTGTGAAAAGATAATTTTATTGTCTTGAGGGTGAAATTCCATAGTATTTGCCACGCCTTGCAGGTTTTTGGTATAAAATTGTACTTCACCTTTTGCTGTTATGGTATTATACTTTTTTGTAGATGTATGTTGTGTACAAATAATTTTTTTAGCTGTAAAATACAGTATATCATTTTTTTCTTCTGTTATTTTTTTTGATACTAAAATGTTGCCATGGATGGTTATTTCTCCTTTTTTTTCTGCATATTTTGCATTTTGGCTAAAAATGGTTATATTATTTTCTTTATCTATCATAACTACATTACCAACAGCAGTATGTATTTGAGTATCTTTATTTGTGGTTAAATTATTTGCTGTCAAGCTGTATTTTTCATTTTCTATAGTGCTTCTTTTTAAGTTACTCTTTTCTGTTTTTGTATTATATTCTCCACCATTATCAATGCACATGGTAGTTTTTTCTTTATGATTATGAATAGTTGTTTTACCCCTAAAATAGGCAATATGTGTTTTTGTATTATAAAATAATGTAGCACATTCTAGGGCATATTCTTGATTTTCAAAATGGACTTGATCATAAAATTTTGCCATATTTTTTTTTTCATAATAATATCCTTTTGTGCTTTGTAGGCAATTGTCTTTTTGTATAAGTTTACCACCATCAAAAAAATAAGCTATTTTTTGAGTATAATCATAGTCTAGGTTATCTGTATACAGAGAAGATTCTTCTGATGTATAGGTAACATTATGGCGTAGTTGGGCTTTTTTTTCTTGTGTGTTGTAAATTAAATGGTTAGCCGTAATAACTGTTGCGCCATTGTTGGTAACAATTTTAACATTATCTTCAGCCTGAATGGTATTTTTATGATCAAAAAAATAGGCATTGTCCGCATAAATATAGGTTTCTTCATGTTTAAAGACAACGTTGCCTAAGAGTTGTTTACATTTTTCATTGTTTATGATTCCATTTTGTAGCTTTTCTGCTTGATAGTTTATTTTAATTTTTTTTTGATTTTTTTTTGACAGTAAATGTACTGTAGGTGTTACAGTACAGAGAAGTATATAAAATATATTTTTCACCTTTTAATATTCATTCAAATTATAATAATATGGTATTACTTAAATATTATCTTTGTCTTTCACTGTAAAATTTTGTGATTGAATAATAAAGTTTTGTTAAGGTCTACAATATTTGTAAAGTTTTAGAATGGAAGATCATCATCTTCTTGTTCTTGCTGTTCTGGTAGAGTTGTATTGTTTTCTTGTGCATTATCATTTATTTTTTCTACACGCCAAGCTTGTAATGAGTTGAAGTATTTTGTTTCTCCTTCTGGAGAAATCCATTTTCTTCCTTTCAAATTAAAGCTTACATCTACCATATCATCTATTTTATAATTATCTATGAGCATACATCTTTCTTGAATGAGTTGAAAAGATATATATTCAGGATATTGAGGATTTTCAGTGTATTCTATAACAAAATCTCTTTTTTTAAAGGTATCTGATACTTGTTGTGTTTCGTTTATGTTGATAATTCTTCCTTGTATTTTCATGTTATGATATATTTAATGGTTATGTTTAATTATATGTTTTCTAATTTAGAATGTTAATCATAAATATAATTTATGTATAATGCAAAGGCATTAAAGTATATAGAAGTGAATAATCTCTAGATATTAAACTAAACAAAGATAAAATTATTCTTTGAATTGTCAATTTTTATTTAGGCTCTCCTAGAGCATTATTTTATTTTTATGGGTTTTAGTTTTTTATTTTGATGTAGCGTTTTTGTTGTTATATTTCTTTTATTAAAAAGATGTACTATAAAGGCTATAAAAAAAATTATTCCTGCAACAGTAGACATGGCTCCAGCTATAGAGCCATTAGTCCATAATGCTAAGTAATATCCTCCAATAGTAGAAAGGCATCCAAAGAGCAATGATAGCATAATCATTTTGTTTAATTTTTTGGTAAGTAAATAGGCACTTGCAGCAGGCACTACCAAAAGTGCTACAACTAAAATGGCTCCTACAGATTCAAAAGCTGTAACTGTGGTTAATGATACTAGGCACATGAATAAATTATTCCAAAGTGTAATATTAATGCCTACTGCTTGGGCAAAGGTTTGGTCAAAAGAAAGGAAATATAAGGTGCGATAGTATCGGGTAATAAAAAATGCATTGATTATTAGTACGAAGAATGAGATATATACTGCTTTTGGTCCTATATTGATGGTATTGTTTACAATCCATAAATCAAGGGGTACGTAGGCAATTTCTCCATATAAGACACATTCTTGATCTAAATCTATTTTTTTTGTGAAGCATGATATCAAGATTATGCCTAAGGCAAATAGCCAAGTAAAATTTATGCCTATAGAGGCGTCGAGATGAAGTTTTATTTGTTTGTGGAAGAAATAGATGATGATTGGGGTTATAATGCCTAAAATGCCTGCTCCTAATAATATAGTCAGCGGATCTCGAGAGCCTGTGATTAAAAATGCCAGTACAATACCTGGCAAAACAGCATGCGATATAGCATCACCCATCATAGACATTCTGCGCAGAATGAGAAAAACGCCAACAATACAACAATTCATTGAAATTAATGTACCAGTAAGTATAATCCAAAATGTTTCCAAAATGATATAGTATTATAGAGCCAATTGTTTAGATAATATTCCAAATTTAGTGATTAAATTTAATATTTTTTGTTTGTAGTATCATGAATTTTTATTCAAAGATTGAAGTAAATGATTTTTTTGTATAAATTAGTATGATATATATAGTAAATTAAGTTTTTAATTTCAATAAAAAATTATACCTAAATATGTGCACCATCACGCCGAAAATAGATATCGCCTTTAAAAAGATCTTTGGCATAGAAGAAAACAAAGACCTGTTAATCTCGCTCATCAACTCTATAGTAAGTCCCGAAGATCAAGTACAAGACCTGACATTGATGAATCCTTATAATTATCAAAACTATATAGATGATAAACTCTCGATCTTAGATATAAAAGCGCAAAGCCTTAGCGGAGAAGTATTCAACATAGAAATGCAACTCAAAGACGATGAACACTATGCAAAGCGAGCGCTCTACTATTGGGCAAACCTTTATACAGGCCAGCTGACAAAAGGAAACAACTACAGAACTTTAAACAAATCCATAGGAATCCATATATTAAATTTTACCTGCTTGCATGATACAAAAAGATACCATAATGTCTTTCACCTCAAAGAAAAGGAAACTAACCTCCATTATTTCAAAGATATAGAAATCCATATAATAGAGCTGAATAAATTTTCAGATCAAGTAGAAGAAAACCTTAATATTCTACTAAAAAAGCTAAAAAATAGTTTAGACATTTGGCTATCTTTTTTAACGCATCATAATCTACTAGACCAAGTTCCTCTACCCGATGCTCTAGATACGCCTTATATGCAAAAAGCGTTGCATACCCTATCGTGCCTGAATTTTACTAATGTAGAACGCGATATTTATGAAGGTCGTTTAAAATGGCTTCGTCATGAATCACTTGTTTTAGAACAATCTTTTGAAAAAGGTAGAAAAGAAGGAATGGAAAAGGGTATGGAAAAGGGTATAGAAAAAGAAAAAATAACTATAGCTAAAAATATGTTATCCCTTGGCATAAGCAAAAGACAAATAGCCCAAGCCACAGGCTTAGCTATGCCTGTTATTGAACAGCTAGACAAGAATAGTTAATTGAAGTGAAATAATTTTGGAGGAATTTAAAGATGATTTTTTGTACAAAAAAATTTTCGTTAGAAACGAATATGATTATACATTTTATAAAATAAATTTTGATGAAAAATGATTAAAAAATTAAGAAGAAAAATTACAAAATAATATTTTTTAAACAATCATAAAAAATGATTATATTTCATATATTGATTATAATTATTATGTATTCACATTTGTGATTTTTTAGCTATGCATATTCTACTTCATATTTTCAGAAAAATTTTTATTACTACCCTAAGTATTATACTGGCATTTTTCATTTTATTTGCTTGTATTTTTGTTTTTGTTTCTAAAGATGTCCAGATAAAAAAATACTATTCTAAGCCAAATGGCATTTTGCATCTCAAGCTCAAAGGAAATGTTACAGATTATTCTCCAGGTGATATAATGGCTCCAAAAAAACAAAATACCAATCTGAATATTGTACTTTCTACTATTCAGTATGCTATGCATGATAAAAATATTTTAGGCATATATCTTAGTATGGAAGATATATCTATAGGATGGGCACAGTTAGAAGAGATTGGTAAATGCCTATCTAAGTTCAAAAAATCAGGAAAGCCTATAATAACTTATAGTACATTTTATGATAATAAAACCTATTATTTAGCTGCTGTTTCAGATACTATTATTGCACATGAAGAAGGTATTTTTTTGCTCAATGGCTTGAGTAGTACGGTATATTTTTATCAAAAGTTACTACAATATATGTCTATAGAACCATTGGTATTTCGTGCAGGAAATTTTAAAAGTGCTATAGAGCCTTTTACGAGAACAAGCATGAGTGAAGAGAGTAGAGCACAAAAAAAACAGTGGATGAACAGTATATACCAACATTTTTTATGTTTTTTAGTTAAAAATAGAGATATCAATAAAACAGTATTGCATCATGCGATAGACAATCTATCTTTGTCTGCTATATCCGATGCAAAAGCACACAGTTTAGTTGAAGTTATAGTTAAAGGAGATAAAGAAAGTAAATCATTAGTAAAAAATAAGATCCAACAGTTATCTAGTATTAAAGATAAACCTTATTTTGTAGACTACGAGAGATATTATACATTTTATAAACAAAAAAAAAAGTCAAAAAATAAAATTGCTGTGGTTGTAGCGCAAGGTGATATTATTTCTGGAAAAAGCACTGCTGTAAGTATAGGTGATAAGAGTATGGAAAAGTTATTAAAAAAATTAGGTAAAGATAAATCTATAAAAGGTGTAGTTTTAAGAATAGATTCACCAGGAGGATCTTCTCAAGCATCCAATAATATTTGGAATGCTATTTTGAGGCTAAAGACTAAAAAGCCTGTTGTTTCTTCTATGGGTAATGTAGCTGCCTCTGGAGGGTATTATATGGCTATGGCTGCAGATCATATTGTAGCAAATGCCACAAGTATTACAGGTTCTATAGGTGTTTTTGCCTTATGGCTAAATCCTCATCAATTTATTAAAGATAGAATGAAAATTTCTAGTGATGTAGTTAAAACCAATCCATCTGCAGATATGTTTCATAATAGTAGAACAATGACATTGCATGAAAGAAATCAAGTACAAAAATATGTAGATGTTAGTTATCAGAGTTTTATTGATAAAGTCGCGAATATGCGCAAAATACCTATTGAGCGTGTCAAAAAAATAGCTTCTGGCAGGGTATGGGTTGGCATTGATGCTCAAAAGCATGGTTTAGTAGATACTATAGGAGGGTTGTATGAATCTATTGAGCAAGCAAAAAAGCAATGTAATCTTGAACAAAACTATTCCATAGTATACTATAGTCCGAAACAAAGCTGGATTGAAAAATTACTAGAGTTTGATATCAAAAATTTTATAACTACGTCTCTTGTTCCTAAAAGTATATTTATAGCAAAAGAATACCAAACATTAGAGAGAATGCAAGGTATACAGGCAAGAATTCATGATAGTGATTTATAATTTTGAAAAAAATCCTTAAGTATAGTGTTTAATATTTATATTGCGTTGATTCAAGATATAAGTGGAATTTTCTGCCAATATGGTGTCTACTGCATCATAAGATCGATAATTATTTAGAAGATTATACCCTAAGTGTCACACGTTTTAGTTTTGATAAAAACAAAAACATATAATAATAATGAATTTCAGTGTTTTGAAAAAATGGAATCTAAACCATTTAAGTGTATAGCTTTAGAGAGGAAAAGAGCATAAACAACAGAAAGAGTAAAAAGTTCATTTAAAATCAATCCAAACACAATGGCTAAAAAATATTTTGACGTGAAAGAAAAAAAAGTAGAAAAACTATAAGGTGATAGTGAAGGAAAAGCATCATAAAATAGATAAAAAGAAAAGCAAAAATTACTGTTAAATGATAAATATATGCAAAAATATAGCATAAATGAAAAATAAAAATAGTTGAAGAGAATTCCAACGAACAAGAATCGATTCCAACATTTGAAAAACCAACTGTACCCGATTCGTCAGTAGATTATGCATATATAGACCTGAATAGTCCGATTATTACAAATGAAGTAGGACCATACAATGAAGGAAGTCAGTCAATATTACTAGACTACACGACATACAATGAAGGATTGAGTTGCGAGGTACTCAAGCTAGATAAAGATATAGAGAAGGGTTATATGATGGTTGGATTTCCTGCACATACGACTATTGTGAAATCATTAAGAAAAAATATGCGGAAAACTGCAGACGATATTAATGAGATGGTAGAGATTAACAAATTAGACACCATAGAAAGTACTATATTTGCTATGTATGGCAGTCAAGATATTACTAGGCTGAAGGATGAGAAAAAGGAAGATGCAAAAATTAAGGTTACAAGGGAACTTAAACCGGCCAACTTCCAAGGCATGAGTGGCGGACCGCTGCTTTTATGGCTTACATCACAGCAAGATAATACCCTCATCACAATTTTAGGAAATTTAAGTTATAATAATATATATAAAGACACAAGTACATACACAAACCTAAGACCATGCAGATATGGCAAAAAATAATTTTTTATTAATATTACTAGCACTGCTATGGACTGCTAGTGTAGAGGCGATGAATGGATCAAGAGGTGAAAAAAATTTTCCTAGAGGTTTTGACATAGTTGAAATGCAAAGTAGGATAGAATTGTTGACTAACAGCTATATTGAGGATTATAAGCGAATAGCAATTGCGAATGAGGAAGATATAACAAGGATGATACCAATATGGCGTAATATTGCTCGCAAGATAGTTGAAAATGAGATGTATACTGAATACTATTTATATGGTAGTAAATTGAATGAGGATGAATTTTAAATTAAGTATTAATTATATGTAAAAAGTAAGTTTTTGTTCAAAAATTTTTAATAGATAAAAAAGATTAACTTTGGAAAATAAGCCAAAACAAAGCAAATGACTTAAATCCATAGCACAAGAAGCACTAAATACAAACAGCTTATGAGCATGTAATAGAAGAAAAAATAGACATAGTCAATGCAGCTACATGGCATACTGCCACGCATTGGCATGCTATAAAAAAAATAATAGCAAAATTAATTATATTTACGTATAATATTTAACAATAAAATTATGACAACTAACATTAAAATATCTAATCATATATTCAATGAGGCAAAAAAGTTTCTAAAATATTAAATTGCTCTTCTATTACAGGACAAATAGAATATTGGGCTAAACTTGGTAAACTATCTGAAAAAAACCCAGAATTTAATCATGAATTTCTTAAAGAAATACTCTTTGCAAAAAGAGAAGCAGACGCTGAAAACCTAGAAAAGTTTGTTATATGATTATTCTACAAACTCCAATATAGTCCCTTGCTCGTTATATTTTCAAAATAAGATACTACTTTGTTGCTTACTTTTACTTAATTTTGATAAATTATTGTGCTATATGCTCCTACACTACTATGGCATAGTTTACCACCACTTACTTTAACAAATTCACCTAAAAAACTGTTTTCAATAACAGCATCTTCAACATGATTTGATGCCTGTAGTATGCTATTAGAAATTTTTCCCTTATTTACTACAGTATTATCTCCTAAAGAAACATATGGTCCTATTACAGCATTTTTTATATGTACATTTTTTCCACACCATACTGGAGGAATAAATTTTGTATGATTGTTGTTATCATTTGACTGAATTAAATTATTTTTTTTTTGTAAAATTTTTTTGTGAGCCTCCAATGTAGCAGTAACACAGCCAAAATCTAGCCAATCATCCATGTGTTGTGCTGTAAACTGTATACTTTTTTGCATATTTTTTAATGCATCTGTCAGTTGATATTCACCATTTTTTTGTATTTCTTTATGAATAAGGTATTCTATTGCTTTAAATAAATGTTGTGCTTGCTTAAAATAGTAGACACCTATAATAGCTAAGTCTGAAATAAATTTTTTAGGCTTTTCTACAAATTTTTGAATTTTATTTTCTTTATTTGTCTCAACAATTCCAAACGATGTAGGGTCTTTTATTTTTTTAACGCCTATTATACTTTCTAATGAAATATCAAACATTTGGTTACTTTCAAAAATAGTATCTGCAAATGCAACAATTACTTTATCATGTAATAATTCTTGTGCACAAAAAATAGCATGAGCAGTGCCTAAAGGAGTATTTTGGTAATAAATTTTACTTTTTTTGTTCACACTTTTTGCTAGCAAGCCTAGCTCTTTTTCTACTGTTTTACCAAAAGATGGATGAATAACAAATCCTATTGTATTAATTTTTATAGGACAAACAGCAATAATACGCTTGATAAGATGAGCTACTATAGGCTTGCCTATAATAGAAATTAATGGCTTAGGTGTTGTTAAAGTGTGTGGTCGCATGCGCGTACCCTTTCCTGCCATGGGTATAATAAGTTGCATATTTATTTTTTTTATATGCCTGTACTTCCATATCCTTTTTGTCCTCTGTTGGTATTTTCTAAAAATGTTACCATTTTCCAATCAATATTTTCATGTTTTGCTATTACCATTTGTGCTATACGATCTCCATGGCTAATTACAAATGGCTGATCAGAAAAATTCATTAATAATATTTTTATTTCACCCCTATAATCGGCATCTATTGTACCTGGGCTATTAAATACTACTATGCCGTGTTTATCTGCGAGTCCACTTCTTGAACGTATTTGTGCTTCATATCCTGTAGGTAAAGCAATATGCATGCCTGTTCCTATTTTTTGCCGTTGCATTGGTAGCAGTTGTATATCTTTAATAATATTTGCCTTTAAATCCATACCTGCAGCTTGTTCAGTTGCATAATGGGGTAGGGCATGGGTAGAGTTATTGATTATTTGAATTTGCATAAATGATATTTTTTAAATATTTTAACAGTATAACTTTTTTTAAGATCTAAATGAGAAATTTATTTTTTTTGACTACTTTTTTTTTGTTATTTTTTTTATCAATTGAGCCTTGTTTTGCACAGTGCGCTATGTGTAGAGCTACTGTGGAAACCAATGCTAATAATGGAGATATTACTACAGCATTGGGACTTAATAAAGGCATTTTGTATCTTTTTTGTACACCTTATATTTTAGTGGGTATTTTGATAGTTTTTTTTAGATATCAAAAAAAATACAAAAAATTAACTTAAAGATTATATCTTTGAACATTTTTTACTACTTTTTTTCCCTTAAAATATTTTTTAAGATATCAAAAATTTTATTTTCAAGATGCCAAGTACCTTGAATATTTAAT
>CAWUJG010000004.1:0-60520 GCA_963922775.1 uncultured Cytophagales bacterium
AAAAAATCAAATCATTTGAAAATACAACTTCTTCTGATTTACAAACCATTTTAACTACAGTTTCTATGGCTGTAGAAGCTTTAGAAAAAAAAGATAAGCAGGGTATTATAAAAAAATTACTTTCTCTTTTGGCTTATGTTTCACCTGATAAAATAGAGTATAATCTATTGAAAAATTTTGCTTTGGGCAATACATTTGAAAATGAAAGACTAAGAAATAAAATACAAAATAAACCTGTAGAATTATTTATTGAAAATTATTTTATCACTATAGATCATATTGATGAAGCTTTAAAGTTATTAGTAGATTACAATATCATCATAAAACAATCAAAAGATAGTTATGCTATTCATAGATTTACGCAAGAGGCATTGCATGAACTTCAAAAACAAGCCAATAGCAATGAACAGAATTATAAGCAAGTATTCAATTGGTTTTTACCTCAATTAGATTATGATGAAAAAAATACTCAAAATATCGTTTGTGTTATTCCTTTGGTAAAGCATGGAGAGTATTTGGCAGAGGGATTTCCTGATATATTGGATCAAAAAAAGTTAGGAGAATTGTGGAAAAAAATGGGATCATACCAAATTCTTGGTATACAATACCCTAATTTAGGACTAAAATACCTAAAAAAATCTTTAAAAATTTTAGACAAAGAAAGAAATCCATTAATTTTGAGTTATATGGGAATAGCCTATTATCGTTTAGGAAATCATAAATTGGGTAGATCATACGCAAGTGATGCATTAAACATTTCTAAAAGAATAAAATTAGGTTCTAATGAACTTGCTGAAATTTATATTAATATTTCTGCCACATATAGTTTATCAAAAAATCCTCGTAAGGCAAAATCTTACCTAAAGCAAGCATTGAAAATTTTAGGAAAAAAAAGTAAAAAACGTGATATTATATATCATCATATGGGTTATATAGAAAACTTATTAGGAAATTATTCTTTAGCTGAAGATTATTTTAATAAATCATTAGAAATAAAAAAAGAAAAATTTGGAGAAAAACATTATACAATTAGTAAAATTTTTGCAAATTTAGGAGTTAGTAAAATGAATCTAGGAAAATACGATTCAGCTGAAGATTATTTTAATAAATCACTAGAAATAAAAAAAGAATATTTTGGAGAAAAACATTATGAAGTTGCAAAAACTATGAGAAATTTAGAAAATGCTTACTGCCATTTAAAAAAATATGATAATGCTAAAAAATTACTTGAAGATGCATTAAAAATAGAAAAAAATTATTATAAAAATCAAAATACATTAATTGCGATTACATATAATTATTTAGGAAATCTTTATAGAAATATTAAAAACTATAAGTTAGCTGAAAGCCATATAAAGCAAGCTAAAAATATTCATGAAAATCACTTAGGAAAGGATCATCCTAAAACAGCAAAAGTATACACCAATCTAGGCTTTTTATATTATGAAACAAAAGATTACACCCAAGCAAAAAATTACCAACAAAAAGCATATGATATATTTCTAAAAGAATATGGAAAAAATAATCGATATACGAAAGAGGCAAAAGAGAGTTTAGAAAAAATAAAAAAAGCAGAAAATGATATACTGATAATGAGTAATTATATGATTACAAATTATGTAAAAAATTACAATGCTCATCTATTCAAGCAAGACAAAACAATAATTAAAAAAAAGGGAAAAATTCAAAAATTCAAAAACCACTGTACAATTTTTTGAATAAAAATTCTATTTTTTTTCTAAAATGGTATTTAGAAAACCAACAGTTATTTTTTCATAAATAAAATAACAAACTTATGCAAAAAAAAATACATTACACCCCTCCCTTCATAAGCCTAGACTATGCCATAAAACATCTGCTCAAAAATAAAGAAAATTATGGCATAATAGAAAATTTTCTCTCCAATCTAATAAGTGTGGAGAAATATCAACCAATAAAAATAACAGGCCTATTAGACCCAGAAAGCACAAAAGAAAAAAAATACAGCAAAAAATCTATAGCAGATCTCATGGCCGAAGACAAAGATGGCAACAAATACATCATAGAAGTAGAAAGAGCCTATAAAGTAAACTTTTTTCACAAATCATGCTTTAACACCTCCCGTACCATAGTAGATAGCATAAGCAGTTCAGTAGATTATGTCAACATAACAAAAGTCATCCATATTGTGCTACTGTTTGATTTACCCCCAGAGAATATTTTTGAATCCCCAATCTACCATGGAAAAACAGAATTTCGATCACTAAAAAAAGAACCTCATCACGCCAGAGGACTAAGTAAAGACACAAAAAAATACAATTTTCCAAATATTTATACAGAATATTTTGTAATATGTGTTCCCAATTACCAAGACAAGCTAGAAGATGAACTAGATGAATGGCTCTATGTGTTAAAATATGGCAAAGTCCCTCAAAATTTTCAAGGCCCTTACATGGCCCAAATACGAGAAAGAATCAACTTCTTGAACATGGATGAAGAAGTAAGAAATGGCTATATCCGCTATAAACTGGACATGATAGATTTGCGTGAAAGCCATAAAACAAGCTATGAAGCGGGTAAAAAAAAAGAAAAAAGAAGTATAGCAAAAAATATGTTATCATTAGGAATGCAAGAGACACAAATATCCCAAGCAACAGGCTTAAGTTTGGAAGAAATAGAAAAAATAAAGTAAATTGCGTTCTCTCTATTTTATTCTTGCAGCAAAGCAAATATTTTATCCTTTAGCGTATTAATACCTTGATGCGTAACAGCAGAAATACATAGCACTGGTAAAGATAAGGCTTTACTAAGCATACTCAATATTTCTTTTTGCTTTTCATCTTCTATAAGATCTGCTTTAGTAAGTACCAAAACCCTTTGTTTATTTAATAATTCAGGATCATATAATGCCAACTCTTTTAATAAAATGTTATAATTTTGTATAACATTTTCATCTTCTAAAGATACTAAAAATAGTAACACATTATTTTTTTCTATATGACGTAAAAACTGTAGACCTAAACCTTTACCTGAAGAAGCATGCTGTATAATACCTGGAATATCTGCCATAACAAAAGAGTAATTATCACGGTATTTCACAATACCAAGATTTGGCTTAAGCGTTGTGAAAGGATATTCAGCTACTAGAGGTTTAGCTGCCGATACAGTAGCGAGTAGAGTAGACTTACCTGCATTAGGAAGACCTACTAAACCTACATCAGCTAAGAGCTTAAGCTCAAAAGTGATCATTGCTTCTTGACCTTTTTTTCCTTGCTGTGCATAACGAGGAGTTTGTTTTGTAGCAGACTTAAAATAGGCATTTCCTAACCCTCCTCTACCACCTTGCATTAAAAGATATTTCTTTTTGTGTTCATCTACAGATAAAATATTTTTTTTTTCTTCACTATGTACAACAGTACCTAATGGTACCTCTATTAATATATCTTTTCCATTAGCACCATTTGCACGTTGCCTTCCTCCATATTTGCCATTCTCTGCTAAAATATGCTTTTTGTATTTTAAATGCAGTAGGGTAAAAATTTGTTTATTCCCTTGCAAATAAATATTGCCACCATTACCACCATTACCACCATCTGGACCTCCTTTAGGTAAAAACTTTTCTCTACGAAAATGTACTACTCCAGCTCCTCCCTTTCCAGCACGAAGATAAATATGAGTATAGTCAATAAAATTTTGAACAGCCGCCATCAGCTAAGTAGATTATAAGGTTATAGCAATAAAAAAACTATATTACTACTTCAATAATATTTTTTATATATCTAAAAACTTCTTGCTTTTCTTTATCTGCATCAACATGAATAGCCTTAGATTTATAATATTCTAATAATGCTGGCAAATTTTGGTAATATGTCTTAATTCGTGTTGATACTTTTATTTCATCTTGATCATCAGGCCTTTGGTGCTTTATTGATCGATCTTTTAGCCTTCTTATAATTTCTTCTTCTGGTACATCTAAAACAATTACAAGATCTATTTTTTCTTTTTCTTCTTGCATCAATACATCTAAAGCTTTAGCCTGTACTAATGTTCTAGGAAAACCATCAAATAAAAATCCTTTTCTTGAACCTATACTTGTTATAGTTTGATGCATAATATCTATTACAAGATTATCTTCAAGCAATTCACCATTTTGCATAGGTATTTGTATTTTTTTTCCTAATGCTGTTTGATCTGCTACATGTTTGCGAAACAAAATACCAGGTGATAGATGTACATAACCAAATCGTAAAATAATTCTTTCACTTTGAGTTCCTTTACCTGATCCTGGAGGGCCAAGTAATATAGTATTAATAGTATTAATTTTTTTTTTTAAAATCATAGCAATAGTATTTAGATATCTAAAATAAAATATTTTTTGTTAGCAAGCTTATCTAGCCAATAATATATTTAAAGGATTTTCTATCAAAAATTTTACTTTTTTTAAAAAATCTATAGAAGATTTATCATCTACAATATGGCTATTATAAGAAAGTGCAATATACATAATTGGCTTAATCACAATAGATTTATTGCTTACCACAGGTTTTTCAATAGTGTTATATAGACCTAAAGTTGCTACCTGTGATGAATATACCATAGGAGTAGCAAACATAGCACCTGCTTTACTATTATACATAATAGTAAAAGTACCACCTGTTATATCTTCTACTGTTAAGTGTTGTGATTGGGCCTTTTTTTCCAAAGCTTGAAATATTTTTTCAATCTCATCTAAAGACTTTTTTTCTACCTGTTTTATGTTAGGTGCTACATAACCACTGCTTGTATACATTGATATAGCAATATTATAAAAATCAGGATGAATAATATGGTTATCTTTTAAAGAAGCATTTATTTTAGGATATTCTTTTAAAGCAATACAAGAAGCATGAACAAAAAAAGACAGTAAACTTATATTATTCGTATATTTTTTCTGTAATATTTCTTTATACTTTTTTTTCAACTGTAGTATAGGCTCCATATCTACCTCATCAAATGTTGTAAGTATAGGAGTGTAACGAAAGTCATGAGCTAATGTTGAATCAAAATTTGATTTTGCATGATTAACAGATGACACATTAGCATGGGTTTCCAAAAATGTAGATACTTGGTTAGCATGAGGGGGAATAGACATTTTAGTAGCTAAAATAGCATCTTGTTTAATAATTTTCCCTTGAGGACCTGTCCCCTGTATTTGTGTAGGGTCTACACCTTTTTCAGCTAAAATTTTACTTGCAATTGGCGATGGAGAAACTTTTTTTATAACCGATAGATTTGGTACTTTTTCTATTTCTTTTAGTTTTGCATCATTTTCTTTGACCTGTTTTTTTTCATTATCATGTGATGTAATCGTGCAAATAGCACTGCCAATAGCTAATGTAGTACCTTCTGGAGCTAAAATTTTTAATTCTCCTGATATTTCAGCAAGAATCTCAAAAGTAGCTTTATCAGACTCTATTTCGGCAATAATTTCTTCTTTTTCTACAAATTCACCAGATTTTTTACTCCAATAGGCTAAAGTTACTTCAGTAATAGACTCACCAACATGAGGAACATATATAGTTATTTTTTTTTCTTCAGTCATTATTTTTATTCATTAACTAAACAAATATATAGAAAGATACGATTAAGATTTATAATTTAAGAACAGCCGATACACCCTAGAGGATAATTATTCATTATATTATCAATTTAACAGTGTTGATTAGAATATTTTAATATTCTAATCTTGAGGAGTAAAATGCAAATAATATAGATCAAAAAAATAAATCTAATAATTTTGTATTGTAGATATATTTTTAAATAGATACCTATATTTTAAATATTACAAAAATCTACCCTAAAATATAACTTTATATACATAAAATGTATAAACTTTGTTATAGAACACACAGTTTTCTTTTTTTATAGAGTCTTTTTTTTTAAGTGTTCATACAAAATTAAAAATTTTTTATGGTTTTTATAAAAAAAGTTTAAATTTTTTTCCTGGCAAAGCTATTACTACAGATTTTAGCTCTAATTCAAGTAAAATACAGGGCAAATGGGTAATAGCTATTTGCGTTTTATAATGTAACTCATCAATAGATAATACTTGATTGTGTGTTAAACACTGTACTACTTTTTTTTCTACTGCTGTAAGCTGTATTTTTTTTTTCTGCTTAAAAAAATTTTTTTTAGACCAATTCAAGATATAAAATATATCTTGAACACTTGTAAATACATTGGCCTGATGTGTTTTTATAAGATGGTTACAGCCTGTAGAATAAGCATCATATAAATTTCCTGGTACTGCAAATACATCTCGATTATAATCATTAGCCAAACTTGCAGTAATTAATGCTCCACTCTTTTTTTGTGCTTCTATTACTATAGTGGCTTGACTTATGCCAGCTATAATTCTATTCCTTGCAGGAAAATGATGCGTATCAGGAGGTGTTCCTAAGGTATATTCACTCATAACTCCTCCACATTGTATCATATTTTTAACTGTATTTTTGTGTTCACTAGGATAGATAATATCTAATCCACTGGCCAAAATACCTAATGTAGGTATACCATGCTGTAATGCCAATTTATGGGCATAAATATCTATACCATAAGCTAAACCACTTACAATAAGTATATCCTGATTTTTTAAGGCATATATAATTTCTTCTACTACTTTTTTACCATAGCTTGTTGCTTTTCTTGTACCTACAATGCTCAATACTCTGTATTTATTTACATTTTTACTTCCTTTAAAAAATAAAATTGGTGGACTATCTGGAATATTTTTGAGTAAACTAGGATAGTTATTATCATTATATGTGACTATCTGGATATTATTTTTCTGATGTTTCTGATAAATATCTTCAGCTTTTTTTATCGTTGTTTTTTTTGTAATTTCTGTAGCTAAATTTTTACCTATACCTGCTATCCCATATAAGGCCTTGGCTTTTGCATCAAATACTATTTTTGCAGAACCAAAATGATGGATCAGTTGTCTAAATATTTTATTACCAATACCTTTTATCAAATAGAGTGCTATTTTATATATTTTTTCTTGGGGATTTTCCATATAATATATTGCTAAATAATATTTTATTATTATTACATATGTTTTGTAAAAATAATATTCCTATTAAATATTATTGCATAAAATTTTTATCTTAATTATTTTTAGATATATGCAAAAAAAAAAATATTCCCAAGAAGCACTAGAAGAATTTAAAAAAAATATTCTTGTAAAAAGAGAAAAAGCTATGCAAGAATTACTATTTATTAAAGAATCTATCAAAAATTTTGGTGCTAAAATACAAACTGAAAATAATAATTTAGAAAATGGTCCAGAAACAATTCAAAAAGAAAGCTTGAATCAGTTAGCTTTACGACAAAAAAAATTTATTGATCAGCTAGACGCAGCACTTATAAGAATATCTAATGGTACTTATGGCATATGCACAGTTACTAAGCAGCTGATAGATAAAGAACGTTTAAAAGCAGTACCTCATACGCTATATTCTATAGAAGGTAAAAATGCGCTTAAATAAATTGCTTGCACAAGCAGGAATATGTTCCAGAAGAGCTGCTGATAAACAAATTATAGCTGGCAATATAACTGTAAATGGTAAAGCAATGTTACAGCTGGGCTATACTATACAGGATAATGATATTGTAAAATATAAAAATAAAACAATTATACCAGAAAACAAAACTTATATACTATTAAATAAACCTAAAAATACAATTACAACATTAAAAGATCCACAAAAAAGAAAAACTGTAGTCGATATAATACATCACAAAAAAATACAAAGAATATATCCTGTAGGCAGATTAGATAGAAATACTACAGGACTATTATTGTTAACCAATGATGGAATTTTAGCTCAAAAACTATCACATCCATCATCTAATACTACTAAGATATACCAAGTTACTTTAACTAGGCCCTTATTGCTTAATGATATGGATAAAATAAAAAATGGGCTCCTGTTACATGATGGGATAGCTCAAGTAGATCATATATACTATATGGATACAGCACGTAAAACAATACGTATTACTATGCATAGTGGAAAAAATAGAATTATTAGAAGGATATTTGAATATCTTAGTTATACAATTAAAGCTCTAGATCGTACTATATACGGCCCACTTACCAAAAAAAATTTACCTTATGGACAATGGCGTTTTTTATATCCTAAAGAGATTCAACAACTGCTAAATTGATTATATTTTTTAAAAAATTAAATATGTATTGCCATTTAATTATAACAGAAATAAATGTATTAGTACAAAAAATTTATTTTTTTAGATTAAATTTTTGATAAACTTTGTAATAACTTTTGTAAACTAATTTCATCTTGAATAAGTACTTCCCTAGCTTTACTCCCCTCAAAAGGACCTACAATACCAGCTGTTTCTAGCTGATCTATCAATCTACCTGCTCTATTATATCCTAACTTGAGTTTACGCTGTATAAGCGATGTGCTTCCCTGCTGGTGCGTAACAATCAATTTTGCTGCTTCTTCAAACAGATCATCTTTTTCTGATAAATTTTTTGTTAGACCTTCTTCTTTATCTTCTCCTTCATACTTAGGCAACATATAAGCAGATTCATATCCACGTTGTCCACCAATATAAGCACAAACACTTTCTACCTCTGCTGTGTCTAAAAAAGGACACTGCAATCGGATAATTTCAGAATTCATAGATACCAACATATCTCCCTGTCCTACCAATTGCTCTGCTCCACCAGCATCTAATATAGTTCTTGAATCAATTTTAGAAGTTACCCTAAATGATATTCTCACAGGAAAATTTGCCTTTATAATACCTGTAATTACATTTACTGAAGGCCGCTGTGTAGCCAACACTAAATGAATACCTATAGCCCTAGCCAGCTGAGCTAAACGAGCTATAGGCAATTCTATTTCTTTTCCAGCAGTCATCATCATGTCAGCAAACTCATCAATTACCAAAACAATATAAGGCAAAAATTGATGTCCTTTTTGAGGATTAAGTTTTCTTTGTACAAATTTTTCATTGTATTCTTTTATATTTCTTACTCCTGCTTCTTTTAATAATTCATATCTATTATCCATTTCCATACATAATGAATTTAATGTATGAATTACTTCTTTTGTTGCTGTAATAATAGGTTCATCATTATCAGGTAACTTAGCTAAAAAATGTCTTTCAATCTTATTATATAAAGAAAGCTCTACTTTTTTAGGATCTACAAGTACAAATTTAAGTTGTGAAGGATGTTTTTTGTATAGCAAAGAAGCTAATACCACATTAAGCCCTACAGATTTTCCTTGTCCAGTAGCCCCTGCTATTAAAAGATGAGGCATACAAGCCAAGTCAGCAAAAAAAATTTCATTGGCAATAGTTTTGCCTAAAGCAATAGGCAACTCAAAAGTACCTTTCATAAATTTTTCTGTAGCCAAAATACTCCGTAATGATACCATCTCTTTTTGTGTATTAGGCACTTCTATCCCAATAGTTCCTTTTCCAGGAATAGGTGCAATAATACGTATGCCAAGTGCTGCCAAACTAAGTGCAATATCATCTTCTAAATTTTTAATTTTAGAAATTTTAATACCTGCTTCAGGCACTATTTCATATAAAGTAACTGTTGGTCCAATAGTAGCTTTAATGTGTGCAATACTTATTTTAAAGTTAATGAGTGTAGTAACAATTCTATCTTTATTAGCCTCTAACTCATCTTTTGTGACTTTTACCTGACTATTACTATCATGTGGAGAAAGCAAGTTAATAGTAGGATACTTGTAGCCTGAAAGATCAAGTTTAGGATCATAATTTTCTACTTCTGATGAAAATTTTTCAACAAAGTCATTTTTTTTTACTAAAAAATCAGTTTTTTCAACATTTTTTTTTACTGAACTTATGGGTTTATAATTTTTATTTTCCTCTATATCTATCTCTTTTTTTTGTGTATACAATAAATTTTCATTTGGCAATACTGGTTTTGCATATTTTTCTGATCTTTTTTGCTTATTTAATTTCTTGAGCCTAAGAGAAAAGAACTTTTTACTCCCTAAGGAAGTAACATTGAAAAAATATATGATAAAAATTATGAAAGAAACAATAAGCAAAAGTAAAATACCCCAACCCAAAAAATTATACAGCGGAACAGCTAAAAAAAAACCTATGCCACCAAGTAACTTAAATGCTATATCATACTTAAAAACAGTATAAAAAAATCCTAAAAAAATATTCAGCCAAAGAATAAAAAATAATACAAAAGAAAAAAAAATTTTCAATCCAATCTTTTTTTTATATACATATTGATGACCCAATATATAACAAAGCAGAGGAATAAAAAATGCTGTAATGCCAAACCATCTAAAAACAAAATAATAAGCGCATATAGCCCCTAATAGACCTAGCCAATTTTGTATTTTCACTTTTTGAATAGTAATATTTTGAGTAATAAAAGCTTCCACCATACTTTGATCTACCTGTTCATATAAGTAGTGAGAAAAAAAAGCAAGGAATAAAAATATAGCTATACCCTGCATTGTAATACCAAAAATTAAAGGTATTCTTTTATCTTTATACCAATACTTACTCTGTTCTTTCTTTTTTATAGGAGTATTTTTAGCCATATTATATTTTCTCATCAAAATATTTTTTTAAAATGGCTTTATTAATAGCTTTTATTAAGCCTGGGCCTTTATAAATCATGCCAGTATAAACTTGTATTAATGATGCCCCTGCTTCAATTTTTTCTATAGCATCTTTTGCAGACATAATACCTCCTGAAGCAATAATAGGTATAGTATTTGCAGTTTTTTGGGAAATATATTTTATTATAGCTGTAGACCTATCTTTTAATGGATAGCCACTTATCCCTCCCATTCCTATAGAATGAATTTTTTCTTGGCTTGTTTTGAGTTTATCTCTTGATATTGTAGTATTAGTAGCAATAATACCTGCTATTTTTTGTTCTTTTACAACAGTAATAATATCATCAATTTCTTTTTCTGTAATATCTGGTGATATTTTTATGAGTATAGGAATTTTTTTATGATTTATCTTTTGTATTTGTTCTAACAGTGTAAACAATACACTTTTATACTGTAATTTTCTTAATCCTGGCGTATTGGGTGAACTTATATTAACCACTATATAGCTAGCAAATGGACTTAAAGCAGTAAAGCAAGCTAAATAATCAGCTATTATATTTTTATTTGGTGTATCTTTATTTTTACCTATATTAATACCTAGTGCAATAGAATTCTTATTTTTTTTTAATCGCTTTACAATATCTTCTAAACCATCATTGTTAAAACCCATTCTATTAATTAAAGCTTCATCTTTAGGCAAACGAAAAAGGCGTGGTTTATCTTGTCCAAGTTGATTTTTAGGCGTAATTGTACCTATTTCTATAAAGCCAAAACCAAACATA
Organism: uncultured Cytophagales bacterium; assembly: GCA_963922775.1. Classification (GTDB taxonomy): domain Bacteria; phylum Bacteroidota; class Bacteroidia; order Cytophagales; family Amoebophilaceae; genus JAHDDH01. The sequence continues at coordinate 11,396 of CAWUJG010000004.1, forward strand.
GACAAAGGACCAATCATTTGTGCATTTTTGTCAAATCCAGCAGCTAGGCCTACTGGATTGGCAAAGGTAATGCCAAAAATTTTTTTTTCAAGTCTTTTATCTTTTACACAATATATACTACAAAGCAATTTTTTTATACAGGGTATTCTGTAAATAATCCAGATAAAATAAAAAAAAAAATGATGTATTTTTTCAGGATCAAAAAAAAATAGAATTTTTTTGATAAAATACCGATACATTAAAAATAGAAATAAAGTTTATGATGTATAATTAAAATTGCCATATTTATCTTTTCCCTTAAATATAGATATACCTCTAAATATTTTTTTATTATGTATATGGTCCTTTTCTATATGGCAATATTTTGTTTTACATCTGGGTAATAATGGAGGACATATAGTAATACCAAATTCTATACCAAATTTTTTGTAAGAAAGTATTACAGCAGTTTTATTTGATTTTACAAGACTATTTTCAAATATAAAAGGAAATTCATAATGTGGTTTAAATGATAATGATACACAAGAAGATATCTTTTTTTCTATGTTCATACTTATCTTATGAATAAAATTATAAGCATAGTAATTATTTTTTTGTTGTTTATAGTGTATATCTTTTAATCGAGTATAGGCTAATGATATTCCTCCATTATATTCTAGTAGAAATCTATATTGTGTACTATTATAAAATATAAATCCTAGTTGTGCTAAAAAAGCTAAAGAATATGTTGTTGGTTTTTTAACCAAGTAATTTTTTTTATGTTCTTCTTCAAGAATATCATAGAAAGTATAAGATAATTTTTTTATGGTGTGTACACATAATCTTGTTCTAAAACCTATCCTTAATCTTTTTGCTATATCAGTATGTATTCCCAAATAGATAGGATATATAACATTTTGTCCACTAATAGTCATATCAACTTGATCCATAGATTCGAGATCTTTTTCTAAATCTATTTCAAAGTCTAATGCTTTTTTATAGCTATTATATAGAAAACGAGTTAAATAATATTCTTCATGATCAATAATATATAAATCATTACCCTGCAAAAGCATTTTTTTATTTATAATATTTATAGTATGATCTATAAATGATGGTTCAACACCAAAACTGAAGTTAAATTCATGCATTAATTTTCTCCATATAGAAGGCTGTGCCATGGTAGATGGCATAAAATATAGGGGTACAATAAAGATTAATGACAGTTTTTGAAATATTTTTTTCATGCTTTTATTAATTTTATGGTTACAGTTGTAATATTCAAATTTTTCAATATATTAAAAATATCAAAGAATATATTCACTTGTATCTTTACATTGTGCTAATTTTTGTAATTTTTCTATTACAAATGGTTGATTTATAGTAATTTTTGATTTGGCTTTAATCATGTCAGGTACATCAAACAAGAAGTCATTTAGTAAATGACTCATAACAGTATGCAACCTTCTTGCTCCAATATTTTCTATATTTTCATTGATTTCAAAAGCTATTTTTGCAATAGCTTTTAATGCTTCTTCTTCAAAATGAATATGTACGTTTTCTGCTTCAAAGAGCAATTGATATTGCTTAATTAAGGCGTTTTTAGGTTCTTGAAGTATACGATAAAAATCTTTTTGTGTAAGATTATCCAGTTCTACTCTTATAGGAAACCTGCCTTGAAGCTCTGGTATAAGATCAGAAGGTTTTGCAACATGAAATGCACCTGCAGCAATAAATAATATATGATCTGTATTTACAGTTCCGTATTTTGTATGTACAGCACTTCCCTCTACTATGGGTAAAAGATCACGCTGTACACCTTCTCTACTCACATTAGGACCTCCTTTTTTAGCAAATTTTTCTGCTATTTTATCTATTTCATCTATAAATACAATACCCATAGATTGAGATTTTTCTATAGCTTCTTCTTTTACTTTATCCATATCTATTAATTTAGTACTTTCTTGTTCTATAAGTAACTTTTTTGCTTCTGCTATAGTTACCTTTTTCTTTCTTTCTTTTTGGGGAAGCATACCACTAAGCATATCTTGTAAATGGATTAAAGATGATTCATTCATCATACCTCCTCCTATCATACCAAATCCTGATTTCTGTTGCTTAGAAGCTATTTTTATATGTATTTTTTTATTGTCTAGATCACCTGAACGTATTTTCACTCGAAACTGCTGCCTAGTTTTTTCATTATTCACTTTTTCGTCTTCTTGATTTATTTTTTGATCTTGTATTATAGGGGGTACTAAAGCATCTAAAATGATATTTTCAACATTTTGCATTGCTTTTTTTTTGATATTTTTTTTGTGTTTTGTTTTCACAATATGCATGGCATTTTCTACTAAATCTCTTACCATACTTTCTACATCACGACCTACATAACCTACCTCAGTATATTTAGAGGCCTCTACCTTTACAAAAGGAGCATTAGCTATTTTAGCTAATCTTTTTGCTATTTCTGTTTTTCCTACACCTGTAGCACCTATCATAAGTATATTATTAGGTATAATATCTTTTTGTATTTCTGTGTCTAGCTGTATCCTTCGCCATCTATTTCTTAATGCTATAGCAACATTTTTTTTAGCTTTATTTTGACCTACAATATATTTATCTAAAATATCTACTATAGCTTTAGGAGTTAAATAATACTGATTTTCATGCATATGCATATTATTTATTTAGAAATATTTTTTTCACTTTGTAAATTGCCATACCTTACTATTTGGTTCTTTATTTTTTTGTAGTGCAAGAGCAATTAGTTCAGAAATACTGTCTATATAATTTATATTTATATTTTCAATATATTCTTTTTTTATTTCAGAAATATCTTTTTCATTTTTTTTTGACAGTAGTATTGTATTAATACCAGCATGTTTTGCTGCTAAAATTTTTTCTTGAATACCACCTACAGGTAAAATTTTTCCTCTAAGTGTTATTTCTCCTGTCATGGCTAATTTTTCTTTTACCTTTCTTTGGGTATAGAGGGATAGTATAGAAACAAATAGCGTAATACCTGCAGAAGGACCATCTTTAGGAATAGCCCCTGCTGGTACATGAATATGTAAATCATATTGTTGAAATACCCTATTATCTATGCCATATGCCTCTGCATAGGCTTTTATATAAGAAAGTGCTGTAATAGCAGATTCCTTCATAATATCGCCTAGCTGACCAGACAATGTGAGCTTGCCTTTACCTTGGCTGAGCGAAGACTCTATAAAGAGAATATCTCCTCCTACAGGAGTCCATGCTAACCCTATAGCTACACCTGGAATATCGATATGCTGATATATTTCTTTATCAAAAGTAGCATTTCCTAAAAGTTGATGGATATGTTTAGTATTTATTTTTTTAGAATATTCTTCTTCTAAAACAATATTTTTAGCAATTTTTCTTACAATTTTGCCTAATTTTCTATCAAGCTCTCTTACTCCTGACTCTTTTGTATGTTCTTCTATAACTTTTTTTATAGCTTTAATATCTATAGTTAGATCTCGAAATTTTAGCCCATGATTTTTCTTTTGTTTAGGAATCAAATATTTTTGAGCAATAAACATTTTTTCTTCTATAGTATATCCATTTACAGGTATAATTTCCATTCTATCACGTAGAGGACGTGGAATAGTATCTAAAGAATTGGCAGTAGTAATAAATAAAACCTGTGATAAATCGTAAGGAACTTCTAAAAAGTTATCTACAAAAGTATTATTTTGTTCAGGATCTAGCACTTCTAGCAATGCTGAAGAAGGATCTCCTCTAAAATGACTATCTACCTTATCTATTTCATCTAGCAGCATTACAGGATTACTAGCTTTAGCCTTATTTATATGCTGTATAATTTTTCCTGGCATAGCAGCAACATAAGTTTTTCTATGTCCTCTAATTTCTGCTTCATCTTGCAGACCACCTAAAAATACTTTTACATATTTTCTGTTGAGTGCTTTGGCTATAGATTCGCCTAAAGATGTTTTTCCTACACCAGGAGGTCCATAAAGGCAGAGTATAGGACCTTTCATATTTTTTTTTAATTTTACAGCAGCCAAGTATTCTATAATACGTTCTTTTACTTTATCTAATCCATAATGATGTTTATCTAAAACTTTTTTTGCTCTAACCAAGTCTAAATTGTCTTTAGTATAAACCTGCCAAGGCAATTCTAAAAATAATTCTGCATGATTAATATAAGTAGCATAGTCTGAAGAGTGTGTATGAAGACGTTCTGCTTTATCTAAATTTTTGTAAAAATACTCAGCAACTTCTTCTGGCCATTTCTTTTTACTACCTAAGACTTTTAATTCTTCTATTTCAGACTCTTCATCTTGATCACCTAATTCTTTTTGTAATACTTTAATTTGTTGCTTTAACAAAAAATCTTTTTGGTCTTTTTTTATATTTTCATACAATTTATGGTGCATTTCTTTTTGTATGTGTGCCATTTCTTGTTTCTTAAGCAAGTATTCTATTAGATAGAGACCTCTTTCTTCTACATCATCAATAGCCAATAATTTTTGTTTTTGTATAGTATCAGTATTTAAATTAAAGCACAAAAAATTAATTAAAAAATTATCATCTTTTATTTTTTTCATATTTTCCTGAAGTTCTTCTAATCCACCTACTTCATCTTTGAGATGGGAAAACATTTTTTGAGATACTTCATTAATTTTATCTATGAGTGCTATTACTTTTGGCTGTTTTTTATCTAATAATTTTTCTTTTAGCAATTTTATTTTTGCAAAAATTTTTGTTTCTTCTTGTATAATTTTTTTTACTTCAAACCTTGTATTACCTTTAATAATAGCTACTTTTCTTTTATCAGGAAGTTCTAATATTTTAAGTACCGTAGCAGTGATGCCATGTGAAAAAAAAATATTTTTATTTTGTGGTATTATGCCTATGCTTTCATCATTATCATAAGCTTGCTGCACTATTTCTACACTTTGTTCATGTTTTAATATTAATGGTATTACAATTTTAGGCAATACAACAAGGTTAATTTCATGTAAAATAGGTAAAATTGAAGGTATGTTTTCTTTTTGACTAAGATTTTCAGCCTCTTCACTACTATGTTCAGAAAAAGTAAAAAATACAGGCAGAATATAATCTGAATGAGGATGATCAAAAGATACTAAAGGAGATTTGAATGAATCTTCAAGCATAATTTGGGGTTGCATATTATTAATGTTATTGATAAGAGTATGATCAAAAATTGTACCAAAATAATTTTACACCTATCTAGAAAAATTTAGAGACATCATTAAATATAGTGTATAAGGCTAAAGATAATAGAAGTAAAATGCCTATTTTTTGTACGATTATTAAAAACTTTGTAGGCAAACTACGTCCAACAATCATTTCATATAGTAAAAATAAGCTATGTCCTCCATCTAAGGCAGGTATAGGGAGAAAATTAACAAAAGCCAAAACCATGGATAAAAAACCTATTATCTGCCAGAAATGAATAGCATTAAATTTTGTACCAAATACTTTAGCAATACCAATAGGCCCTGTTAAGGATTGAGATGCTGATATTTTTCCTGTAAAAATTTTTGTTAATCCTATGGCATTTGTCCATACAACATCAAAAGCCCTTTGCGTACCTATTATTACGGCATCTACTAAGTTATATTGTTTATTTTGAAATGACAATAAAAGCTTCGGGTAAAAACCTAACTTACCATTAGCATTAATTATTACTTCTTTTTCTATTAAAGATTGGTTATTTTCATAAATTATTTGTACTTTTTGTCCTTTAAACTGCATTAAAAGATGAGTAAGTTCTTGAAAATAGGAAGCAGGATATCCATTTATAGATACAACTTTATCTCCATTCTGGAGACCTATTTTTTCTGCTGTACTCCCTGGGGCTGTTTTTTCCACTACATATGGACAAAGAGCTTCTATAAATGGCTGTTTTTTTTGTGCTAATTTTTCTACAAATTTTTCAGGCAATTGAATGGTAATTGTTTCTCCATTTCTTAACACAGTATAATATCCTTCATTTAAAAAATGATAAGGATTCATAGTATCATCAAATTTTTCAAAATCTTTTCCTCCTATGTTTACTATTTTATCTCCTTTTTGAAACCCTATTTCTTTTCCTAATTCATGAGGATAAATACCATGTTTATTCATTTCATTTTTAGAGACATATTGTTCTCCTATAGAAAAAGTCAAAATTATGTAGATAATAACTCCAGAGATAATGTTAAAAATAATACCTCCCATAATAACTAACCATCTTTGCCAAGCAGGTTTAGCAGAAAATTCCCAAGGTTTTGGTTTTTCATTCAATTGCTTTTGATCTAAATATTCATCTAGCATACCAGCTATTTTTACTGATCCGCCTAAAGGTATGGCTCCTATAGCATATTCAGTATGGCCAACTTTAAAACTAAATATTTTTGGTGGAAATCCTATGGAAAATTTTTCTACACGCATGCCAAAGAATCGAGCAAAGAGCATATGTCCTAATTCATGCAAGCCTACTATAATAGTTAACCCTACAATAAATTGCAATACCATTATTAAAATATCCATATAATTAAGCAATAATTTTTAAAATGTTGAGAGTGTATATTTTTTATTCTGATAAATACAGTAGAAAAAAATGTAAATTTTAATATATTTTTATAAAAAAATCAATATAATAAATCTAATTGAAATAAACTGAAAATAAGTATACTCTCAATTCAACATTTTACATTTTTTCTGATTGTTGACTTAAAATTTATTTTTTTTATTGTACAGATTAATTAGGGATGAGATAAAGTATATTTTATTGTGTTTTGACTGTGTTTAAGGAGTTGTTCTGGTTGGCTTTTTAAAGATTTAAATTCTATATTATTATTTATTTTAGTGTTTTAGTTGTTTTTTTGTATAGCCTCATAGGCTTCTTTTTCAGTTACTTTGATTATATATTATAGTTCCCCAAAAATCATCAGATTACAAAAAAATTTTATACAAACAAATAGATCTAAAATCTACTAGATCACATTCTTTAAAAATTTCTACAATCAAACAAAATATCAAAACAAAGCCAAAAGAACCTCTTCTAAGGTAGAAAAAATTGAAAGATCTACTGCTTCATACTTTTTTGCAACATCTTGCTTTGCCATATATATCTGGTTAAATCCAAGACGCTTAGCCTCTGCTATACGGTTGTCTATCCTATTTACACGCCTCAGTTCTCCACTAAGCCCTACTTCTGCCAAAAAACAAGCCTCAGCAGGTAAAGCAAGACCCTTGTATGCACTGGCCATAGCCATACATAATGCCAAATCTAAAGCAGGATCATCAACACGAATACCACCAGTAATGTTTAAAAATACATCTTGAACTCCCAAACGTAACCCTGCTCGCTTTTCTAATACTGCTAGCAACATGTGCAAACGTTTTTGATCAAACCCTGTAGCACTCCGCTGCGCATGCCCATATGCTGTAGGACTTACCAAAGCTTGGGTTTCAATAAGCAAAACCCTATTCCCTTCTAAAGATGTGCCTATAGCTACCCCACTCATAGGCTTCTCATGATGTGATAATAATAATGATGATGGATTCGATACTTCTTGTAATCCATTTCCATACATTTTATAAATGCCTAATTCATCTGTTGAGCCAAAACGATTTTTAAGTGTACGTAATAAACGATATGATAAATGCCTATCCCCTTCAAACTGCAACACAGTATCTACCATATGCTCAAGTACCTTTGGCCCTGCCAATATACCCTCTTTAGTAATATGGCCAATTAATATTATAGGCAAATGCTGTCGCTTTGCCAACTGCATTAATACGGTTGTGCAAGCCTTTATTTGTGCTACACTACCCACAGATGTAGATAACTGTTCAGTATATATTGTTTGTATTGAATCTATAATCAATAAATTAGGATGAAGGTGATCTACATGTGTCAAAATATTTTCTAACAATGTTTCATTCAAAATATAACAATGCGATACTTTTTTTTCACTTAATCTATTGGCACGTAACTTCACTTGAAGTTCACTTTCTTCTCCTGATACATATAAAATTTTGATTTCATCTAAAAAAATAGCATTTTGTAACAAGACTGTTGATTTACCTATACCTGGCTCTCCACCCAAAAGTGTTACAGAACCAATAACAATACCACCACCCAGCACACGATTCAACTCTGCATCTTGACAAAGAATACGTGGTGCTTCAGCACATGCAATAGCATCTAAAGGTTGAGGATGATGTGTCAATGGCAATATGGAATTTGAAGAAGATATAGATGTATTATCCTTTACAACTTCTTCTATAGTATTCCAAGACAAACAGCCATCACATTTGCCTTGCCACTTAGGGTAAGTTGTGGCACAATGTTGACAGGTAAAAATGGTTTTTATATTTTTTTTCATCAAAAATACTAATTTTAGAACTACTTATGCTTCACAAAACTATAATGCAAAACATCAACACAAAAATACAAATAGGTATACAAAAAGCATTTACTATAAAATACCAGAAAAATATACCAATACAAAACATCCGAATAATGCCTACACCTAAAAATTTTGTAGGGTCACACACTGTGGCAGTACATGCTTGGCAAAATATAGTAGATAATAATATTCAGGATATAGCCCAAAATATAGGAAAATATTTAGTAGATAAAAACATTATTATCAGCTATCAGGTAGTAAAAGGATTTTTAAACCTTTCTTTACATGATTCTACATGGATTAATGCTTTTAAACAGCTTTATACCCATAAAAACCTAGGCATAGTAAAAGAAAAAAAACGAAAAATAGCCATAGAATATGCTTCACCTAACACCAATAAACCATTACATTTAGGCCATTTACGTAATATATTTTTAGGAGATGCAATTTCCAACATATTATCTGCCTTAGGACATGATGTTGTAAAAGTAAATTTGATTAATGACCGCGGCATACATATCTGTAAATCAATGGTAGCCTATCAGCTTTTTGGTTTAGATGAAACCCCTAGCTCTTCCCAAATGAAAGGTGATCATTTTGTAGGCAAATTTTATGTACTCTATGAAAAAATACATAAAATAGCAGCTATGGTCAGACACAATGACCCACAACAAGAACAGACACCCATACAAAACCAAGCCATAAACATGTTACAAAATTGGGAAAAAGGAGATAAAGAAGTCATACAACTATGGCAAAAAATGAATAAATGGGTATATAATGGATTTCAAAAAACATTGGAAAGAATAAAAGTTTGTTTTGACAAAACCTATTATGAGTCTGATACTTACCTTTTAGGAAAAAAAATGGTATATGAAGGCCTCAAAAAAAATATATTTCAACAAAAAAATGACAAAAGCATTTGGATAGATTTAGAAAAACAAAGACTTGATAACAAACTTTTATTACGCAGTGATGGCACCACAGTATATATGACACAAGATTTAGGCAGTGCCAGAATACGTTATCAAGACATTAAATTTGATCAATCAATTTATGTTGTAGGCAATGAGCAAGATTACCATTTTAAAACATTAAAAGCTATCCTACACCAACTAGAAGAACCATATGCCCCCTACATTACCCATCTTTCGTATGGTATGGTAGATTTGCCTTCAGGAAAAATGAAATCTAGAGAAGGAAAAGTAGTAGATGCTGATAATTTAATGGATGAAATGCTTGAACATGCTAAAGCACAAAGCAAAAATATAAACAAAACAATAGTAACAGACAAAAAAGAAAAAAAAGAACTTCATGAAATTATAGCCCTAGGGGCGCTAAAATACTTCTTATTAAAAGTAGAATCAAAAAAAAAAATTGTTTTTGATCCCAAAGCTTCTATAGATTTACACGGTTATACTGCCACATTTATTCAATACACCTATGCACGCATATGTTCTGTAATACAACATCATACATCATCTTCATGGTTTTCTGACTTAGATCTGTTATCTTTGGAAAAAGAAGAGAAAAATTTGATTATACATATTGTCAAATTTTCTGATAAATTACGTGAGGCAGCCCATTCGTACACACCTTCTATCTTGGCACATTATGTTTATGATTTAGCCAAACTATACAACCAGATGTATGCCTCTCTGCCTATACTACATGCTGATAATAATACTTTACAGCAATGGAGACTGATACTTTCTGCAATTGTAGCACGTATTTTGCAATATATCATGCATATGCTAGGTGTTGAATTACCACAAAAGATGTAATATTTCTCTATAGAGAATACATTATTATTTAAATAAACTACAGAAGCATAATAGTACATAGCCTCTAAATATGATAATATTATTGCTATAACCTTACTTATTTTACCTATAAACAAAAAAATATGTTAAATTATGTTTTTAAAAATGATATCCCTAGCATTATTTGTAATTTAATACTAAAACAAAATCTATATGCTTAAAAACTTAATATATTATCATCATTAAACATATAAATATAATTTGAATATCATAAATATTACAAATTCTTACCATAAAAATTAAACCTTTACACACTATGAATAATATCTCAACTATTGAAATTAATGGCATCTATTTAGTTTTTTGGAGCATATTTACATTTTTTGTAGGATATTTTATCCTCAAAAAATTTCATTCTCTACAAAAGTACAATATACCAGAAGGTATTATAGGAGGACTACCTGTTTGTTTTTGCTTTTTTCTTTTTAAAAAATTTACAGGTATATCTATACAGTTTGATTTGCAACTTCGAGATTTCTTCTTGCTTTTTTTCTTTTGTACCGTAGGTATGTTAGCCAATGCCAAAGAATTGCTTAAAGGTGGATGGAAACTTATAAAGCTAGTAGGAGTAATGTTAATATTTCTCTTCTTACAAAACACTATAGGCATTTTAGCAGCTAAATTTTCAGGCACAGCACTAATAAATGGTATGATTGCAGGAAGCATCACTTTAGCTGGTGGACATGGCACTGCCATCTCATGGGGAAAATATTTAGAATCTTTAGGCTATGCCGGTGCTATGGAATTAGGACTTGTTTCTGCTACCATAGGTTTAATTACAGGTGGACTTTTTGGTGGACCTACAGCCATAAGTCTAATTAAAAAAAAAAAGCTAATTAACTCCGAAAAGTTATTGTCTATTAAACAAAATGATAAGCCTGATACTCCACAAACCGTTTTTGTTAAAATAGTTTCTTCTACTCATCTTTTTTTAAGAATGTTATTATTCATTCTATTTTCTATTATTGTAGGTAATCAAGGCTATCAGCTGTTAAAACATTTTGGTATTGTAGTTCCAGAATACCTTCCACCCATGTTTACAGGCATGATTTTTATCAATTTTATAGATATTTTCAGTAAAAATATCAAACTCAATAACCAAAAATTGGAACTTTTAAGCAATATCAGCTTGCAAATATTCATCACCATGAGTATGATAGCCATTGATATTGAATGCCTATTTAACCGTAAAATTTTGGACATTGCTATCATCATTATGTTTCAAGTAATCTTTATAATTCTGTTTGCCAAATATATATTCTTTCGCTTTGCAGGAAAAAATTATGATGCTGCTGTACTAACAGCTGGATTTATAGGTGCTGGTTTAGGTGCTGTTCCTGTAGGTTTAGCCAATATTTCTTCTGTAACCAGAAGGTATGTACCATCAGTAGAGGCATTATTACTACTTCCATTATTAGGATCTGTGTTTACAGATCTTATTAATGCTGTTTTACTTAAAGGTTTTTTAGCTTTTATTTCTTCTCTATAATTTATTCTCTATCTATTAAGAAAAATAGATACATCATGAAATATTTCCATTATATTTCATATTGATCTTTTAAGGATTATATATCTTGCATTTGCTGCTGGTGTTACTTTCTTTTTCTTTGGTGACACCAGTTATAGGATATATACAACGGGCTATAGTTACTTCAAGTCGATCTTCTAAGACTTTTTTTAACCAATATATTCTTTTTATTTCTGTCCTATATTCTTTCCTACCTTTTTACAAAATCTTCTTTAGATAGTCCTGTAAGTTGCTCGATATCTTCTATAGGAATACCTCGTAAGAACATTTTTTGCGCTATAGATAAAATTCCTTCTTGTCTTCCCTGCTCCTTACCCCTTTTCTCACCGATAGATATACCTTTTTGCTTGCCAATAGATATACCTTCTCGAATTTTTGATTCTGCATGTGTTATCATATTTAGTTGGGTTTGTGGTAAATGTTTTTTTAATCTGGTAAATGTACGATCTATTTCTGAAGATGTGCATACATTACTTAAATATACTATAATATTATCTATTACATGATTAAATAATAGATTATCTTCGAGTGTTTCAAATAAGCCTAATTCTTTTGATTTCTCTAATATCGATTCATAATTGCGCTTTGTACTACCTTGCAATAGCATGGTTATCAGACCTGAGGTTTTATACTTTTTAAAGTCTGATACCCTTAGCATCGATAAATCGATCAAGTCAAAATTACCAAAATAATCACGCGCTAAACGACTATCTACAAATAGGTCGTAAATATTTTTTGCATAAGGATAGGGTGAACGAGAGCCATGATATATACATTTAGGTACAATTATTGGAAGCTTTTTATTTCTATTTTTTGGTTCTTTACTCCATGTTTCTAATAACATGACTACATATTTATGCATACGCAAGGGCAAGAGCATATCAGGACTTGATTGATGCTCTACTAAAAAATAAAGATAACCTGGTTTGTTATCTAAACTACAGCTTAGCACTAGATCACTATAATGTTCTTCTAGTATGGTATCTACAAAACTTGATTTTTCTTGTTTAAGGCTTGAAAAATCTAGTCTTTTTAGAAGTTCATCTGGTAGGTGTAATTGCAAAAAATCACGGGCTATTGTAGGATGACTAAATGTTTTTTTAAAAAATTGATCATGAGGATGGGCATGGATACCAGCGGATATTTTAGAATTAGTAGACATTTTTATTTAGATTTTTTAGTAAGTTTTTAGATAAAAAAAAGAGTAATTCAATTAAAATTATCCTTAATTTATGTATTTTTTTAATGTATACTTTTTTTATTAAAAAATAATTTTATTGTATTTAATAAGTAAAAATTTTAAAAAAAATTAAAAATTATGAATATGAAAACTATAAAAAAAAATTAAAAACCTTTATTATTTACTTCTATTTCTATATTATATACTGCATCTTGTTCTTTACATAAAGAAACCAAATTTATCAAAAAAGCAAAAAAAAATCATATACATAGTAGTATGTTTATGGAAACAAAAAAAAGTACGGCAAAATGTGATTTTGAAAAAGAATTTGAATCTGCTATTGAAAAATATAAAACAAAAAACAAGGGGCAAAAATTCAATATTTCTCAAGGTAAAGACATAGTAGTAGTATTTGGTAATACAGGAGCAGGCAAAAGTACACTTTTAAACTTACTAGTAAGTAGGCCATAAACTTAAAAAGCATGGTGTAGGATATAAAATTAAACAAAAGCCTGGTTTACCCATGTTTAATATTGGCCATACTGGTACATCAAAAACGCTTTTTCCACAATATGTGGAATCTCCAAATGGAACACTATATATAGATTTACCAGGAATAAATGATACCAGAGGAAGAGGTATTGCTTTTGTTAATGCAATATGTATTAAAAATATTTTAATACAAGCGAAAAGTGTAAAATTTTTATTTGTAGAAACACAAGGTGCTTTTGAAACAGAACGAGGAGAAGCTTTTAAAAATTTATTACAAACTATTTTTAAGATTATACCGAATAAAAAACTATTAATACAATCTAGTCTTTTTATTGTGGCTAAAGCAGATAAAAAACAACAAAAAATTATAATAAACAATAATATTTTACCCAATGCACCTAAAGAATTTTTTCAAATATTTCCATTATCATTATTGCAAAAAAGGGTAATACCATTTGTAAAACCCAATTATTTTATGGATATAAATAATGATAGTGATGCATCAGATAATTAAAACTATTTCAAGCCTAAAGAATTAATAAAATACCAAAAAAAATTAAAACAAAAAATAGAAAATAAAATAAAATTATTAAACTCTATATCTATAAAAAAAATTGATATTACATGCCTTCTAAGACCTGATACAATAAATAATTTGGAAAAAATATGTAATAAAAAAATGGAAAAATGGTATAAAAAAAATATTAATAGCATTAATCTTAATAATTACAATACATCTAATGTTGAACAACTAATTCATAAAAAAAATAATTTATACCAAAAATTAAAAGGTGATTTTGAAAAATATATAAAACAAAAAACAATTTTTAATTTTATACAAAATTTTGATACAAAATTATTTAATACTATTCTGGAAAAAGTAAACAAAAATTTAAGTGAAAATACCGAAATACAAAAAAAAGAAATACAAAGCAAAATACAAAAATTAGAAAAAAAAAGAGAATTAGAAAGACAAAGAGAGCTAGAAATGCAAAGGCAAAAAAGACAAAAAGAGTTAGAAAAACAAAAGCAAGAGTTAGAAAGACAAAAAGAGTTAGAAAAACAAAAGCAAGAAGAACTAGAAATCCAAAGGCAAAAAGTAAAAGAAGAAGCAGAAAAGTTAAGAGCACTAAGCGCTGACAAAGACAATTATTATAATAGATATATACGTGCAAAAAATAGATATAATAACTGTTGGATTTTTGATAGAAAAGAAGAAGCAGAAAAGAATGGAGAATATAATAAATATTCTAATATACTAACAGATATCAAAATCAAAAAAGAAACTTAGCAAGAGAGGAAGAATTACTAAAAAAACTAGATCCCTCTTTCTCCAGTCAGAAAAACTACACCGTAGATACTGATATAGGTAGTATTCTCAGTTCTTATTACTTTTTCATGCTTTTTCAAAGAATCAATAAATAAGACACTTTAGTTCTATTTTCTTACATTTTAAAAAAAACAGCAAGTAAGCAAAAAAAACAGCAGTCATTAAAAAGTCGAATAAATCTATCCTGGAAAAAACATTTTAAATGTTTTAGATAATTTTGATAATTTTATGCCTGATAATAGAAAAGATCTTCCTTTACAAAAAGGAGATGATATACAATGGTGAAATAAATTTTGATCTCAATACTTTATTCTTAATCATTCCGCAACAGCTATTGTTAATATAGCTATTTCATTTACCCAAGGCGATAATATATCCATACAACCAGCAAGTGTAGCACCAGTAGTTACTACATCATCTACTAAAATTACATTTTTACCTTGAATATTTTTGGGTTCTATAATGCCAAAAACTTGCTTCATATTTTCAAAACGGGCAGATCTCCCTCTTTTGGTTTGTGTTTGAGTATCTATTTTTCTTATCAACACATTATTTTGCCATGGCATTTGTAATGTTATAGATAGCCCTTGGGCAAAAACATCACTCTGATTATAACCTCTCTTTTTCAATTTTTTAGGATGTAATGGTACAGGAATAATACAATCAAAATATTTAATCCAGTTGGCATTTTCTTTTAATATCCATCCAAACTTTTCTCCCAAATGCCAACCTATAGATGGTGTATTTTTATATTTCAAATTTTCTATAATACGAAATACAATACTTTTTTTGCTAAAAAAATAAAAAGATGCCGCATGTGTAAGCTTTGGATGCAAAAAATTATGGATTAAAAAATTATCTGTACTATGTAAATAATACTGGGTAATAGGCAGATCATTTGTACAACCTATGCACAAAATAGGCTGCGTTTTTGATATCACCTGTTTACAATACAGGCAAACATGGGGAAAACAGAGTAGAAAAAAATCTTTAAACATAAAAAAATAAACCAAATTTTTTACATAATCTTTTAAATAATTATTTTTTCATCATACCTCTCTTACTTGTATTTTTAATAAAGTTAATTATTATATCTCTTTCTTCTGTAACTGGCATTGTGTGCTCTACATAATCTACTGACTCTATAAAGGACATATCTTTTTGGAAAATATAATGATAAATTTGTTGTATCTGTGCTATTTTTTCATCTGTAAATCCTCTTCTACGCAAACCTATGGCATTTACGCCACAATAACGCATAGGTTCTCCAGCAGATTTTATATATGGAGGGATATCTTTTCTCACTAAAGATCCTCCACCTATCATGGCATGTTTGCCTATACGTACAAACTGATGTATTGCTGCAGTACCACCTATAGTAACATATTCATCTATAATTACATGTCCACCTACTTGCACAGCATTAGATAAGACACAATTATTACCAATAATACAGTCATGGGCAACATGTACATAGGCCATCACTAAACAATTACTTCCTATAGTAGTTTTATATTTATCTTTTGTACCTCTATTAATTGTTACATATTCTCTAATAGTAGTATTATTCCCTATTTCTACTGTACTTTCTTCTCCAGAAAATTTTAAATCTTGGGGAATAGCAGCAATAACTGCTCCTGGAAATATAGTACAATACTTTCCTATATGTGCCCCTTCCATAATAACTACATTAGCCCCTATAGATGTTTTTTCTCCTATAACTACATGCTTATGAATTGTAGTAAAAGGACCTACAGTAACATTATCACCTATTTGTGCTTTATTGTCAATACATGATAGTTTTGATCTCATTTTTTTTTTACAATTTTTGCTGTCATTATAGCTTCACAAACAAGATCTTTGCCCACAAATACCCTGCCTAGCATTTTAGAAAACCCCCTTTTTATAGGAGAAATTGCCTCACATTGTAGTACTAATGTATCTCCTGGTACAACCATTTTTTTAAACCTACACTTATCTATAGCCAGAAAATAAGTCCAATAGTTTGTAGGATCCTCTACTGTAGTAAGTACTAAAATACCCCCTACTTGTGCTAGGGCTTCTACTTGCAATACACCAGGCATTACTGGATTTTTAGGAAAATGGCCTTGAAAAAAGGGTTCATTAATAGTTACATTTTTCACACCAATAATACTTGTTTTTTCTAAAGCAATTATTTTATCTATCAGTTGAAATGGATACCTATGTGGCAACATGCTGGTAATCTGGTTTATGTCAAATAAAGAAGGTTTATTTAAATCATATTGCGGTATTTTTTGCTGTTTTTCTAACATATATTTTCTCAATTTTTTTACAAATGCTATGTTAGCTGCATGTCCTGGACGTGTTGCTAATACCTGTGCTTTTATAGGCATACCTATTAAAACAAGGTCTCCAATAAGATCAAGTAGTTTATGCCTTACAGGTTCATTAGTATAATACAGCGGTGTATTATTTATAATTTTTCCTGGCTCAATATTTATATCTGTAGCTTTTTTATTGAAAATTTTACTAAGCTTTTTTTTTATTGCATCATCTATAGGTTGATCTACTATTACCAGGGCATTATTTATATTTCCACCTTTTATTAAATTATTTTCATATAATTTTTCAAGCTCATGTAAAAAACAAAATGTACGACAAGGAGCTATTTCTTTTTCAAAATCTTGGAAATTATTTAGTGAAATATGTTGACTACCTAACACAGAAAATTTATAATCTATCATTACAGTCAATCGATAATTTTTTAATGGTAATGCTGAAATTGCTATACTATTTTTTGTATCACTATAAAAAATTTCTTCTGTAATTTCCAAATAATTTCTATCAGCATCTTGTGCAATAACTATTGCATCTTGCAATGCTTTTACAAATGGCATAGCACTACCATCCATAATAGGAATTTCTGGAGCATCTAGTTGTATGAGTAAATTATCTATTTCTAATCCACCTACAGCAGCCAAAACATGTTCTACTGTATGTATACAAATACCATCTTTACCTAAGCTAGTGCTACGGTCTACACTCACTACATAATCTGCTATAGCCTCTATAGGTATACTATCGGCAATATCAGTACGTTGAAATTTTATACCATAGTTTATAGATGCAGGTATAAATTTTAAATTTACTTTTAAACCAGTATGTAGGCCTATACCAGATAGACTTACTTCATTTTTTATTGTTTGCTGTTTTGTACTCATTATATCAATAATATTTTAAATACTCATTTTGTATTGTTGGAGGTAGATAAATTTTTAAAATGGACATATGATTTTAAAAAATGCTTCTTTTCAAAACCAGGGCAACCAAAAAGTGTTAAGTTCCCTTTAGGAAATGATTTTGTAATACCAGACTGTCCTCCTATTTTGGTATTCGGACCAAGAGTAATATGCCCTGCAATACCAACCTGACCACCTAATACACTATTTTTTCCTATAGTTGCAGATCCAGATACACCAGACTGTGCAGCAATTACAGTATTTTTTTTTATCATTACATTATGCCCTATATGTACTAAGTTATCTATTTTAACTCCTTTTTGTATCATAGTACATTCTTTTGCTAAGGTAGCCCTATCAATCGCTGTATTTACCCCTATTTCTACATTATCTTCAAGCACTACTCTACCTATCTGAGGTATTTTTATATAATTACCATCAGCTTGAGGGGCAAAACCAAACCCATCACTTCCTAAAACAGCTCCAGCATGTATAATACAATCTTTACCTATAATAGTATAAGGATATACTGTAACGTTACTATATAGTACTGTATTTTTACCGACAATAACATTATCTCCTACATAAGCATGAGGATATATTTTTGCACCATCAGATATTGTTACATTATTGCCTAGATATGAAAAAGCACCTAAGTAAATATTTTTACCTAAAGTACAATTTTTACCTATATATACTGGATTTTCTTGACCAGTCTTTTGTACTATTTTTTTTTGTTGAAAATATACAAGTAGCTTTCCTAAGCTGGTATAAACATCTTTTACACGTATAATAATAGGTTTTATCTTATCTGCTACAAAAAAATTATCTTGCAATATAATAGCACTAGCCTTTGTGCTGTAAATATACTGCTTATATAGGTCATTATGTAAAAAAGTAATATCACCTTCGCAAGCATTTTTTATGGCACTAACATAATTTATAGTAGCATCCATAAATTTATTTTCTATATTTCCCTCTAATATTGATGCTATTTTTTGAATAGATGTTTCAAACAAAATAAATTGAGAATAACTATGAATTAAAAAAGAACTAAATTAAACATTTTCATTCAAATATTTTGCCATGGATATAAAGCGTATACTTATTTTTGGTAGGCCAGGAAGTGGTAAATCAACATTTGCTTTTAAATTACATCATAAACTTAAAATACCTCTTTACCATTTAGATAAATATTTTTTCCAAAAAAATTGGATACCCAATAACTATAATAATTTTCTACAAATACAGAAAAAATTAGTTAAAAATAAAAAATGGATTATTGATGGCAATAATCCAGATTCTCTAGAAATACGTTATAGCCAATGTAATATTTGTCTATATTTTAACTATCCTAAAATAATTTGCCTATGGCGTGCATGTAAAAGACTTTTCAATAAAAATAAACAAATACAAGATAGGGCAAAAAACTGTAAAGAACAGTTAGATTATAAACTTATACACTATATTTGGTGTTTTGAACATAGAGTAAAAAATATTATTCCAAAACTTAAAGCACAATATCCTCATGTATATTACATTGAAATTAATAATGATAGAATATTAAAACAAGTATATAGTTGGATAACGAATATCCAAAATACTAATCCTTAAAAAATACACGTGAAAAATTAAATAATTATTTATGTCAAAAAACACGCAAAAAAACATTTGGTTAACAATAGAAAAAGTTAAAAAAAAATCACCTTTAGTACATAATATTACCAATTATGTAGCCATGAATTATACAGCCAATATTTTATTGTCTGCTGGTGCTTCTCCAGTAATGGCACATGCTAAAGAAGAAGTGGAAGATATGGTTAAGATAGCACAAAGTGTTGTATTAAATATAGGCACATTAAGTGAACCATGGGTAAAATCCATGACTTTATCTCTACAAGCAGCTAAAAGATACCATAAACCTATAGTATTTGATCCTGTAGGAGCTGGTGCTACACCTTATCGTAATACTACCATTACCCAACTATTTAATTTGACATTACCAAACGTAATTCGAGGCAATGCATCAGAAATTATAGCACTATGTAACCATACACAATCAACAAAAGGAGTAGATAACACGCTATCTGTAGATAAAAAGAGTTTACATATAGCAGAAAATACAGTAAAAAAATACAATAATATAATTTGTATTAGTGGAGCAGTAGATTATATTATATCACCTCAAAAAAAAGTTGCCTTGCATAATGGTCATCCACTTATGACTCAGGTAACAGCTATGGGTTGTGCTGCTAGTGCTTTAATAGGTGCTTTTGTAGGTGTAGAGCAAGATCATTTTTTGGCTACAATAAGTGCTATGAGTTTGATAAGTGTAGTAGGAGAAATTGCTGCAGAAAAATCTTCAGGCCCAGGTAGTTTTGCTATAAATATTATAGATATAATACACAATATATCGCAAAATGATTTTGATAAAAGATTAAAAATACAAATTTTAAGCTAAAAAAACAATAAAAAATATCTTATATAAGAAAATATTCTTCCTTTTTAGGGAAAAAAATCAACAAAAAATTATTAATCAATTTACATTAGGCAATACATTAGTACTATTCATCATTATACCTTGATTTTGCTGCTTATTTTTTATCATAGCCCATGTCATAATAATACTTGTAGAGATAATTACAAAGAGTAAAATCCCTGATTTAAAACTAGATACTTGTGCACTAGTGGGTATAGCATAAAATAATAAGACAGTAATTAATCCTCTTGGTGCAATAAATAGCTGAGGAAAAATATCTTGACCCATAAAAAGACGTAATAGCACAAAACGGATGGTATAAATGACAAAAATAATGCATATACTCATCAGCATAACCTGTATACTCCATAGGGTAGATATGGTTATACTCATACCAAAAATGACAAAGAAAAAAGTACGCACAATAAAAGCAGTTTCATTAGTAATCATATGCAAATCAGCATAAATATAATTCACTTTTTGTATATCAATCCATTTAGAAAATTTTTCAGGAAAAAATAATTTCATATTCGACAGTATTAAACCAAATATTAAAATTATAATTAGAGAAGATAAATGCATTTTTTTTCCTAATGCATATAACAATAAAAGTACGCTGATTAAAAGAAAATGTTTAGTTTTATTTTGAATACGTTGAAAAATAAAAATAATAACATAACTCACCATAAGAGCCATTACAATGGTAAAAAAAATATTTCCTCCCATATAGATAAAAACAGTATTTTTAGCTGTATCTAGCTGATCAGTTAAAAAGTAAAAAAGAATAATGCCTATAATATCAGAAAAAGTACTTTCATAAATATGAAATTCTTTTTTTTCTTGTGATAAGCTGCTAATACTTGGTATAATAATGGCACTAGAAAGAATAGATAATGGTGTAGCATAAAGCCATGCCGAAATTGTATTCATTGTTGGAATCCATTTTAATAAAATAAAAGCAATAGCACCAGCAGAAATTACTACACCTCCAAAAGCAATAGCAAACGCTTTAAGTATAGGTATAATTTTATTGCGCTTTAATTTCAGCTCTAGAGCAGCTTCTAATACAATCATAATTAATCCAACAATACCTAAAATTTCAAGATATAACGTAAGGTCTATACTAGTATTAGATATAAAATGATTTAAACAATACTGTATAATAATGCCTAAAACAATGAGCATTAGCACAGCAGGAATATTTGTTTTTTTTGAAATGGCATTGAAACAAAAAGAAAGTATAATTATAAGAGAGATACCAATAATAAAATTGTATGATGATAATATTTCCATAAAAAAAACGAATTATATATTTTTAAATATAAAATATTTTTCTATTTCAAATAGAATTTTTTTCTAAAAAAAAGAAAAAATTAAGTTAGTGGTCAGATGCTATGATAGACTAGATAAAAAAATTTAAAAAACTAAAGTGTTTTACTATTTATTGTTTAAAAAAAAATTTAGACTATAATTGTAATATACCTGAAAATTATTGACATATAAATATATTTTTTATGTTCAACAAATCAGAAAATGATAATATCATGTTCAAGTAGATTAAATTTTATACAAAAAAATTACATTTAAATAAAAATAATTCATAAAATTTTGTTTTTTATAAAAATTTAATTAATATATCGAAAGAAAAATTTTGGAAAAAATATAATAATTCCAAAACTAAGGAGATAAAAAATATAAATTTTTAACTAAAACTACATAAAACTAAATCTATTATGAAACAAACTAACAAAAAGATGGCTAATAAAACTTCATACAATACAATACAATACAATACAATACAATACGAAACTTAAGCTCTGCATTAATATACAGTGTAATATTACTAGGAAGCTGCAAAAGCAGCAAGATAGCGTACAAAGAGACAAAAGTAAGCAATGAAATAACATTGCAAGGTCAAACCTTTGGCAAGATGAAAACAGCCAGTAAGCTCGCCTACATATTCTCTATACTCGCCCAAATTACCGATTCCAATATTCTAACCTTAGACAATAGGCACAACCACCTAATTGATGGAAGTGAAGAAAACTGTACCACTTCGATAAATTATCCCAATATATGGAATAAAAATTTTGCTAATACAGGTATCGACTTATCTTTAGCAGGCATTCAAGATCAAGAAATCAAAAAAGAATTTCAAGTTGTTCAAGACAAACTACAGGTCTTATACAAACAAATGGGGCAATATGATGTGCTCAGGCACAAAGCAGAAAAAGATTCATCTGACAATCAGAAAGCACTAGCCCAAGCCCATCAACAACTCAAAGAACTTCACCAAGTATTAAATAATAGCCTTAAGCTAGCCATAAAAGCCAAGAAAAAAAATGTCAATGGTTCAGAAGTGCTCAAAAGACAACTCAAGATGGTTAATGGCCATGTGCCTTCTGGGGTAATTTTATATAAAGAAATAGCTAAAAACAAAAAACAACGTGCTGCTGTAAAAAATTATTACGCAAAAAAGCTAAAACACAAACTCAAGGCTTTTGAAGAGGGGGTGAAGGGGTATGAGGAGGTGAAGAGAAAAATGAAAATAAAGATACAAGCAGCAAAATCTAAAAATGAAAAACTAAAAGAAAAAGAAATAATAATAAATGATGAAGAATCGTTAAAAACGAGAGCAGAAATAGAAAAATATGAGAGAGATTTGCATGGTGGTAGTAAGAGTAGCAAAAAAAATACCAGGAAGGGGGCAGAAAAAAGAAAAAGAATAAAGAAAAAGCCATCAAACACACAAAATAAATCTAAAAAGAGTAAAAAAACAAGTAGAATATCGGAGAATAGTAAAAATATTTATTCAAAGATCAGTAATAATAGTATAAAAATAATTAAAGAAAATATTTCTGAAATAAGCCAAAGAAAAAATGACGATTGTTTATCCAATACACATAAACAAAATATTGTGAATTCTCTCTATAGTGTAATAGATAAAAAATATACAGAAGCAATATATGGAACACAGCATGCATTGTATGCAATATTGTGTAAAGAAAATTTAAATAGTAACGAATGTATTTTTATGAATGAGGGATGTGCTTATATCAGTGGATGGGTTGGTTCTGATGATACCTCTCAACAGAGATATGGTGAAAAAAGTCTTTGTAATGTTTTAAGAGGAACGGAAGAAGGACTAGATGAAAATAAGAGTATATGTGCTAGAAAAGGTCAATTAACATATAATACATTTATGAATAATATTTATACTTTAAATACTGTAGAATATACAATAAAAAATTTTTTACAAAACAAAAATACTGATGCTCTGAGAAAAAATTTTAAAATTGATAAATATAAAAATTCTAACAAGAAGAAGTCCTTCACAAGGAGTGAAAGATGTAAAATTTTAAAAAAAGAAAAAGAAAGTAGATTTTCACAACTAAAAAAAATGTATCCGAATGAGGATGATGATAGTATATGTAAAAATTTACAAGAAGTAGGACATACAGAAAAGGTGGTACTTACAGATTACTTGATAAATGATAATAATATTAATAGTAATAATTATCCAATAATGATTATGTATGGAAGGGAACCTATGTGTGCAGATTGTATGCAAAGATTAGCTTCTTTTCTGAAAGAAGGAAACAATACTAGTATTACCACGATAAGGTATATACATCAAAGCATGCCAGATGGAATAGTACTTGACTTAAAAAAGAAGTAGCAATCAAATTTATTTTTATGAAAAAAACACAAATAATATTTCTATTTATTGTAGGAATTCCTTTTAGTATCAATATGAAATTGAATAATCAAGGGAATGAAAAACAAAAAAATAATTTGGAAAAAGTAAAAAAATCACTAGAAAAAAGATATAAACAAGCTACAGAAGAAAATATTGATGAATATATAATAGAAGAACTAGAAGATTTACAGCATGATGCAATACAAGTAAAATATTATGAAATAGCAGCCTTAACTCTTAAGTATAGGGCACAGATGGATATATGGGATTACTATGATCAACAATATTATAATTCAAAAATTAGCTTGTTTCCAGCAAAAGCACATATTAATGAAATTATAAAACATTTTAAAGATAGATATAAATAAAAAAATAATTCTCCAGCCGAGAGAACCACTTAAGTTCCTCGGCTGTTTATTTTAAATAAAAAATTTTGTTCCATCTATAGAACTTGATTGATCAAAATTAAGAAGTGGCTTGGGAAATATTTTTATTAATGCCTCTCCCATTGTTCAAAACAAAAATTATAAGCATGTTTTTCATCTTTAGTATGTTGAAGAGCCTTTGTTTGTAAAAACACATTCTTATCTATCACAGGAAAATACGTATCACCTGGAAAAATTACATCTACCAATGTACAATAAATTCTATCTGCAAGATGTAATGTCTGTTTATAAATATCTCCTCCCCCTGCTATAAATACCTCACTTTCTTTAGATTTTTCAACAAAATTAAAAGCAGCTTGTAAGCTCTGTACTACTACACCACCTTTTACCTTAAAATTTTGCTTACGCGTTACTACCACCAATGTACGGTTTTTTAACGGCTGAAATAAAGAATCATATGTTTTTCTACCCATAATTACATGGTGACCCCATGTTTTTTGCTGAAAAAATTGTAAATCGTTAGGTAAATGCCAAGGCAACTTACCTTGATTACCAATCACATGATTCTTTGACTTTGCTACAATTATAGATTTAATCATCTTAGCTTGATAAATAATGTTGTATATCTCTTAATAGACGCTTAAAAACAGCTGGCTGTAAACATAACCTTTCTTTTTTAAAATCAATATCATAAGCACTATGCAATGGTACTAAATGAATATGTGCATGAGGCACTTCTAACCCCACAACAGCCATGCCTATTCTTAAGCATTTTACAGTTTTATGCAATGCTAAAGCTATATTTTTAGCAAATAAGTGCAAACCAGTAAAAGTAGTATCATCCAAGTCAAACAAATAATCAATCTGTTTTTTAGGCACTACTAAGGTATGGCCTAAAGCAATGGGATTTACATCTAAAAAGGCAATGTAATGTTCATTTTCTGCAATAATATATGCTGGTATTTTTTTTTGTATAATTTTTGTAAAAACTGATGTCATAAATTGAAAAAATTTTAAATATCAATTTAAAATAATTTTTCATACATATTTAGCTAATGAGCTTCTAGCCAAGTATTTCCTATGCCAATATCTACTTTAAGAGGTACATTTTGTAATGATACTGCACTTTCCATCAAAAACCTCACCTGATTTTTCACCTTATCTAATTCTTCTTTACACACATCTAACACCAGCTCATCATGAATTTGCATAACCATTTTTGTATGCATGGTATTTTTTTTTAACCATTTTTGCAGATGAATCATGGCTATTTTTATAATTTCTGCTGCTGTGCCCTGTATAGGCGTATTAATAGCATTTCTTTCTGCTATACCCCTTAAAAGAGTATTTTTTGAATTGATATCTCTTAGCCAATGCTTTCTTCTCATTAATGTAGTGACATACTGATCTTTTTTTGCTTGGTCAATAATTTTCTGTCTATATGCGTTAATACCAGTAAATGTAGAAAAATAAACCTCCATAAGTGCTTTAGCATCTTTTGTAGATATATCCAGTTGTTGCGATAATCCAAAAGCAGAAATTCCGTATAACATACCAAAGTTAGCTACCTTAGCTTTTCTACGCATATCTTTATCAATAAGGCTATCCTCTTGTATTTCAAACAATTGTTTTGCTGTAGCACAATGAATATCTTTTTCTTGTTGAAATGCCTCTATCATAATTTTATCTTGAGCAAAAGCAGCCATAATGCGTAACTCTATTTGAGAATAATCTGCTGACACCAAAACATGCCCATTAGATGGAATAAAACAACTGCGTATAGATTTTCCTTGAGATGTACGTATAGGTATATTTTGCAAATTTGGATTGCTTGAACTTAAACGCCCTGTAATTACATTAGCTTGATGGTAAGTAGTATGTATCCGAAAACTTTTCTTACTTCTTAATTTAAATAAAGCATCTACATAAGTATTTTTCAACTTTTTTAACCCCCTATATTGCATAATATTTTGTATTATTGGATATTTCTTAGCCAGTTGTTGTAAAATTTTTTCTCCTGTAGCATACTGTCCTGATTTGGTTTTTGATGGCTTTTCTGCCAGTTTTAGTTGTTCAAAAAGTACATGACCTAATTGTTTAGGAGAATCAATATTAAATGATGTTTGTGCTTGACCATATATTTTTTTTTCAACAAGATCTAATTCATGTTGAAATTTTTTTGACAGCTCAACTAAAGCATCTCCATCAATATTAACACCATAACTTTCTATATCGCACAATATAGGAATGAGTGGCATTTCTAAAGCATAAAAAATTTTTTCATAACCTTCTTCATATAATTTTTGTTTAAAAATAGTATACAATTGCCATGTAATATCTACATCTTCACAAGCATATGTTTTTACCTTGTCTATAGGCACCTCTCTCATGGTAATGCCTTGCTTTTTTTCTCCTAATAAACTTTCTATAGATATGGGAGTATAATTCAGATACTGCTCAGAAATAATATTTAAATTATGTCTATTTTCTGGATGTAAAAAAGCATGTGCAATCATAGTATCAAAAAAAGGACCTTTAATATCAATAGCATATTGTTTCAATACAGCAATATCATATTTAATATTTTGTCCTATTTTTACTATTTTTTTGTACTGTAATACATCAATAAAATACTGTAATATGCCTTGAGCTTGTATTTTATTTTCTGGTATAGGTATATAATAAGCTTCATAAGCTTTATAAGCAAGAGCTATCCCTACAAGGGATGCCTGATAAGGATTTAAGCCTGTAGTTTCAGTGTCTAACACAATAGCTTCTTGTGCTAATAACTTTTTTTTAAGTAAATTATAACCCTGTGTAGTATTAATTAAGTGGTATTGTACCAAACTTTTTTGAAAACTTTTATTTTTACTTATTGTCTCTACTTCTTTTGAAGGAAATTTCGGATTTATAAAAAAATTTGTTTGTAGATTATAATATGCGTTATTATTAAATAGACGTTTAGCCAGCATACGAAATTCTAGTTTATCAAAAATAGCCTTTAGGCTTTCTTTATCAAAACCTTTGTAGGCACTTTTTTCTTCACAAAAATCAATAGGTACTTTTGTATATATAGCTGCCAATTTTTTTGACATTAGTCCTTGTTCTTGGTATTTTTTTAGTATTTCTTGTAATTTTTTTCCTTGTACTTTATTAATATTATCAAAAATATTTTCTACGGAATCAAAATGTTGTATCAACTTTTGTGCTGTTTTAGGACCAATACCTGGAATTCCTGGTATATTATCTGAAGTATCTCCTTGTAAACCTAAAATATCTACTACTTGCGCTGTTCTTTTTATATTCCATTGAGTTAACACAGCCTGTTTATCTAAACAAATTGCTTTTTTCCCCATAAATGCTGGTCTATATAGATAGACATTATCTTCCACTAGCTGGGCAAAGTCTTTATCTGATGACATAATATAAGTTGCTATATTTTTTTTTGCTGCTTGCTGAGCTAATGTACCTAAAATATCATCTGCTTCATAGCCTTCTTTTACCATAATTGGAATTTGAAAAGCAGATATTATTTTTTTGATATAAGGAATAGCTATACTAATATCTTCAGGCTGTACCAGCCTATTAGATTTATATGCTGTGTATATTGCATGTCTAAATGTTTTTTCTTTGGCATCAAAGGCCACTATAATATGACTTGGCTTTTGATTTTGGATAATATCTACTAGTGCATTGGTAAAACCTAATATAGGTCCTGTGTTAATATTTTGGGTGTTTATTCTAGGATTTTTTTGCATAGCAAAATAAGCCCTATAAATTAGGGCCATAGCATCGATAAGAAAAAGTTTACATTTATCCATAATATTCTTATTTTAAATTTTAACATTATATGCTATTAATTCATATAATAAGGTAAAAAAGAAGAGAAAATAGTAATAGACCAAGCGCTTCGCAAAGATATAAATATAAAAAATTATAGAAAGTACAGGTCTATCAGATAGAAAATATGATATGATTAAAATGGCATACGCGGCAAAGATTCTACTGTTAAACTACAAAAATTCTTATCTAAAAACTGATAATATGCAGCTTGAGCTATCATAGCCGCATTATCAGTACAATAAATACTTTGTGGCATAAAAACTTCCAACCCTTTTTGCTTTGCTAAAGCATATAATCTTTCTCTTATTCCCTTATTTGCTGCTACTCCTCCTGCAAGTGCAATAGTTGTAACCCCTGTTTTTTCTACAGCCTTCTCTAGTTTATTCAACAACATCTTAATCATAATATGTTGGATACTTGAACAAAGATCATACATATTTTTAGCAATAAATTGTGCATCTTTTCTAATATTTTTTTGTAAAAAATACAATACAGCAGTTTTAATTCCACTAAAAGAAAAATCAAGGTCAGGCATTTGAGCCATAGAAAAAGTAAATTTTTTAGGGTCACCTTTTTGAGCATAGGTATCTATCATTTTACCACCAGGGTAAGGCATATGTAACATACGTGCTATCTTATCATAAGCTTCTCCTATAGCATCATCTTGTGTTTGTCCTATAATTTGCATTTGAAAATAGTCTTTTACTAATACTAACTGTGTATGTCCTCCACTTATAGTTAAACATAAAAATGGAAACAATGGATAAGGTTTTTCAATAAAATTAGACAATACATGCGCTTTCATATGATGTACTGCTATAAGTGGAATTTTTTTTGCTAAAGCCAATGCCTTTGCAAAAGCATTACCTACAATAAGAGAACCTAAAAGCCCTGGGCCTTGTGTAAAAGCTATAGCATGAAGACTATTGAGTGTAACCTTAGCTTGTAAAAGTGCCTCTTCTACTACAGGAACTATTTTCTGCTGATGTGCACGTGAAGCCAATTCTGGAACAATACCACCAAATTTTTGATGTATCATTTGTGTAGATATAACATTGCTCTTTACTTCTCCATGCTGTATTACAGCAGCAGCAGTTTCATCACAAGAAGTTTCAATTGCAAGAATAGTAGGTAACATAAAAAACAGAAAGTTAATAAAATTGATCTATTGTAAAATACAATATTCGGATATTAGATTGATTTTTACCAAATATTTACTTCAGGAAGTAAAAAAATGCCCATTTTATTCCTAACATCTTTTTGTATTTTTTTTACAAACAAATACACTTTTTCTCCCGAAGCTTGCCCATAATGTACTACAATTAAACTGTGCTTTGCATAAATACCAACACCATGTTCTTTTATACCTTTCCACCCACAGATTTCTATAAGCCAAGCTGCCGATACCTTTACCTGATTATTAGGCATAGCATAGCCTTGTATATGAGGATATTTTTTCTGTAAGGATATATATTTTTTTTTGCTAATAATAGGATTTTGAAAAAAACTTCCTGCATTACCTATTTTTTTAGGATCAGGAAGCTTATTTTTTCGTATATCCATAATAGCCCTTCCTACATTTTGTATAGTATGTTGTTTTACTGCCATTTTAGCCAATGTACTTTGAATAATACCATATTGAGTATGTAGTTGATGTTGGGCTGGAAGAGACAATTTAAAGGTAACATCAACAATAATATAACCATGCTCTTTTTTTTTAAAAAAACTTTGTCTGTAGCCAAAATTACAATCTTGTTTATTAAACACACATAGTTTATTTCGTTCAATATCTAAGGCAGTGAGAGATACAAAAACATTAGCTAGAGAT
Source organism: uncultured Cytophagales bacterium (assembly GCA_963922775.1). Lineage (GTDB taxonomy): Bacteria > Bacteroidota > Bacteroidia > Cytophagales > Amoebophilaceae > JAHDDH01. The sequence continues at coordinate 41,602 of CAWUJG010000004.1, forward strand.
ACACCATAAGCCCCTATATTTTGGATAGGTGCTCCACCTACAGTACCAGGTATAAAAATCAAATTTTCTATGCCACCATAATTATTATTTAAACAGTATAGTACAAAATGATGCCAAATAACTCCTGCACCAACTTTTAAATATATATAGCCCTTGCTTTTTTTAAAAAAACGTATTCCCTGTATATTTATTTTTATCAATAGCCCTTCAATATCTTTTGTAAAAAGAATATTACTTCCTCCTCCTATAATATTTATGTTTTTATTTTGTGTAGCACAAATTATTTTTTTAAGATCAGCAATATGTTCTACAATTGCAAATGATTTTGACTTTACATCAATACCAAATGTATTATAAGGTTGTAATCTAATATTTTTTTTTATCAAAATAAACGTATAAAAAAAATATTCTGATAAGCATATTTATTGAAATAAAAATTCGACATATAATATTTTTTTCTTTATATAATTTTTAACATTACAAGTCCATATTACAGTCATACATAACTCTTAGAGTTAGTTACCTTTTTTACTATCATGTTTTGATCCATATTAAATTTTTCTAAAAATCATAAAAAATACATAAACTATTTGTTTAAAAAAGCTTAAAAAATGACATAAAAAAATGTTGGATATGACTGTTAGATAAAACAGCCAAAAAAATAGAAATAATTAGTCCTAACAAAGCATAATGCAAATCTTTTTTAATAGTACGAAAACTCTTGTATATGGCCCTTCTTCTTTTAAGAAGACGCTTTTTATTGATACTAATACCTAACTCTCTACCACCCAATAAGCCAATAAATACCCAAGTAGTACTTATAGGTATATTGTTGAGATATTTAAAATAAAATAGAATAATAATATAAACAAGATCTACTAAAGTAGCTGCACGCACATCTGTAATTTCAGATTTTTCTTTTACCATATGTTGTAATCGATCTCCTTTAGCGTAAAATAATAAACCAATACCTAAAAATATGATAGAAATAAAAAAAAATAATTCTATTATATTTAATTTTCGAGGTAAAAATACAGCAATATTAGAAGCATCTTGCATTAGCCATATAGACCATAACAAACCACTGGTTATCCATTGAAAAATGATCCATTTTTTATGCGAAGAAGCTTTAAATATACGTTTAATAATACGTGATAAAAAATACCAAATACAAAAAGCTACTACAAAAGATACAAAATAGCCCAACAAACTTTTTTGTATAACATGCCTCATAGTATACATATCTGAAACAAAAATGTTGAGCAACAAAAATGTAGTAGAAACAGGAATTCTAAACCTTGTAAGCACTAACAACACAATAGGAGAAAAGAGTTGTAAAAAATGGAATTGTGAAGGACTTTCAGCAAAACCTTTGGCTGATAAACGCTGGTAAGTAACATCACCATCATACATTACCCAACTATAGGAGATAGTTAATACAAAAATAATACCAATAAAAAGCCAAAGATGCCACCATTTTTTACTCGAGTTAGAAGCAATAAAAGTGCCTAAAGTTTGAATACTATCATTAGCAATAGCAGAGTAGCTAGCCAAAATAAATCCGAACCACATACAAAAGCGTGTATATGGAGTAATACATATACAAATAGCACTTAAAAAAATAATTAAAGAAAAAAAATGTTTTTCTTTATGAAAAGCATCAAATATTTGATATGTATTTTTTAATAATCTTTTTTGTCTAATTTTTTGATTGATAGACTTTTTTTTCATATTTAAGAGAAGCCAAAAGTAGAGAAAAATGATGAATTTTTTGGGAAGAATAGCCTAAAACATTAATTTCGTAAAAAATTTAAATTGATGAATAGAATTCGTTATAAACATATTGATAATAGTCTTTTTCATACCCATAGACAAAATCTTTACAAACATTTGCCATCCAATGCCTTGGTAGTGCTTTATGCAAATAATATTATGCCAACTAATGGAGATGGAGTTTTTCCTTATAAACAAAATAGTGATCTGTTTTATTTTACAGGAATTGATCAAGCCAATACAATCTTGATGCTTTATCCTGATGCAAAAGAAAACAAACATAAAGAAATTCTTTTTATTCAAAAAACCAATTCACATACTGCTATTTGGGAAGGCACTAAATATACTATAGCACAAGCACAAAAAACATCTGCTATAGAAAATATACAATGGATAGATAATTTTAAATCTATTCTGCATAGCAATATGCTTCAAGCTGAACATATCTATCTTAACACCAATGAGCATGCTAGGGCAACACATAAAGTACTTACCAATACTGATTTATTTATCACTTGGTGTAAAAAAAGCTATCCTTTACATCAATATAAACGCTTAGCACCTATTATGCAAAAGCTCAGAATGGTAAAACTATCGCCTGAAATTGATCTTATACAAAAGGCTTGTGATATTACCGCCAAAGCATTTAAGCATGTATTACCACAAATTAAACCTGGAATACAAGAGTATGCAATAGAAGCAAATCTATTATCTACATTAATACAACATGGTTCTAGAAATTTTGCATACAACCCCATAATAGCTTCAGGAAAAAATACTTGTATTTTACATTATGATAATAATAATAACATATTAAAAAAAGGAAGTCTATTGCTTATGGATATTGGCGCAGAATATGCCAACTACAATGCAGATGTAACACGCGTAGTGCCTATTGGGGGAAAATTTAGTCCAAGACAAAAAGAAGTATACCAAGCTGTACTCTATATTATGGATGAAGCAAAAAAAATGCTTACAGTAGGCAGTACATTACGAGAATATCATCAAAACTTAGCAGCAATAATTACCGATCAGCTGATAAAAATCAGACTATTATCTAAACATGATGTACAAAAACAAAATAAAAATAATCCTTTATATAAGCACTACTGTATGCACAGTATCTCTCATTACTTAGGTTTAGATGTACATGATGTAGGATGTATAGATGAAAAATTAATGTCTGGTATGGTGCTTACTATAGAACCTGGAATTTATATCCCTAAAGAAGAAATTGGAATAAGGCTAGAAAATAATGTAGTAATACAGGATAATAGAGTCCAAGATTTAACATCAGATATTCCTTTAGCTATAGAAAATATAGAAGCCTATATGCATACTTAATTCAAATTACATAATATATAAAAAATACTAAATTTTAATACATTTAGTCTTTATATTTGTATTTTTATTTCTATCTTTATTTTTTAGTAAAAAAATTATAATTTTTAGTATGATGTTCAAACAGATATTTTTGTTTACGATATTTATCTTTATTTTTCACACTACACAAGCCAAATCAACTAAAGAAAAACTAATATATCGTATCCACTATGGGTGGATTAATATTGCAGAAGCTGCTATAGTTACAGATAAAAAGGCAGAAATAAACAATACTCCATGTTATAAAGTAGATATTTATGGTTCAACCAAAGGAATAGTAAAATTTATAAGCAAAGTCAACAACCATTGGGGTTCATATATTGATGCAACATCTTACAAACCCTATCAATTTTATCGTTTCATTAAAGAGGGAAAATATAGAAAAAATGAAGTAGTATATTTTGACCATAAAAACAGAAAAATTACTGTAAAAGAATTGGATAAAGAAAATCCAAATAAAATTATAAAAACAAAACAATATGCTATGCAGCAAATATTTATTCAAGATATTGTTAGTGCATCTTATCAGTTAAGAAAACTAGATTATAAAAAACTCAAGCCTAAAGATATAATCAACTTTAATATATTCTTTGATCATGAAGAAAGCAACTATCAAGCAAAATTTTTAGGTATAGAAAAATTAAAAACAGACATAGGTATCTATTATGCCTATGTTTTTGCTCCTTTTATACCTAGAAATAAAGTTTTTAAAAAAAAGCATCCTATAAAAGTATGGATATCAAATGATGAAGCCAGAATACCGCTAAAAATTAAAGCTAATTTAAAAATAGGAGGTATTCAGATCGATATTAAAAAAAAAATACATAAATCATAAAAAAAAATTATTATGTTATATAGCTTACTTTTTATTGGCGGATTAGGTACTGGAGAAGTAATCTTAATATTTACAGTAATAATCATACTATTCGGTGCAAAAAAAATACCAGAAATAGCAAGAAGTTTAGGTAAAGGGATAAAAGAGTTCAAAGATGCAAGTAAAGAAATAAAAGAAGAAATTACTAAAGAAAAGGGAGAAGAAATAAAATAGACTCTAACAATAAACATGTACAAAGCAATAAAGCTAAATCATATCAATAATCTTAGCGATGCAAGGTATTGTGCTGGTATGGGTGTACATATGCTAGGATTTGCTATAGATCCTTACTACAAAAACTATTTGACAGCAGAAAAACTACATGCCATTACTGCTTGGATATCAGGCGTTAAAATAGTAGGAGAAATATCTGAAGTACATATAGATGATACATTTCTAAAAAAATATGTATTAGATGTAATACAAATAGAAGAAAATACTATAATAAAAAGTAAAAAATTTATAACAAAAAAAAATATTAAAATAATAAGAAAAATTTGTGTAAAAACAGTTAAATCTATTTTAGAGTTAGAAAAAAAATTATTATACCTATCAGCTATTACAGATTATTTTTTAATATCTACTACATTAAAAAAATTATATATTCCTTTACTACAAAAACACATTGTATATTTAGCAAAAAAATATCCTATAATCCAAGATTTTAATATTTCACCCAACAGTATTAATTATATTCTTACATTACCTCTATATGGCATAGCCTTTGATGGTGAAAATGAAATAAGACCAGGATACAAATCATATAAAAATATGTCTGCTATTTTAGAAAAAATAGTCGATTATAATGCAAGGGTCTAGCTCTTTTTATATATGAGAAGAAGCAGAATAGCATTTTGGAGTATGAATAATAAAGCATTTTTTTTGTTTATCTTGTATATTGATACATATTTTTTTATTTTTTTCAGTATCAGATTGTAGAACACAATATATATTTTTTTCTTCTTGAGGTATTAATATCCTTGTATAATATATGGAATAAGGTATTGTTTGCCAACTTCTTGTATCTGCCTTTTCATTGAAAAGGTTCCATATACTTAAAAAAAATCCTAATATTTTATTTTTTTTACTCACCATATATTCCGTACTCTTTTTTAGAGCTACTCTTAAAAGAGATTGCGATAAAATTTGGTATCTCTTTTGTTTAAGCACCTGAAATGCTATAGCATTAATATCTTGAAGAAGTACTAAAGGATAAGTTTTATTTTTTACTGTAATTTTCGCTTGATTATATACTGGTACCCTTTCTACATATTGAGGAAAAGCTATACGCAGCATTTTGATATTATCTAATAAATGTGAAGATTGATCTTTCGTAATACTAGGTATAGGTAGAGTAAGATTAAAATCATCATTACTACAGTGTAGCATACCATTTTTTCCTTTAAATAAAAAAAAATTAATGCTTTGTTCATACTTTATAGGACCTAAACCATTATGCCAAAAACATATCACTTCTCTTTGTCCAATTTTATCTTCAGGAAGATATTTTATACTGAACTTTTTTTCATACATTTTAGCCTTTTGATAAAATCCTATTTTATAAGCAACATAAAGTAAGTCTTTTTTAAGCTGTTGAGGTACAGGCACATTGTGATAAGGAAAATAACCCTCTTCATAAATATGAACAGCATTACTATAAGCAATATATGCATCATTGTATTCATGATTAATCTGATATACTATACCCATAAGTATATGTATAAAAGCATCTTTAATATATTTTTTTTTACTTTCTTTATATTTTTCATTCAATTGACAAAGCTTTATATTAAGCCGCCTACATTCTACCAATGCGCTATTATATTGTTTTAACTGTAAAAAGTTAAGAATTTTATAATGATGTATTAATATTATTTCGTGTATTTCTCCTGAATAGGCTGTTTTCTGTTTGTTAGTAAAAAGAGCTAGTGACTCTTGAAAGAGATTATAAGTATAATCTTCACAATAGCAATATGCCTTTTCAAATAGTGAATTACTTTGAGCATATTTTTTATTCATGTGGGCTATACTACCTTTATGCAGGTAGTATAACAATAAATTTTTTCTTTTTTTTCTCATTTTTTCTATTTGCTTTTCTGCCTTTACATAATCTTGCTGTTGTAATGCTTCTTCTACTTTGCTATGTTGTTGATAAAAAGTTTGGCAAGCATTAAATATGAAGCAAATAGTAATATTGATACAATATTTTACACTCTTATTCATCTAGATAAAGCAAAAAATATAATTTTTTATGAGATATATTTTTCCAATATATTTTGGATATTAATTTTTTCTTGCATGCCTATTATAGTTTCCATTAATTTTTGGTTCTTCAATACTATTAATGTAGGAATACTAGTAATACCATATCTTGTAGGAATCTCTGCATTAATACTTATATCTATTTTTCCAAAAAGAATTTTTTCTTTATAAATTTCTGCTAGACTTTCAATTATAGGTAATAATGTTTTACAAGGATTACACCATGGAGCCCAAAAATCTACCAATACAAGCGGATTTTCACTGATAACAGTATCAAAATTATTATCTGTAAGCATAAGTATATTTTTTTCGTATGTGTATGATTTAATCATAATTTAGTGCAATTATTTTTACAAAAATATTTATAAAATTAGTTAAAAAACATAAAGTTAAACAAATAATTTTTCATAATATTATTTGTTTAATTCAAGAGATTTCTTTCCTTACTATATGCTGAGAATACTGCAAAAATTTATTCATTTTTCAGAAAAAAGTCTATACCCATAATAAATTTACCTAATATTTTTTCCAATTTTAATTTAATCTTCATCTATAATTTTTTCACTACCTTTTTGTAGTTCTTCAAAGATCTGTATGTTACTTAAATCTTCCCAAGATTTTTCTTCTAAAATTTTATTGATATGATTAATTTTAAGGTAGATATATTTTTTATTACATATTGTTGAAAAATTAATGCCTAATTCTTTAAAATCTCTTACTTTACCTATTTCTCCATTTATCTCACCTATACGCATCCCTTCATTAACCCCCTCCTTCCGTTCCTTATCTAAATTAACCTGTAGTTCAGCTTCATAATTTAAGGAATCGTATATAACTTTATTATAAGACATTCTGTCTGATGATTTCCATAAACTCAATTGCATTAATTGATAGCTTGCTGTGATTGACTCTGATACATTCGAGGGTAAAGAATATTTTTTATGACAATAAGATAAAAAATCTAACCATTGTATCTTTTTATAAAAGTTACTGGATATAATTACTTCTTTCTTTTCTAAACTGTATTTGTTAGGATAACATAATTCTTTGGTAAAAAAATTTTTATAATCTTTATAGCATAAGTCTTTTAAGTCTTGTTTTTGGCTTTGTATTATATTTGATATTAAAGATCTAAATTTGTTTAATTCAAATACTTTAAAATATGTTTTATTGCTGCTGATAACCTTTTGGTCATCTAAGGTTGTATAAGTTATACTATTTTCTATCAATTCATTTTTTATGAGGTAATTTTTTTCTTCTTTTTCTTCATGGGTGGTATAAATTACTAAGGTATATATGGGAGATATAGCATAAGGTGAACGTAATTTTGTCTCTTCTTGTTTTCTAAAGTTATATGAATTTACTGTATTGCATAAGGAGTAGGCAGTATAGTATTGAAGACGATCCATGAAGTAGGTGGGATTGGCTCGTTGCATTTCTATTATTACTTGACCTTTTTGTGTTATGCCTTTATAAAGGTATTTTACATCTACACTGCTTTTTTTTTTCATCCCTAGCAACGGGGTGTTTTCTGTGCTAAAGACTTCGAGTCCTGTTATGGTATTTTCTCCTTCAAAGTCAAATAGAGTGTTGATAAAATCTATTATTATCCTTTCATTTTCTATATTCCCAAATAGTTGTTTGAACGATATATCATAGGTGGGGTTTGCAAATTCTAAGGGATAGTCTTTTTGTACTCGTAATTTGTCTGGGTGTAACATATTGGATTTTGTAAATGATAATTAAGCCTAAAACTAATAGTAAATTGTAAAATTTAAATTAAATATTAACTTATAATATAAAAAATTTCCTATTCATATTTTATTACAATCTTCCCAAACTTATAAAAATTTTTATTAATTATCTATACTTTCACAAAACTACCCTTGCTGTCTTCCAACACTAGCTCGCTTGAGCCGATCATTGATAGTATGACCTATTCCTTTTTGAGGTACATATGATGTCAATATGATGTCAATATCTTCTGCATCTAATAAACGCAAATAATGAAATAAATTTTTTCCTGCCTCTTTTAGGCTTCCTAATGGTGATAATACTTTTTGAATTTCTACATCATAATTTTCTTGAAAAGAAAGTACACCTATTCTTTTACCTCCATATTTTTTGAGCAGTACTTCAATATTACCTATCAACAAAGGCTTTTTAGGTGCATAATGGCTAGAAAGCATACCTGGAGCCTTTGTCTGTGATATATTATTTTTAAGTATAACAGGTCCTATACAATTTTCAATTTCTGCTATACTTATGCTACCTAGGCGGTAAATCATAGGTCGATTATTTTCAAAGCCAATAATAGTAGATTCTAAACCTAAGCTACATCTTCCCCCATCTAAAATATAAGGAATATAGTACCCGAGCTGTTTTTCTACATGTTGAGGATGTGTAGGACTAATATAGCCAAAAGGATTAGCACTAGGGGCTACTATAGGAAATTCAATCCCCTGTAATAAAGATAGTGTAAGAGGATGATTAGGAATTCTTACAGCTACCTGAAGACTATTAGCTGTTATGCTATCATGTATTTTTTTTTGCTTTTTTTTCAATAATAAAGTTAAAGGTCCTGGCCAAAATTTTTTCGCTAAAATCATAGCCCAGTCAGGAAAAATATCTACAAAAGTAACCACCTTTGCTATATCATCTGTATGCACTATTAAAGGATCTGTATAAGGTCTTTTTTTGATATAAAATATAGAGGCTACAGCAGATGTATTATAAGCATTAGCTGCTAAACCATATACAGTTTCTGTAGGAATACCTATAACCTGATTTTTTCTTAAAAAGAATTTTGCTTTTTCAATATTGCTACAAATTATAGCCATTATTATTTTTTCTTTTTAATTTTTTTTTCAGCAGATGTAGCTATAAGATTTAAACAGTCTTTTAGTGTAAGTGACTTAGGATCTGTTGTTTTGGGTATACGAATATTTTTTTTTTCAGCCTTAATATAAGGCCCCCATCTGCCATTTAATATTTGTATATTTTTATTTTCTTCAAAACTTTTAATATGCTTTTCTGCATCAAATTTTCTTTTATTTTCTATAATAACTATAGCTTGTTCTAATGATAATGTATAAGGATTTTCTTCTTTAGGTATACTAAAAAAAAAATTATTATGTTTGATATAAGGACCAAAACGTCCTATATCTACTACCATAGGCAAATTTTCAAATTTCCCTATATTACGAGGAAGTTGTAATAAAATTAAAGCCTCTTCTAGTGTTATTGATTCTAAAAATTGATCTTTGCTGAGCTTAGCATACCTAGGTTTTTCTTCAGCATCTCCTATCTGTACTACAGGTCCATATTTTCCTAGTCGGACAATAATATTTTTTCCTGTTTTAGGATCTTGACCTAAAACTCTCGACGTAGGGATGTTATTTCTCTCTATTTGTGCAGTCTTTTTAATTTGTGTATGAAAACTTTGATAAAAATTAGCTAGCATAACATGCCAAATATTTTTTCCTTGTGCTATTTCATCTAATTTTTTCTCTATTTCTGCTGTAAACTGATAATTGGTAATATCTGAAAAATGATTCACTAAAAAATCATTAACAATCATAGCAGTATCTGTAGGAAAGAGCTTTTTTTTTTCAATTCCTGTTATTGCTTTATCTTTTTTTGTAATAATTTTATCTTTTTGAAGTAAATAAACATTATACAAACGTTCTTTACCTTCTCTAGATTCTTTAATAACATAATTTCTTTTCTGTATAGTAGAAATAATAGGCGCATATGTAGAAGGTCTGCCAATACCTCTTTCTTCTAATTCTTTTACTAATGCTGCTTCTGTAAAACGTGCTGGAGGCTTAGTAAAGGTTTCTTTGGCCTGTAAATAATCTAAGTCTAATACCTGTCCTACAGTGAGTGGAGGCAACATATTTTTTTGTTCATCATCTTCACCATCCTCATTATTTTGATATACCCTTAAAAATCCATCAAACTGAATTACCTCTCCTTGAGCAATCAATTTTTGTTCAACCGTAGATATGGCAATAGTAGCAGTAGTTTTTTCTATTTTAGCTTCTGCCATTTGTGATGCAATAGCTCTTTTCCATATAAGCGTGTAAAGACGCTGTTGAGCAAGATCAGTGCTTACCTTTTTTACTGAAAAATCTGTAGGCCTTATAGCTTCATGGGCTTCTTGTGCCGCTGTAGATTTTGTTTTATAATTTTTAGTACGTACATAATGATCTCCATAGCTATCTTTTATCATTGCTTTAGCACTTTGTATAGCTTCTTCAGAAAGATATACAGCATCTGTTCTCATGTAAGAAATTTTTCCTGCCTCATACAGCTTCTGTGCTAAAGACATGGTATAGGCTACAGCATAACCTAATTTTCTGCTAGCTTCCTGTTGTAATGTAGAAGTAGTAAAAGGCGGTGAAGAAGATCTTTTAGTTTGTTTTTTTTCTAAATTTTGAATAATATATGTAGCTTTTTTACATTTTTCTAAAAAAATTTTAACTTCTTCTGAAGTCTTTATTTTTTCATTAAGGACAGCATTTAGCTGTTTTTTATCTACTAATAAAAATAGTGCAGTAACTTTATGAGCAACACTTACTTTAAATTGTAAAATAGCTCTTTCTTTTTCTACTACCAAGCGTACAGCTACAGACTGTACACGTCCTGCTGATAATCCTGTTTTAATTTTTTTCCATAACATAGGTGAGAGCTCAAAACCCACTAAACGATCTAAAATTCTTCTTGCCTGCTGAGAATCTACAAGCTGTTGATCAATATGTCTAGGATTTTTTATTGCCTGTAGAATAGCTTTTTTTGTAATTTCTCTAAAAACAATTCGTTTTGTTTTTGTATGATTTATATTCAATGCTTCTTTCAAATGCCATGCAATAGCTTCTCCTTCCCTATCATCATCACTAGCCAGATAGATATATTCTGCTACCTTTACATTTTTTTTTAACTGTGTGATGATATGCTTTTTATCTGGATTAACTTCGTAAGTAGGGCTAAAATTATTATCAATATCTATTGCTTTATTATTTTTAGGTAAATCTCTTATATGACCATAAGAAGATACCACCTGATATTCTTTACCTAAATATTTTTCAATAGTTCTTGCTTTGGCTGGAGATTCTACAATAACAAGATGTTTATACATAATTTAAAAATTTTCTTGTAGTAAAAAATTAAATTTATAGGCAAAATATAACTTAAATGCCATATTATACCTATTTTTTGCTATACCATAGCCTGGTATATAATAAACAAAAGGACTATTTTTATGCTTAGCCCTAGATATTTTTTTTTTAATCTGAAAACAAAATCCACTATAAAAATTCAAAAAAGAAAATATTTTTTTTTCTGATCCTAAAGATAAGAATACCCATTCTGTATATATAGGATTAGATGAATTTAGTATATAAGTATAAGGAAGGGCAAATTTACTTTTAATAATAAACTTACCTTGTGCTTCATAACTGCTACGTCCAAAACCTAAACTAAGATATAAATTATTTTTTTTATCATATTTTACAAGATACCCTATACTCAGGTATCCATATTTTCCTTGCACCTGGTATTTTACTGAATTTCTATAAGCTTTAGGAAAATATAAAAAAGATTGTCCAAAATTAAAATTTATCAAAATATTTTTTTTCCAAAGACACCCTATCCCCATGCTAAATACTTTTTTTTTAGAAGAAATTAGCATTTGTATAAGCTGTTTATAATCATAAGAACATGCAATATATTGTATAAGAGGAATATAGAGAGGATAAATATTATGCTTTTTTTTTATCAGTTGATCAATAAAATATAAAGATTTATCATATTCAACAGAAATTTGGGGTATTTTTTGCGGACGTGTTAATTTTTTAGTAGAGTTTTGTTTTGGTGCTAAAGAAGAAGATTTACCTAGAAAAGTAAAAAAAAAAAAAGGTTAAGGAAGAATAATTTCAATAGTAGTTTCATCACTTAAGTTAGAGTTTTTATATTTTTTTGAGGTTACTTTATGTTTAGCATCAGAATCATAATAAGATAATAAAGCTTTTATAGTGTATTTATCTTTGGAATGGACATAAAAACAATTTTCAATTTTAAGCTGATTTAATTGCATATTTATCTGATTCAGATCCATTTTTAATTGTAGATTATAGCTTAGTATTAAAATAAATTTATGTAATTTTTTGCTATTATCTTCTCGAACCTCAAAATAATAAGTAACTTTATCATGATGCATTAAAAGTGGTATCTTAATATTGTCTGTAGCATATTGATATGTATAGATTTTGGATTGGTATCCAGTATCTGTTTCTGCATATACTTTTTCTATTTTTGTATTTATATTATTTTTAATTCCATAATTATTTTTTAAAAAAATTATGTTATAATATGGTTCTCCAGGAGAATATTTTTTTTCGCTATTCTTTTTGAAATAGCAAGATATAAATAATAATAAATAGCAGTATTTTTTTAAAAAAATCATAGAAATTTTATTTATTCTTCTATATCTAAAGTGCCTGTTGGCTTTAATATGGTATAATGGGTAAAATCTTTATCTGCTATAAGTCCTTTACCTGTAAGTACTTCTTCATTGTTAATAATTTTTACATATTTTTCAGTATAAATTTGTTCTTTTTTTTGATCTAAGGTAATAGCTGTTGTATATAATTTTTGATTTTCATTTTTGTTTTCTATGCACACATTACCACTAGCTATCAATATTTTTTTTTCTTTATACTCCATAGCTTCATTTGATTGTAATGTGCTAAATATTTTTCCATCTAAATAAGCTTTTAGCTGTATGCCTTGAGGATATTTTCTATTACCATTAGTATATTCTATAAGTTTTTTAGCTTGTATTATATATTGTAATATACTCCCCTCATGGTACAAAAGAGTAATGTCTGTGGCTTCTATTTTGATAGAAGTATCAAAAATTTTTTTTTCTGTTAATTGTTTATCATCACAAGATGAAAATAGACATATTATTCCACACAATAAAAAATATTTTTTTATTATATATATCATTTACTACTATATTATATATCAAATATTTCTTTTAGATATTTTTTTTTATCAAAAAAATGTAGATCTTCTTTTTTTTCTCCTATACCAACATACTGAATAGGTATTTTATATTGATCGCATATTCCAATAATAATACCTCCTTTTGCACTGCCATCAAGTTTTGTAATAGCTATAGAAGTAACCTTTAATGTGTTATGAAATATAGCTGTTTGTGTAAAGGCATTATTTCCTGTAGTACTATCTAAAGTCAATATAGTTTCATGAGGGGCTTCAGGTATTAATTTTTGTATTGTTTTTTTTATATTGAGCAATTCTTGCATAAGATCCATATTATTATGTAACCTTCCAGCAGTATCAATAATAATGATATCTACTTTTTCTTTTAAACCATGCTGAATGGTATCGTAAACTACTGCTTTGGGGTCTTTAGTTTTAAGATTCACAATAACAGGAATATCAATTGCCTTACCCCATATTTGTAATTGTTCTACTGCTGCTGCCCTAAAAGTATCTGCTGCTCCAATTACTACTTTTTTATTTTTTAGCTTGTAGTAGGTAGCTAATTTTGCTATGGTAGTTGTTTTACCTACACCATTAATACCTACTACTAAAATAATATAAGGTTTATTTTGTACATATTTTTTTTTTATATCCTTTGCATCTATTAGCATAGGTGATATAACTTCTGTAAGAAGTTCTTTTATATTTTCCCAGTGATATGCCGTATTTTTTTTTATGTTACTATTTATGTGACTTATAATTTTTTCTGTAGTATCTATACCAACATCAGCAGCTAAGAGTATATTTTCAATTTTTTCTAAAATTTTTTCATCAAATTTTTCTTTTCCTAAAATTTGTTTTTTTAGAACATGTAAAAAATTATTGTAAAAATTCTTTTTAGGAGAAGTATCTTTAGAAGATGACTTTGAAAAAATATTGAATAGCTTCATTGTTATAAAAAATAAAGTCAGCTCTTTTTTAAAAAAATTTAAAGTAGACTAATTTACTCATTTAGTGATATTACCCAAACTTGAGGTCACGAGCGGATTCGAACCGCTGTAAGAGGTTTTGCAGACCACTGCCTAGCCACTCGGCCACGTGACCATTTATTTAAAATGGTAAAAAATTATGTTTTGTTTTCTTCATTTGTTATTTCTTTATCCAACTGTTTTTTAATTGCTGCTAAAGCTTCTAAATCACCTAGTGTAGATTTTGAAGATTGATTACTAAGAGTATTATATTCTTTTTTCTTTTCTTGTTTTTCTTTTTTATCATTTTTTGCTTTACTTTTTTCTAATGATTTTAGATTATATGAAAGCATAATTTTTTTATTTTGTCTTGCTATCTCCAATATTTTACATTCTATTGTATCTCCTATTTTTATTTCTTTATCGCTATCTGGCACATAATTTTTTTTTAAAATAAATCCTTCTAATCCATAAGGAAGCTCTACAACTATTCCATTATCTACCATTTTTGTCACATTACCTTTGCATGTACTGTTAATTTTAAATATATCTTCAAAAATATCCCATGGATTCTGCTCTAACTGTTTAAGGCCTAGAGATAGTTTTTTTTTTTCAACATCCACATCTAACACCATAATTTCTATTTCTTGGTTTAGTTTAATAATGTCTGCAGGATTTTTAATTTTATTTGTCCAAGACATATCAGATACATGTAGAAGACCATCTACACCTTCTTCTAAGGCTATAAATACACCAAAATCCATAATATTGATTACTTTTCCTTGATGTTTAGAATTTATAGGATATTTTTTTCTTATTTTCTCTGCATCCCAAGGGTTACCTTTTAACTGTTTTATACCTAAAGATATTTTTTTTTCTTCTTTACATATAGTAAGTATTATAGCTTCAACTTCTTCTCCTAGCTTAAATGATTCTAAAAATTTTTGTGCCTGGTAATGCTGTGACCATGTCATTTCTGAAATATGTATAAGCCCTTCTATATTAGGCAATACTTCTATAAAAATACCATAATCTACTATGTTTACTATTTTTCCTTTTACCTTAGCACCTTCTACAATATTTTCTGGTAGATTATCCCATGGATTCGGCGTAAGTTGCTTCATGCCTAGAGATATTCTTTTTTTTTCTTCATCAAAATCTGTTACCACTACTTTTATTTTATCCCCTAGCTGTACTATTTCTTCAGGATGTGTAATACGATTCCAAGAAAGATCTGTAAGATATAATAAACCATCTACACCTCCTAAATCTACAAATACACCAAATTTTTTGATATTTTTTACAGTACCTTCTAAAATTTGTCCTTTTTCAATATTATTCATTATTTCTTGACGTTGTTTTTCATAAGCCCCTTCTATAAGTTTTTTGTGAGAAACAATGATATTATTATTGAAATGATTAATTTTAAGTACTTTAACATCTATATTTTTACCCAAAAAAACATCAAAATTTTGTACTGGTTTGATATCTACCTGAGATCCTGGTAAAAATGTTTCTATACCATCTATATCCATTACAAACCCTCCTTTTACTCTACTTATTATAGTACCTTCAAGTATTGATCCATTTTTTTCTGCTTCTTCTATTTTTTTCCAAGCTTTAATTTTTTTTGCTTTTTTTCTAGATACAATTTGTTCTCCTTTTTTATTTTCTTGTTGTTCTATATACAGATCTATTTTTGTACCTATAGCAATATCTTTCATATCTTTAAACTCTACTATAGGAATGTTACAATCATATTTTGAAGCTGTACTTACAGTAACATTATTTTTATCGACATTAACTATAGTACCTTCTATAATACTATAGTTTATAGCATCTGTAATGCTATTTTCCTCATACATTTTTTTTAGTACGATATTTTTTTCTTCAGAAAGAGTAATAGTATAAGGATGATAAGGTATTTTTATATTTTTTTTATATTTTATTGTTGAATTAGACATAAAGTTTTCTCTAATTTAGGGGATAATGTAAGTAATAAATAATTTATAGATGTACAAGAATGAAAAACAATAACAAATATAATAATAAATCATTGATGTATCAAACGCTCAAAAAATATTGGGGGTATACTACATTTCGTTCTTTACAAGAAGAGATTATAACAGAGGTATTATTAAAGAAAGATGTTCTAGCACTTTTGCCCACAGGTGGAGGAAAATCAATATGTTTTCAAGTACCTGCTATGATGGATCCTGGTATCTGTATAGTGGTATCACCTTTAGTAGCTTTAATGAAAGACCAAGTACATCAACTACAAAAACGCCATATTCGTGCAGAAAGTATTTCCGCTGATAAGGATAAAGCAACAATTGAAAATATTTTAGATACCTGCATTAATGGAGATATTAAATTTTTATATGTATCTCCTGAAAGGCTACAAACCCAAATTTTACAAGAAAAGGTAAAATATATGAATGTGAATCTATTAGCTATAGATGAAGCACATTGTATTTCTCAGTGGGGATATGATTTTAGACCTTCTTATTTATCTATTGCTATATTCAGAGAAATTTTACCTCAGCAAGTCAATGTAATTGCATTAACTGCTACTGCAACAAATAATGTAAAGGAAGATATACAAGAAAAACTATTATTTAAAGCAAAAAATGTATTACAAAAAAGTTTTAGCCGAAAAAATTTAGCCTATATCGTCAAAAAAACAACAAATAAGAGACAAGTACTCATTAATATTCTACAAAAAATACCAGGAACAGCTATAGTATATGTAAATACACGTAAAAAAACAGAAATAATAGCCCATTATTTACAAAATTGTGGCATTTCTGCAGATTATTACCATGCAGGTATAGCTCATGATGAGCGTACAAAAAAACAACATGCATGGATTGGAGATAGCATACGTGTAATTGTGGCTACCAATGCTTTTGGCATGGGTATTGATAAACCCAATGTACGAGTAGTAGTACATTTAGATTTACCTACAACACTTGAGGCCTATTACCAAGAAGCAGGTAGAGCAGGTAGAGATGAACAAAAAGCCTATGCTATTGTACTATATGAACAGCATGATGTAGATATATTGGATGATATATCTATAGAAGAATATCCATCCATAGGAAAGATAAAAAAAATTTATCAGCACCTTATAGACTACTACCGCATAGCAGTAGGCAGCCTTCAGCATAAAGAAGCAAGCTTTGATTTTGATATATATCATTTTGCTGATAAAAACAATATTACACAAAAAGAGACCTATATAGGTATAAAAAAATTAGCAGCAGAAGGATTAGTAGAAGTTACAGAAAATTTTTTTAAGCCATCAGAAATAAAAATTGTAGTTACTAGAAAATATTTACAAAGCTTTTTAAGACAAAATACGGCATACAGACTAATATTAAGCCATATTTTACGTATTTATGGTGGAAAATTATTTACAGAAGGAAGTAAAATTATAGAATGCCAAATTGCAAAAATAGCAAAGATAACCTCAGAAGAAGTGATAAAACAATTATATAATTTACATAATAGGGAAATTATAGCCTATCACCCACAAAAAGCAATACCACAAATTGCCTTTATTTCTGCCGTATATAGCCCTCAAAACTTACCTTTTAACAAAAAGAAGTACCAAAAATTGAAATATATAACACAGCAAAAAGTTAATAGTATACAAAATTATGTTACACATCAACATCGGTGTAGAGAGCAATTATTATTAGCCTATTTTGGGGAAATGTCTTACAAAGCATGTAAACAGTGTGATATCTGTAGAAGTATACAGAAAAAATTCGAAAAATATCCTCGTGAAATCATCTTACAAATTAAAAAAGGCAATAATACTATAGTAGGACTTAAAAATTATTTTCAGATAGCTATAGATCAAGAAAAAAATTTTTTAAATATGCTACAGCATATGCTTAATCAGGAGTATATTAAATACAGTAGTATTAAGGGATATTTTTTTATATGTTGATGGGAGTATATCATTTATTTATCTCCTCCCTAGAGTAGGATAAATTTGGATCTTGAACTTTGGAATTCTTTATTAAGTTTTCAATATCAGTAATTTTTTGTCTTTACAGTACATACTGTTTAGTTATTTTCTATTACTTTTTTTGTATTTAAATTTTTTTATATTCATGCTGTGTTATTACTGATTTGTTTTAAATTTAAAGCAGTGCTCTAAGAGAGCCGAAAAAATATTCTAAAATTTTTTAAAAAGCATTTTTTATGTCAACATCAAATAATTTACCCCATAACCTCGGCTATCCCTTAGAATTTGCAAACCCCACCTACGATATATCCTTCAAACAACTATTTGGGAATATAGAAAATGAAAGGATAATAATAGATTTTATCAACACTCTATTTGACTTTGAAGGAGCAAATACTATAACAGGACTCGAAGTATTTAATACAGAAAACATCCCCTTACCAGGCATGAAAAAAAAAAGCAGTGTAGATGTAAAATACCTTTATAAAGCCACAACACAAAAAGGCCAAGTAATAATAGAAATGCAACGAGCCAATCCCACCTACTTCATTGATCGGCTTCAATACTATACTGCCTACTCGCTATGCAATACGGTAAATTCTTTTACCCTTAAAAAACAAGAAGAGAAAAAATTACGTTCACCTTATGCTATCTCTCCCATATATACCT
>CAWUJG010000005.1:0-53525 GCA_963922775.1 uncultured Cytophagales bacterium
AGAAGAGAAAGAAGAAGAGAAAGAAGAAGAGAAAGAAGAAGAGAAAGAAGAAGAGAAAGAAGAAGAGGAATTTCAAAAGCAAAAATTATCTTTAAAACTTCAAGAAAAAGCCATATATCAAAATATATTACAAAAATCAGATATCAAGGACGATGATAGGTTGCATTTGAAAAAAGTGATTGGTAAAATAGATAAGAAGATTAAAGAAAAAGAAAATAAAAGTTTAAACAGAGTAAGATTAAGGAGTAGAATATTGTCAAAAAGTGAATTTAACACATTTCAAAACAATAAAAATAGTTATTTTCTAAAGAAATGTGTGAAGGGGTATTATTATACTACACTAACTAATTTTTTAAAAAAAGATAAATTAAGTCAGTTTGAATCTGAAAAAAAAGATACGATTTTACATAAAGCTTTTGCTTCAAAAAATTTACATAAACCTATAGAAATTGAATATAAGATAAAAACTGTAGAAATAATATTAAAACAAAATAATTTAGATTTTAACCATAAAAATCATAAAGGAAATACTCCTTTACATATGTTGTGTAAGTTTTATAATAGTTTACAAGATAATCTGAAATATAATGGTAAACTATTATCGTTGCTCAAAATGATTATTGATAAAAAACCAGATTGTACTATAAAAAATAAGCAGGAAAAAACAGCATTAGATGTATTATTGGGAGAAAAAAATTATTGGAAAGCAATTAAAAATAATGCTTTTACTACTTTATACAGTAATTTAGCTCTAGATCAATATAAATTGATTAGTATTATAGAAAATTGTGGTACTGTATTAACAGGAAAAGCAATTAAAGTAGAAGCAAAAAAGATATTAGTATATGCCATGGAAAATAAATCATAATTATTATAGCATTTCTTTTTTATATGTTATATTTTTATTTTGTGTAGGACTATATTTTTCTCCAAAAATTTTTGCTCAAAAAAAGGATAATTTTATCTCCTTAGTAGATAAAGTAGTTAAAAGACAAATCAATCCTGAAATAGGTAGAGAAAAGCTGCAAAATATTTTGTGGAAGTATTATCAAAAACCACTTAATATTAATAAAGCAACGTATCAACAGCTATCTTCTCTACAAATACTTACAGCGCAGCAGCTCAATGCTTTATATAAACATATTCAGGTACAAGGTGCTCTACTTTCGGTTTATGAACTACAATCTATCCCTCATTTTGATGTAGATACTATAGCACTTTTTACTCCTTTTATTAGTATTAGGGAAATAGATTATCATTTTGCACAAAAAAGTTATAATCAAAGAATGATAGGTAAAAATAGTTCCTTTACTGCACGTTATGACAGGGTTCTAGAAAAAAAAAGAGGATTTCTTCCGGAAATCAGGCAAAAAAAGAAAAGTTTTTTTGTAGGTTCACCTCATCAGTTTTCTACTAAATTTAGATTGTATAATCCTCAAGATTTTAGTATTGCCTTTGCTGGGAAAAAAAATGCAGGAGAAAAATTTTCTTGGGATCGTAATACAGCGTGTTATGGATTTTATACTAATACTTTCCATGTCTGTTTATATGAAAAAAAATATTTAAAAACATTTGTAATTGGTGATTATCAGGTAAGCTATGGACAGGGTTTAGTAAATTATGGAGGTTTTGCTTTAGATAAAAGTACAGAGGCTATAAAGGTAATTAGAACAAATAATTTGGGTGTAAAGCCACAAACTAATTGCAATAGGCAATATGTATTGCGTGGTATGGCTACTACGTTTAATTGGGATAATGTGGAATGTACTACATATTATTCTAGACAGTATTTAGATGGAAAAATAGATAAGGATGATAATATGTTATATACACATAATGCTATTTTTTTAGATCATTACAAAACACCTATACGTATTCATAAGAAGTCAAAAATAAAGGAGCAGGTAGTTGGTAATATATTAATATATAAAAATGACAGGAAAAAGTATAAAATAGGCTATAGTACATTGTACCAATGGTATCCAATAAATATTATACCGAAAAGGCGTTTATATAATCATTATAATTTTTCTGGAAAAAGCAATTATAATCATGCATTATTTTATAATTTTTTTATTAGTAATATTCATTTTTTTGGAGAGGGAGGTATATCACAAAGTAAAGGAAAGGGGTTGATAACAGGTGCAGTAACTAGCTTATGGCCTACGGTAGATGTTACTCTACTTTTTCATCATTATGATAAAAACTTCCATAACCTCTATGGAAAAGCATTTGGGGCTAACACAAGAAATCAAAATGAAATAGGCTTATATACAGGCATAAAGTGGCGTATAACATCAAGGTATATTATAGATGCTTATTATGATTTTTATTATTTTCCTTGGTACAGATATTTGTCAGATGATCAGCCTACGCGTAGTACAGATTGGCGTATACATGCCATATATCAGTTTTCTAGATATTCCTTTACTACATTACAATATAGGGCAAAAACAAAAATAAAAAACAAAAAGGTAGATAAAAAATACAAAGCGTTACTAAAGCCTACAGGTAAACAGTATAATCATACTATAGCTTGGAAATTACAATGTGTAATCAAAAATTTTTGGCATAGTAAAACACAGGTGCAATATACTATCTATCATTTCGATGTAGACCACAAGCATGGGTATGCTGCTGTACAAGACATTGCTTATAAAAGAAATAAGATAAAGTGGGGTATTCATTTTTCTTTTTTTAACACAGATAGCTATGATACTAGACTATATTTTTATGAACAGTATACTTTAGGACCTCCGAGATTTTATAGGGATAAGGGTATACATTATTTTTTGTATTGTAAATACACTATTTTTTCTCATTGTAAATTAGCATTTAAGGTAGGTAGATTGCAGTACATAGGTAAAAGTCCTTTAAAGAACAAAACGCTTGAAGCTATAGATGGAAATGCTAAAACTAGTGTTATGGTACAGTTGGGTTATAAATTTTAGATATTAGTAATATTTTGCTATACTTTATGATAAATTTATGTTCTAATATTTTTGCTATAAAAAAATACTAATATAAAGTTTATTCCATTATTGGATAATTTTTTTTTGGATAAGTTTTTGTGAATCTAAAATACCTACTAATTTTTCTGTATGATCTAAAACAGCAATATGGTTAATGTTATGTTTTTCAAATGCATATACAGCATCAAGTAATGGTGTTTCTTCAGATAATGTGATAAGATCATGATAAGCTAGTGAAGATATTTTATGTTGTAATATATCTTTTGTATTATTATCGTGTTTTTTTAGATAATTTTTTAAGTCATTATCTTTACATATTCCTATCATTTTATCTTCATTATTTGTGATAATAAGTATGCCCAAGCCATATTGTATTATCTTAACCAAAGCTTGACCTAGGGTCGCATAACAGGAAATTACAGGTTTATTGTTTTCCATTACGTCTTTTACCTTTTTATTCAAAAGATTGCTATGTAGTTCAAACTGCTGTGTACCTATAGCTGTAAGATGATTATCATTTATTTTTTGTATAATTTTGTAGGGTACTGTACAGGCATGTACACCTATGTTTAGTGCATGTACAATATGTTCTATATGTCGTACAGAAGAAAACATGAGCTTAGATGGAGACTGGTATTTTTTTATCATGTCTAAACATTGTTTCATTAATGATAATGCATCATATCCTTGGTCTTGTAATCTGCCTACTAGTGGACAAATATATGTAGCTCCTGCAAGCATGGCCATATATGCTTGTTGAAGAGTATATACCAGGTGTATGTTAACTAAAAATCCATTTTGGGTTAATTTTTTACATGCTTTTATGCCTTCATTATTTACTGGTATTTTAAATATTGTTTTATCTTTTTTTAGTCCTAGTGCTATAATTCTATCAACTTCTTTACAAATTTCTTCTAGACTATTTCCTAAAGCTTCAATATGTAGTATAGGGGCTATTTCTGCGAGCTGAACAAGAACTTTATCAATATTTTTAATACCTTCTTTATGCATAAAGGTAGGTGTTGTGGTAAGTCCGGTAATTATGCCTAGTGTAAAGGCTTCTTTTATTTCATGATGATTAGCTGAATCTAAATAAAGCTCCATGGTATAAATAAGGAAAAATTGAATTAAGGATGTATATATTACAATATTATTAAAATTTCTGTTTGTTTTTAAGAAAAATAAAGGGTTGTAATTTTTTTTTAAACTTATTGTTAGTTTTACAATTTTTATACGTAGGCTTGTCCTACAGTCTAAGAATAATGTTTAGTTCTAAAACTTACTGTATTAAAATTTTTGAAAAGAAAGAGCAAGTCAGTGTAGTATTTTATCTCAAAATTTTTTTGCTGACTTGCTTATTTATTGATTTAATAAATTAAGTTAGTTTTTATCCATCCATGCAATACTACGACCTACAAACTGTGTTAATGCATTGCCTTGCAGTTTACTTTGTGTGAGTAACGCTAAGTCATACAAATGCTGAATAGTATTTTTTTGCTCTTCTGTTGTTATAGTAATTACTTTTTTTATTATTGGATGATTTGCATTTATAGTTACTGTATAAGGAATATTTTCTGGATTTTCCATAAGATTCCCTTTTTCTACTGATATATGCTGTATTCTTTGCATCTCTTCTGAGAGGTTAAGCATTAGTGGAAGATCTTTTTCATCTAAAGCTGTTATAACATAGTTGTTTTTTGTATTGCCTATAGTTTGTTCAAAAAGGGTTTTAATTTTTTGTTCTTCATCTTTTTTGAGCACTGATTGCTGTGTTGTATTATTTTTTTCTATAAGTAGATTAGGAGTAGATGAATCTACATTTTTGAATTTTACTTTATCTATTTTTTGTTCTAAATAGTTTATAAAATGTTGATCTATTAGATGGTCTAATACTACAACATCGTAATTTTTTTCTTGACAGCGTTTAATATAAATGTCTTGTTTAGTAGCATGAGTAGCATATATAATAATGGTATTTTGATCTTTATCTGTCTGCTGTGGTTTAACCTTTTCTATATATTCATTTACTGTATAATACTTATTATCTATACTTTTGAGTAGAATGGCTGGTTGCATTTTGGTATAAAATGGCTCTTGTGTTATACAGCCATATTTTATTAATGTGCCTATGCTAGACCATTTATTTTCATATAAATTTCTTTCTTTTTGAAATGTGGCATATAGTTTTTCTGCTACTTTTTTGGTGATATAGGTATTAATTTTTTTTACATTGCTATCTGCCTGTAAAAAGCTACGCGATACATTGAGTGGTATATCAGGAGAATCTATGGCACCATGCATGAGCATTAAAAATTCAGGTACAATATGTTCTACTTCGCTAGTGATAAATACTTGTTTTGCATATAGTTGTATTTTTCCTTTTTTAGGTTCAAAATCATTGTTCATCTGAGGAAAATACAATATACCTGTCAGTTTAAAAGGATAGTCTACATTGAGATGTACCCAAAATAATGGCTCTTGAAATTGTAGTGGATAAAGTTTTTTATAAAATGATAGATATTCTTCTTTAGTAACTGCATTAGGTAGTTTTATCCATAAAGGTTGTGTATCGTTAATAGTTTTTCCATCAAAAACAATAGGTGATGGCAAAAATTTACAGTACTTATCTAAAATGCTTTGTATTTTATGTTTTTCTATGTATTCTTTGGCATCTGCTGTAAGGTGTAATACTATATCTGTACCTACATTTTTTTTTACTGTATTTTCTAATGTAAACTGTGTACTACCATCACAGCTCCAACGTACTGGTGTAGCTTCTTTCTGATAAGATAGCGTATGGATTTCTACTTTATGGGCTACCATAAAGGCTGAGTAGAAACCTAAACCAAAACATCCAATTAAGTTATTATTATTTTTGTATTTTTCTACAAATGCAGTAGCACCTGAAAAAGCTATTTGGTTAATGTATTTTTTTACTTCATCTCCTGTCATACCTATACCTTGATCGCTTATGGTAATAGTATTGAGCTTTTCATTGGTAGTAATAACTATTTCTCCTTTATCTATATTTCCATCATATTTTCCCATAGTAGCCAAATGATGGAGTTTTTGGGTAGCATCTACTGCATTGGCTACTAATTCGCGTAAAAATACTTCTTGATCTGAGTATAAAAATTTTTTAATTATAGGAAAAATATTTTCCGTATGAATAGAGATTTTACCTTGTTCTTGCATAATTTTTATAAAATGTTTATAATTTTTAATTTATATTGTTTGATGAATTAAATTTTTATTTTCTGTTCCACTTCTTTGGTCTGTTGATTAAATCCTGTAATGCCTCCTGAAATGACAATACGCATAGCATCTGTACTAGAAATGTCTAAAAATTGGATGCGTTCTTTAGAAATAAGTAGAAATTCTCCAGAAAATGCATATGAAAAGGGAACATATACTGCTACATAATTTTGTAAGTTCCATTGTTTAAGATCTTCTTGTGTAATGAAACCTATTTTTCTAATATTAGTATCTTTATTCACCAGAATCATGACAGGTTTATTGAATTTTTTTTTATCTCCAACAAATGTGGTAATTACTTCTTTCATAGAAGTATAGATAAGGTTAATTATTGGAATACGTATAAAAAATTGTTCAATATTTAGCAATATGGTTTTAAAAAAAATTGTGGAACCAAAATATCCTAATATAGTGATGGATACTAAAATAATTATCATACCTAGTCCAGGTATTTTAATGGCTAAAAGTCCATCAATCCAAGCAATAAGTGTAGAAATAATATAGATAGTAAGGGCTAAAGGAGATATGAGTAAGATGCCTTTAATAAAGTGACTAATTACTTTTGCTACTGTTAGTTTTTTTTTTTTCATAAGCAGTTCATTATCATTTCTATTTGAAATAGAATTAAAATAGTATCGAAAAATTTATACTAATGCATAAGTTGGCATTGCTATAGCACTTATCCAATAATATATGGAATGCCTAATTTATAATATATTAATTTATAAAGGTAATTGCTACAAAAATAGCTATTTTTATGTAATTGAATTAATAGTAATCTATAAATGTATTTATACAATAATATATATTACTTTATAATTTGAATATTTTTCTATAAATATACCATATTAGTGCATAATTTATATTTTTTTATATTCAATTGATTAGAGTTCGGAAAATGAATATATATCATACAATAAATATCCTTTTGACATGTTTAGTACAATTTTTTTTCTTAAAAATTTTTGATCTATGCAACAAAATCTGATGGATATACAATGGATGTATAAAGCACTTGCATTAGCACAAAAAGGACAAGGTAAAGTAAGTCCAAATCCTCTAGTAGGATGTATTATTGTTTATAATAATATACTAATAGGACAGGGGTGGCATAAAGCATATAAAAAAAATCATGCAGAAAAAAATGCTTTAATGAGTGTAAAAGATAAGGGTTTATTATCTAAAAGTATAATGTACATTAACTTAGAACCTTGTACACATTTTGGTCATACTCCTCCTTGTATAGCGCTATTGCTTCAATATAAAATAAAAAAAATTTTTATTGCTCATGCAGATCCTAATCCAAAAGTATATGGAAAAGGAATTGCCATGCTAAAAAAAAATGGTATTACTACTCATATAGGTCTTCTAGCTGAAGAAGCAAAAAAGCTTAACTTACCTTATTTTACTTTTTATACCCAAAAAAGACCTTTTATTACTTTAAAGTGGGCTCAAACTTTAGATGGATTTATGGCAAAAAAAAATTTACAAAAAAAATGGATTAGCAATAAAATAGCACGCAGTATGGTACACCAATGGAGATCTCAACATGAGGGCATTTTAGTAGGTACAAATACTGTATTGTACGATAATCCACAACTTAATGTACGTACTATAGGTTATACCAATAAACAGCCTATCCGCATTTTTATAGATAAGTTTTTACGTTGTAATGGAAATTTATTTATAACAGATAAAAAGCAACCTACACTTTGTTATAATTTGCTTAAAAATAGGTCTTTGCCTAACATAACTTATGTACAACTCAATAATCATGAAAATTTTTTGACACAAATGTTACATGACCTGTACAAAAAAAATATACAATCTGTGCTTGTAGAAGGAGGTGCCTTTTTGTTAAACACATTGATCAAAGCAAATTATTGGGATGTAGCAAAAATATTTATTTCGCAAAAAAAATGGTATGATGGTATACCATCTCCAAAGATGGTGTTAAAACCACATCAAAAAAGCAAGGTTTTGGATAATGATTTATATATATGGTATAACCATTATGCTACTGCTTTACTATAATTATAGTAGTTTTGCATTTTTTTGAGTCATCAAAAACATTACACAGACCTGAAATACCAAACATACTATTTTAGAATAAAATATATTACATAATTTATTTTGTGTGATGATTCATACATTAAATTTTTTACTTAAAATACTATATAAAAGATACAGTAAGAAAGCAGAAAAAAAAATGATATATTTGTACGTTTTTTATCTAAAACATATCACATTTATCGATACCAATGTCTACTCAAAAAGCATACCTTACTTTTTCTGATGGTACTTCTTTTCAGGGAAAAATATTTTCTCCAAGTCATGATAGATTCGCAGAAATAGTATTTAATACAGCTATGACAGGATACCAAGAAATGCTTACTGATCCATCTTATAAAGGACAAATTGTAGTAATGACCTATCCCTTAATAGGTAATTATGGTATTAATGATGAAGATAATGAATCTCCTAAAATACATCTGGAAGCTTTAATTATAAAGGAGTACAGCGATTTTTATAGTCACTACAAGGCGAAAAAAAGTTTAAAAAATTTTTTAGCAGAGAATAATATTTTAGGAATTCATGATATAGATACTAGGGCTATTACTAAATATATTCGTTTATATGGGGCTAAATTTGCATTGCTCACTACAAAATCTCGTGTGCTATACCATGAATTTAACACCAAAAAAGTAAAAAATTTTACAGCGCATGATGTAACCAATAAGGTAATATATACAGTACAGTCTGCAAAATATCCTAAAAAATACCATATTGGATTGCTAGACTTTGGTTGTAAAAAAAATATTATAGAAATTGTAAAAAATAAAAATTGTTTATGCACAATATTTCCTTCTAATACACCTGCAAAAACTATTTTAAACTACATCCCCTATCTTGATGGTCTATTGCTCTCTAATGGTCCAGGAAATCCTGAAGATATACCAGATGTTATTTATAACATACAAAAGTTACTTGGAAAAATACCTATTTTTGGTATATGTTTAGGACATCAACTTTTAGGTCTTGCTTTAGGAGCAAAAGTAACTAAGCTTAAATTTGGTCATCATGGAATAAATCATCCCATAAAAAATTTAACCACTGGAAAAGTAGCTATAACATCTCAAAATCATAATTATTCTTTAGATAAACAATCGTTAGAAAGAAAAAATATACGCATTAGCCATATTAATTTGAATGATAATACTGTTGCTGGCATATTTATGCCAGATAAATTTGCTTTTTCTGTACAATATCACCCGGAGGCATGTCCTGGGCCTGAAGATGCTTATCCGCTATTTCAATCTTTTTTTACTATGATAGATCGTTATAAAAATAAATAGGGTTTTATCTTTTTTTATATATTTTATTTTGTAGCCATGCCTCTTACATATACTCTTGCTGGCGCTGCTTTGAATCAAACACCTATCCATTGGCAAAAAAATTTTGATAACATAAAAAAAGTAATTACAAAAGCAAAAAATGAACAGATAAATTTTTTGTGTCTTCCAGAATTATGTATTACAGGATATGGCTGTGGAGATTTATTTTTGCATCCATGGGTTGCAGAAAATGCTCTAAATATGTTGAAAAAAATTGTTCCACTATGCCAAAATATTACGTTATTTATCGGTTTACCTATTTCTTTTGAGCGAAAATTATATAATTGTGTAGCTGTAGTGCATAACCAAAATATACAAGGATTTACACCTAAACAATATTTGGCAAATGAAGGTATTCATTATGAAAGTAGATGGTTTACTGCTTGGAAAGATAAAGAGATGAAAAATATAGAGATTGATAATAAGTACTATCCTTTTGGAAATTTGATTTATAATATAGATCATATAAAAATAGGTATAGAAATTTGTGAAGATGCTTGGCAGGAAAATAAAAAAAGACCTGCTTATTTTTTTGCTCAAAATTGTGTAAATATTATTTTTAATGCCAGTGCTAGCTATTTTGCTTTAAAAAAAAGAAGTAAAAGAAAATTATTAGTAGCTTCAAGTGCAAAAAAGTATAATTGTATTTATGTATATACTAACTTATTGGGTAATGAAGCAGGAAAAATTATTTATGATGGAGAAGTACTCATTGCTTCACCTCAGAAAATACTTGCACAAGGAGGATACTTATCTTTGCAAGATTATGTTCTGGTACAAAAAAGAATTCCATCAAAATATAATGATCCTATAATTAGTTATACTAAAACAAAAGATGTTTTTGAAGATTTTACTCAAGCACTTGTTTTAGCCTTGTTTGACTATTTATGCAAAAGTAAACATAAAAAATTTGTCCTTTCTTTAAGCGGAGGAGCAGATTCTACAGCATGTGCTGTATTAGTGGTAGAAATGGTTAAAAGAGGAATACAACAGTTGGGGTTATCTTTTTTTTTGCAAAAACTAGGTTTATCCTGTTTGGATAATTCTACATTATATGCTGCTAAAGATAAAGCGCTATACATTATACAACATATTTTGATATGTGTTTATCAAAAAACTAAAAATTCTTCTGAAGAATCAAAAAATGCAGCTCAAAAATTTTGTAATACCTTATCTATACCATTTTTTATTTGGAATATAGATAAAATTATTGATAGCTATACTGATATGGTAGAGCAAACTGTACAAGAAAAAATGAATTGGAAACAGCATGATATAGCACTTCAAAATATACAGGCTAGAAGTCGTGTGCCAGCCCTTTGGATGTTAGCCAACTACTATAATGCTTTGTTAATAAATACCTCTAATCGTAGTGAATCTATAATGGGCTATGCTACTATAGATGGTGATATGAGTGGAAGCTTAGCTCCTTTAGGGGGTATAGATAAACATTTTATTTTGCAGTTTTTATCTTGGGCAGAAAAAGAGCTAAAATATACCGTGTTAAAATATGTTAATGCACTTGTGCCTAGTGCAGAATTGCGTCCTCAGAAATATCAACAGCAAGATGAAGAGGAACTTATGCCTTATTCTATTTTAGCTTATTTAGAACATTTATTTGTACAAAAGCATCTGAAAAAAAGTATGATGATTAATATGTTACAGAAAAAATATAACCTAAATGATGCTATGGCAAATAGTTATGTACAAAAATTTTTACAGTTTATTAGAAAAAGCCAGTGGAAAAGAGAAAGAATGGCTCCATCGTTTCATATAGATGATTTTAGTACAGATCCTAAAACATTTTTACGCCTGCCTATATTTTTTTAACAAAACATAAAAATAAGTTAAAAATTATATATTGCTTAGTATAATTTTTTATCTATGTTTTTAACATATAACTAATAAATAATGGCACATTCCCATTATTCTATATCTGATATTCAACATTTACCTTCTAATCCAGGTATATACCATTTTTATGATAAAAAAGAAAATATTATTTATATAGGCAAGGCTAAAAATATAAAAAAACGGGTGAAAAGTTATTTTAACAATGCGCAGCATAAACTAAGTATCAAAACAAAAAAAATGGTTGGTGAAATAGCATATATCTATATTACTATAGTTAATTCAGAATATGAAGCTTTGCTGTTAGAAAATAATTTGATTAAAAATCACCAACCTAAATACAACATTTTATTGCGTGATGATAAAACATATCCTTACCTCTGTATTACTAGAGAACGTTTTCCTAAACTTATTAGCACACGTCATATTGATATTAAAAAAGGAGTTTATTTTGGTCCTTTTACTGATACTGTTATGATGCAACAGGTCTTAGATTTAATTAAAAAGTTTTATCCTCTGCGTACATGTCATTATGATTTATCTGCTGTTAATATTGCTCAAAAAAAATTTAAGGTATGCTTGGCTTATCATATTAAAAATTGTAAAGGACCTTGCGAAGGTTTACAAGCTGAAACTGATTATAACCAAATGATTTCTGAAGTGAAAAAAATATTAAAAGGTGATTTTGTATCGATAAAAAAAGATTTGGTGAAAAAGATGCAAATAGCTGCTCAAAAATTGGATTTTGAAATAGCACAAGACTACAAAGAAAAATGTATGGCATTGGAGAAATATCAGTCAAAATCATGCATCACCAATCCTCAAAACAAACATTTTGATGTATTTAGCATTATTGATGATCAATATTATGTTTATGTCAGCTATCTTAAAATTCAACATGGTATGATTGTTTTTACTAAAACAGAAGCAGTGAAAAAAAAAATAGAAGAAAATAAAGTCGATGTGTTACTTCATATAATTATTAACTATAGAAAACAGTTTCAAAGTGAAGCTAGAGAAATACTTTTAAACACTGCTTTACATGTTGCTTATGATCAGCTATTTTGGACTGTTCCTCAAATAGGAGATAAAAAAAAATTGGTAAATCTTGCTCTGGAAAATGCTTTTTTGTTGAAACAGAAAATGGTAAATAAATCAGTAATATATATACAAAAATATACAAATCAATTAAAGTGCTTACAAAAAGATCTAAAATTGCCTACTTTGCCTGTACATATTGAATGTTTTGATAATTCTAATATACAAGGTAAATATCCTGTAGCAGCAATGGTTTGTTTTAAAAATGGAGTTCCTGAAAAAAAACAGTATAGAAAGTTCCATATCAAAACAGTACAAGGTCCAGATGATTTTGCTTCAATGAAAGAGGTAGTGTTAAGACGCTACAAACATTTTGTAGATAATGGCTTGACTTTGCCTGATTTAATTGTAATTGATGGCGGAAAAGGACAACTAAATGCTGCTATACAAGCATTAAAAGAATTAGATATTGATGATAGTATGTCTATTATTAGCATTGCTAAAAAATTTGAAGAAATTTTTTTTCCACAAAATCCTAATCCACTACAGTTAGATCCACGTTCTCCATCACTACATTTACTACAAAAAATTCGTGATGAAACTCATCGTTTTGCTATTTCTTTTCATAGAAATATAAGGGATAAAAATACACTACAAAAAAGTTTACTTCATAATATTGCTGGTATAGGTCCTGTTACACAGCAAAAATTATGTAAACATTATCCATCTATAGTCCATATACAAAAGGCTACTTTTTTACAGCTTCAGTCTATTATTGGGAAAAGTAAAGCAGAAATTATAGCAAAACACTTTTCATCTAAAAAAAAATAATATAAATTTGTGTTTTGCATTAGTTCAAAATCAATCAAAAAATTATCTCATCACAATTATGTTAATGTTTATCACCAAAGGTATAGCTAAATTATTAGGAAATAAATCTACTAAAGATATTAAAAAAATTTATCCTTATGTAGAAAAAATACATCAAATTTCAAAAATATTGCAAGGCATAGATCATGATGCATTACGTGCTAAAACCATGCATCTAAAGCAGAAAATTCAAGATGCCTTAGCTCCAATAAAGGCTGAAATTGAAAAAAATAATACAGCACTCAAAGATTCTTCTTTAAACATATCAAAAAAAAAGAAATATTTAATTGATATTGAAAAACTACAGAAAGATTATTATCAACAAATAGAAAAAGTATTACAAGAAGCCTTGCCTGAAGCTTTTGCTATAGTAAAAGAAACTGCAAAACGGTTTAAAGAAAATTCTACTCTTTTGGTAAAGGCCACTGCATGTGATGTTGCTTTGGCTGAAAAAAAAGATTATGTTACATTAAAAGATAATTATGCACTATGGCATAATCAATGGGAAGCTGGAGGAAATTCCATTATATGGGATATGGTGCATTATGATGTACAGCTAATAGGAGGTATTATTTTACATCAAGGAAAAATAGCAGAAATGGCTACTGGAGAAGGTAAAACATTGGTAGCTACATTACCTGCTTTTTTAAATGCTTTGGTAGGAGAGGGTGTACATATAGTAACGGTAAATAATTATTTAGCTAAACGTGATGCAGAATGGATGGGTCCTATATTTGAATTTCATGGCTTAACTGTAAATTGTATAGATTTGCATGAATCACATTCTATAGCAAGAAAGCAGGCTTATCAGGCAGATATTATTTATGGTACTAATAATGAATTTGGCTTTGATTATTTAAGAGATAATATGGTGGATAATATAGAAGAAACAGTACAAAGAAAGCATCATTACGCTATTATTGATGAGGTAGATTCTGTACTCATTGATGATGCCCGTACTCCACTTATTATTTCAGGTCCTGTGAGCCACAGCAATGAACAGGATTATAGTGCTTTACAGTCTAGAGTCAGCAGACTTTATGAAGCACAAAAGCAGATTACCATTCAGTTTTTACAACAAGCAAAAAAACAGATTGCAAATAAAAAAGAAAAAGAAGGAGGTCTTGCTCTATTTAGGTCTTTGAGAGGATTGCCTAAATATAAACCTTTAATTAAATATTTGAGTGAAACTGGTATTAAACAGATAGTACAAAAAACAGAAAATTATTATTTACAAGACAATGAAAGAATGATGCCTGAAGCAGATGAGCCACTATTATTTGTTATTGATGAAAAAAATAATAATATAGAGCTCACAGAAAAAGGTATTGAATACATTACACAAGGAGATGAAGGAAAAAATTTTTTTATTCTTCCAGATATTGCTACGCAGTTGACATCTATTGATAAAGATATCCAGCTGACAGATAAAGAAAAGATTACACAAAAAGAAAATTTAATAAAAGAATATACTACCAAAGCACAACGTATACATACATTAACACAGCTGCTCAAAGCCTATACTTTATTTGAAAAAGACGTGGAATATATTGTTATGCATGGTAGAGTAAAAATTGTAGACGAACAAACTGGTAGAGTATTAGAAGGAAGAAGATATTCTGATGGATTGCATCAAGCTTTAGAAGCTAAAGAGAATGTACGTATAGAAAAGTCTTCTCAAACATATGCTAATATTACACTACAAAATTATTTTAGAATGTATCATAAGCTAGCAGGTATGACTGGTACTGCTGAAACAGAAGCTGGTGAGTTTTGGGAAATTTATAAGTTAGATGTTACTGTAGCTCCTACGCATAGAAAAGTTATTCGAGATGATAGACAAGATAAAGTATATAAAACTACGCGAGAAAAATTTCAATCTATTATAGAAGAAATTGTTTTACTTACCAAAAATAATAGGCCTGTACTTGTAGGTACTACATCAGTAGAAATTTCAGAGCTTGTGAGTAAAATGTTAAAATTGCGAAAAATAAATCATCAGGTATTAAATGCTAAACATCATGAACAAGAAGCACAAATTGTAGCTCAGGCAGGTCAAGTAGCTACAGTAACTATAGCTACCAATATGGCTGGAAGGGGTACAGATATTAAGCTCACGTCTGAAGCTAAAAAAGCTGGTGGCTTGGCTATTATAGGTACAGAAAGGCATGAGTCTAGAAGAGTAGATAGACAATTAAGAGGTAGATCGGGTAGGCAAGGAGATGTGGGTTCATCACAATTTTTTGTTTCTTTAGAAGATGATCTTATGCGTCTTTTTGGTTCAGATCGTATAGCACGTATTATGGATAGGATGGGTTTAGAAGATGGTGAAGTTATTCAGCATGCAATGATTACTCGCTCTATAGAGCGAGCACAAAAAAGGGTAGAACAAGATAATTTTGGTATTAGAAAAAGATTATTAGAATATGATAATGTGATGAATGCACAGAGAAATATTATTTATAAAAAAAGAAATAATGCACTTAAAGCAGCACATATTGATTTGGATATTGATAATATGATTATTGCAATAGTAGAAAAAATGATAGAAGAAAATAATGAACACAGTCCAGAAAATTTTAGGCTAAAACTGATAAGTACTTTGGGGATAGATATACCTCTTAAAGATGTTAATTTGCATAAAAAAGCATCAGAAAAATTATTTAACACTATACAAGAAGCCATAGTACAAAAAGTTAAGGAACAGTATCAAAAATTAAAAATACAGGTAAATAATATTTTATATCAAGTACAGCGTAATGAAAATATTAGCAATAGTAATTTTATTTTTTCCATTACAAATGGAAAAACAAAGCTCTACATTTCCATAGAGTGTATCCAGACAATACTAGAAAGCAAAAACGATTTATTAAAAAAAATAATAGCTAAGCAAATTAGTATTCATTTTATTGATAAGCATTGGCAAGAGCACCTGAGAATACTAGATAATTTGAGGCAGTCAGTACAAAATGCTGTTTATGAGCAAAAAGATCCTTTATTGGTATACAAGTTTGAAGCATATAAAATTTTTAAACAATTAGTACATCATATTCATCTAGACATTATTACTTTTATGCTCAATTTTGAGCCATATACTTCTTCTATAATTCACCACAAGTCATCAGAAATTTTATCTGAAGAGTCTAAAAAAAATATGCAAGCTATAAAACAAGATTTTTATCAAGATAAAGAAGAAGGCACTTCAAATGAATATTCTAGTATTGTACCACTTGCTAAAAATGAAAAGATAGCTAAAAGAAATGAACGTGTTACAGTACAATATCTTGATGGTACTATAAAAGAAAATGTAAAATATAAAATAGTAGCTGATGATATTGAAAAAAATAATTGTATAGTTATTGAAAATTAGTTTTATTTACTTGTTTGCACCTGTATTTTATTAAAAAAATCAGGAACTATGAACAAATTTTTATGAAAATTTGGTTTGTTAGTTTTTGAAACTTTTTTATCTTTCTAGATTACTGTTATTACTATCCCTTAAGTTCTTTAGATAGCCAAACTTCAGGATTATATTTTTGAATATTTTTCCACAGTTGAAATTGCAGTATAGTATTGCCATGTTCATTTGTACTTACAGTACCTATAATTGTTTTTTCATCAACTTGTTGTCCATAGTCTACAAAAGTATCTTGCAAATGTGCATATACAGAATGGTATTTTCCATGTTGAATAATAATTACTTTTTGCATTCCAGGAACAAAAGCTACTGTTTTTACTACACCATAAAATATAGCATATACTTGAGCATTTTTTGTTGTTTGGATATTGATACCTAAATTTTCTGTTATAATATCCTTTAACACAGGATGTTTATTTTTTCCAAATTTACATGCTATAAATCCCTGTTTTACTGGCCAGGGTAATTTACCTTTGTTTTTGGCAAAATTTTTAGATAATATTTTACCTTCTGGTGTTAACTGAATATTAATTTTTTTTTTATCCTTTTTTTTCACTATTGTTTGTCTAATAATTTTTTGGATAAGTTTATTTAAATGCTGTATGCTCTGTCTATTTTTCTGTAGTTGTTGTTTTAATTTTTTTTCTTTTAGTTGTAAATGCTGTATCAGATATTTTTGTTCTTTCTGAATTTGGCTTATTTTCAGTTTTTCAACTTCTTTTTTTGTCTGAAGCTTGGCTTTTGCTTGGTGTTTTATTAGCAAAGCTTGTTTTTCTACTACTAACTGTCTATTTACTGTTGTTAAACTTTTCATCTGTAATGATCGCATATGTGCATATTGCTTTAAATATTGTGCACGCTGTAGCATTTGATAAAATGAAGAAGCAGATAAGATAAAAAATACCTGGTTTAAATGCTGTATTTTTTTTTGACTCATATTAAGCATATGAGCATATTCTTGTGCTATGGATTTTTTTTTTTCTTTTAGCTGATTTATTTTTTTTTGTTGGTCTTGTATTTTTCTTTCTATATATTCTTTTTCTTTAGCTATAGTATACAATAGTTTTTCCAACATTTTTACTTGGATATGTAATGTATTTAGGTAAGCTATGCTACTTTTTTTTTTTTGATAATTATTATTTATAATTTTTTGTATCTGTTGAATTTTTTTTTGTAGTCTGTATTTTTTTTTTTCATAAAAATTTTTATTTTTCAATGCTTTTGTCTTTGTAAGAAAGCAAAAGAGACACGCAAAAAAAAAAAGAAAAAACCTATTAAAAGGTAGCATAGGCAGGAGGAATTTTAAAAGGAAATGATATATTTTTTTGTATGTACTTTACCTTTTTGAAATTAAGTTGAAGAAAAATAGAATTTTTTTTTGTGTATAGCTGTATGCTTTGTGATGATGGAAAATAATTTTTTATTTGTTTAGCACTATAAGTAGCTACTATTCCTTTTTTATCATTTAAAGTATACAATATACTCTTTTGTATTGTGCCATTGTTATGGTAAGTGCTTTTTGTGTGTAAGGTATTGGGCAATTTTTGTACCAGTATATCCTGAATCATAGTATAATGAATAGGAAGATGCAAAAAATTTTGAATATCTTTATATGAGTATATATAATATGTTTTGTATATATGATTAATTACTATAATATTTTCTTGTGTAATAAATACACGTAGTACTTCTGTACCTAACAGAGAACGTAATGAACACCAAATGTGTTTATGCATTTTTATTTTAATATAAAAATGCATTTTATAGGCATTTTTATTTGTTTTATAATGGCACTTTCCACGTAAAGAAAGATATGGATGAGAAAATATAAAAGATTTATTTTTTGGTATTTTTTTTTGTAGTGGAAAAAATTGGCAGCTACAAAAAAGTATGAATAATAAAAACGTTATAAGCTTATTTTGATAACGATATTCAATTTTGTTATTAAACAAGACACAATTCATAGTTAAGAATATAAAAATTTACTTATTTTAAAAAATAATTGTGTCACTATAGTCATAACATGCATGAAAATATAGTATTAGTTATCTATAGCTCATGCAATTGGGTGTATGTAGATACCACATTTTTTATTTAAAGTATACTGTTATTTTTTCCTAAAAAAAATTTTTAAAGGCACACCACTAAAATTAAAATGCTTTCTCAACTGATTTTCTATATAACGCTTATATGGTGTTTTTATATACTGAGGATAATTACAAAAAAAGGCAAATATAGGCGTAAAGGTAGGCAGTTGTGTTACATATTTTATTTTGATATATTTTCCTCGATATGCTGGAGGAGGATATTTTTCTATAACAGATAGCATTATATTATTAAGTGTAGCAGTAGAAATTCTTTGTTTTCTATTGTTATACACAGTCAAGGCCTTTTCTATAGATTGATATACCCGTTGTTTAGTTACCATAGAAGTAAAAAGAATAGGAATATGCTGCCATGGAGATAATTTTTTTTGTAAAGAGGCCTTATAGGAATTCATAGTAGTATGGTCTTTCGCAAAAGTATCCCATTTATTAACTAAAATAACAATTCCTTTTTGATATTTATGTGCTAACATAATAATTTGCATATCTTGTGCTTCAAGTCCATTATTTGCATCTAACATAACTATACATACATCAGCATTTTGCAGTGCTTTTATAGAGCGCAATACTGCATAAAATTCTATTGCTTCTTTTACTTTTGCTTTTTTGCGGATACCTGCTGTGTCTGTCAAAATAAATTTTTTTCCAAACTGATTATATATTGTATCAATAGTATCTCTAGTAGTACCACTTATAGGCGTAACTATATTTCTTTCTTGGTTTAATAGTATATTCAGTAAAGAAGATTTACCTACATTAGGTCTACCTAAAATAGCTATTTTAGGCAACACATTTTCCTCAGTTTTATCTTTTTTAGAGGGAAATGAATTTACAATAGCATCGAGAAGATCTCCTGTTCCTGCACCATTAATGGCAGATATGTTGTATAGTTGAGATAGTCCTAAGGAATAGAATTCATGTGTTTTAATATAATCATGGTGGCTATCTACTTTATTTATGGCTATAAATAGTGGTTTACGTATTTTACGCAAAAGCACTAAAAATTCTTTATCTAAAACTGTAATACCATCTTTAGCATTTACCATCCAGCAGATGGCATTTGCTTCTTCTAATGCTATTTTTACTTGTTTTTTTATGGCTTGTTCAAAAATATTTTTGGTATTTTCTACATAACCTCCTGTATCTACTACAGTAAAATGTTTTCCATTCCATTGGGAATGGCCATAATGTCTATCTCGTGTAATGCCACTTTCATTATCCATAATAGCTTTTCTTGCTTCTACTAGCCGGTTAAATAATGTAGATTTTCCTACATTAGGACGTCCTACTATTGCTAAAATATTTTCCATATTAAGAGTAATCTACAAAAAAATTGCTAACCAAGAAAATTTTTTTTAAAAAAGTTTTTGAGTTAAAATTGTAAGGTGATGGGTGTTTTGTAGGGGAAATAATTGTTTTATTTTTTTTTTAAAATTATCGGATATAAAAAAATATTTATGTATTAATATTATAAAAAATATTTTTTAAATTTTTATTGCTTGGCAAGCATGCTTAATATTTTTTTTAGAGATGTTGTAGGAGGTAAACATTTTTTGCCTAAGCAAGTATATATTATAGTAGAAGAAGTTGTAAAAGGCTTATCAGTTATAATAGGCAATTTATTACTATTATTTTGTTTTCCTGTTACTATTTTTTCTCCTGGATATAATTGATGGATTTTTTGTGCTATTTTTTGTGCATTTTGTCCTATAATTAGAAATAAGGGTATATATTCTTGAAAGGAAAGGTATAGTTTAGACCAACTGATCCATGAGAAAGATTTTTTTTGTAGGTTAGGTATAATTTTTTGATACATTTTTTTTGCCATAGTTATATACTGTTTTTTTTGGTATAATAAACCTATTCTATATAGGTTATAACCCATTATAGCATTTGCATTAGGGTATATATTATCTTCAATATATTTTTCTTGTAAAAATGGAGGTATTTTTGTTTTAGCAGATTCAAAAAAAAATCCATCTCTAGGATCATAAAAAAAAATCAATGCATCTTCTAAAATACTTTTGGCAACATCCAACCATGCAAGTGATAATGTTGTTTGGTATAGCGAAATATATGCCTGTATTATCCAGGCATAATCGATCAATGTTCCTGGAGGAGATGCAATATTAGTATCCATTATACGCTCCATAGGCTTTTTTTTTTGAATATGTTGCAAGAGCCATGTAGCAAGAGATAAAGCTTTTTTCCATATTTCTTTTTTATTAATTGCAAAGTAACTATCTAAAAGACTTTGCAATAGCATGGCATTGTGTGCTACTATTATTTTTTTTTCCAAAGCAGGCACTGTTCTTTTTTGACGGATTTGATATAATTTTTTTTTTGCTTTGGCAAGTAAAACTGAGGAAGTAGGATGAGCTTTTGAGGTCTTATACAGCACATTATATCCTTTTTGCCAATTGCCTTGAGGTGTAATCTGATAATGTTTTATAATAGCTTTGGCTTCTTGTAAGGTTAAAGCATTATATATTTCTTCTATAGTCCAAATATAGTATTTTCCTTCTATGCCTTCACTATCAGCATCTAAGGCATTATAATATCCTCCTTTAGGAGCAGAAAAAGTATAAAAAATAAATTGTAGTGTTTTTTTGATGATATCAGCATTTTCTTTTTGCGATGTAATAAGATAAGCTTTAGCATAAATACCCAAGAGTAGAGCATTATCTGCCAACATTTTTTCAAAATGCGGTATTTTCCATTTCTCATCCAATGCATAGCGTGCAAAGCCTCCTGCTAAATGATCGTATATGCCACCCCAAGATAGGCTTTGCAAAATGTTTTTAAAATATTGTAAGTAGGTTGGTGTATGGCTAATGTTATAAGCATCAATAAGCAAATTATACACAGAAGTAAGAGGAAATTGTACATTTTTTGCTATGCTACCATATTTTGGATGAATTTGTTCAATTATTATTTTGATATATGAATGCAGAGATAAATAGGTAGAAGAGGAAGATATATTTTGTGTAGTATTGCTGCTTTGAGCAAAATGCTTTGCACTCTGTATGAGGGTATTTTTTTTGTTATGGTATAGATAGAGCACTTGCTTGAGCAAGTACATCCATTTTTTTTTAGAAAAATAGGTGCCTCCTAAAAAAGGCAAAAGATTAGGTAAACAAAATATATTTAAAGGCCATCCCGTAGCAATGCCCATATTTTTTAGGGCTTGAGCGTACCATAAATTGATTGTAGGATGTTCTTCTTTATCTATTTTTATGCAAAAAAAATGTTTATGCATGTATGCCATTATAGCTGCATCAGCAAAAGTAGTTTGCTGCATAACATGACACCAATGGCATGTAGCAAAATGAATGTGAATGATTACTGGTTTTTTTTGTTTTTCAGCTAAGGTAATAACCTGTGGATGCCATGCGTTCCAAAAGGAATTATACAAAATCAATTAAAAAATAAATTATTTATTTTTATGACTCTTTAAAAAAAAAACTATTGAGTTTGCTACCTATATTTTTAAAAATATTAACAGCAAAATTACTGCTTTTTTCAGTATTATATTCTTGTGCTTGTTTTAAATTTTCTGTCCCTGCTATTATGTTATTTTTTGTAATCTCTGTCCATTTTTGTTCTTGAGCAAGTTTCAAAAATATTGTGTAATCTAACTCTACTTCTTCACTTTTTATTATTTTTTTATTATTGTTGCCTGTCTGATAATTTCTATTTAGTTTTATTCTTCCTATATCATATTCATTATCATTTTTTTTCTTTATTTTTATTTTTGCGTCTCTATCCATTTCTATTACATTTTTATAAGTTACTACATTTGGTTCTTTCTTATTTTTGTTCATCTTTTCTTCATTGGATTCATATTCTTCTTTATTTCTATATTTTGGTGTTGTTATAGCTTTACTATTTTGGGTAATAAATACTGTTTCTGGCTGATTATGGTCTGTATATATACCATTACTATTGCCATATATAGATAAGTATGTTTGGTATGTGGTATGTTCATCCAAAATGTTTTCAAGAAGAGATTTATATTCATTTTTCTTTCTTGTTTTAACATCATTTATACAGTCTTGTATTTTTGGAAAATTTATTTTGTAAGGCAAAGAAGTTCTTCCATAAGATTTTGAATATATTTTTCTACCAACATTTAACATATCTCTTTCTGGATCTGTTATTCCACCCATATTAAATATTAATCCAGCTTTTACATGTTGTAATGTATTTGTGCTACCTATTATAATATCATCCACATCTTTTATGTTTGCTGCTTCTAGCCTATGATTTGCATCAAAAGCTATTTCAAAATTTGGGCTCAATGCATTTCCATGTACATCAGCCATATCTAATATTTTTTTCATATTATTTCCATTGGCATAAGGAATGGTAATGGGTATACTATTTTCACTATAATGGGTAATACTTCCTAATACTACAAAGGCATATACATGGTAGGTATCTCCTAATGTAAATTGGTTACTATTTGTAGTATTAATTTCTAAAAGATTATTGCCATAATCAATTTTTTCATTATTCGATATATTCTTATTTTTTTCTTGTATAAAATAACGATCATTTGTATTGTCTACGTTCATTTGATCTATAGCTATATTTCCTACTTGAGTATTGGGTTCTGTTGTATTTTTTTTGGAAAAATAGAACCCTATGTTAACAGGTAAACTTGTAAAGCCTACTTTTTCTATTTTAAATGATAGTTGCTCGAATGATATTAATCCATTATATTGTGTTGTAAAATTTGTTTCTGGTACTAAGGCTATAAATTTATTTATTTTAGCTTCTAACATTCTAATTTTAATAATTTCTGGTACTTTTATTTGTGCTGGCTTACCTTTATTATAGTATATTCTTTTTCCTGTTGAATCTTCAAACAAAGTATATACATTATATGTAGCTCCTGGTTTAAAACAATATTTTTTGTCTTTTATGGAGTCTATTTCACCATTACACATTACGTCTGCTCCTTTTGTTTTATCTACTGCATATACAATAATTTTTTTATCAGCTATAGTATTAAATCCTATAGATATTTTTTCTTCTTTTTTCAGCATTTTTGTAATGATTTCTTCTGGATTTGCTTTATGTTTTTTTTCTATAAAAAGGGTATATTTTTGCCACCCTGATGTTGGGGCTGTTATATTAATATCAGCTTTTATGTCAAATAAAAGAGGAAGTGCTGGTTTGGTTATATTTCTTTGGCATGTAGTATTTTTTATTGTTATCTGTATATTTTTTTGAAAAGGTATTTTATTTATTTTTTTGCTTTTTAGTTTAATATCTTTGTTTTCATTGCTAAAAAATATATCTTTTTTTTCTGTAGTAATTACATAATAAACATCGTAGTCTTTTTCTACTAAACAGTTATCTTTATCAGTCACTGTTTTTGATGTGCTATTATCCTGATAAAGTCCAACATAGGCACAAAACATATTTTTATTTGATAATGGATAAATTTTTTTTTCTTTGTTTTGTGTTGTTAATATAGATTCTATAAGTTCATCATCTATACCTATCTGTATTTTAGCTTTTTTTTCTACAAATATGTAGTGTTCATGCTTTTGCTTTGCATTAATATTATTTTTATTTATCTCACCTTGAAGTTTATATGTAGTTGCATTGTTAATACAATGGATATAGTCTATTTTTT
The DNA here is from genome assembly GCA_963922775.1 of uncultured Cytophagales bacterium. Classification (GTDB taxonomy): domain Bacteria; phylum Bacteroidota; class Bacteroidia; order Cytophagales; family Amoebophilaceae; genus JAHDDH01. Next base: position 24,552 of record CAWUJG010000005.1, read on the forward strand.
TCATTGCAATATCCAATCCCCAAAGATCGTTAGTAAATTTTATTTTTTCTTGATTGCATTGACATTGTAGTGTCAATATGGTTAGTAATACTGTGAGCAGTAACGATATAATATTTTTTTGATTTTTTTTCATTAAAAATTTTTTACAACAGTTAAAATTTCTTTAAGAAAGTTTAACTACGTTTGTATTTTTTTTTGTGTTCCGTAATTTTTTAGATAGGTCTAATACTAAAGGTGTAGCTATACATATAGAAGAATATGTACCAAAAATGATACCTATTAAAAGTGCAAAAGAAAATCCACTTAAAGCTTCACCTCCAAAGCAGTAGAGTGTAAATATTACTAAAAGTGTAGTGATAGAGGTAATTAATGTTCTACTTAATGTTTCATTGATAGATTCATTGGCTATCTGCATAAAATTTTTGGATGTATTTGTTTTCCATTTTTCTCGTATTCGATCAAAAACTACTACAGTATCATTAATAGAGTAACCAATAACAGTTAAAATTGCAGCAATAAACACCTGATCTATTTCATATGCTATACCCATCATACGCATCATAGCAAAAGCAGAAAATACGGTAAGGCTATCATGGAGCAAAGCAATTACAGCTGCTAAGCCGAATTGCCATTTTCTAAAGCGCAATAATATATAAATGAAGATTATGATTAAAGAAAAAAAAATAGCTTTTTTTGATGAGGTAGTAATGTCATGTGCTATAGAAGCACCTATTTTATTGGTACTTACTATGCTAAAAGTTCCTTGTGTTGTTTTTGTTTGGTTTTCTTTTTGGTATTGCCATTTTGTAGCTTGGGTAATACCTTGTATTAGTTTATTTTTTACGTGTATATCGCCTTGTTCAGAAGGGTTATCCATTAAGTAGCTGGTAGTAATTTTTATCATATTATTGGCACCATATGTTTTTACTTCTGTACCTTTTCCTTCAAAGGTTTGGCTTAGTGCAGATTTTAATGTTGTTGTATGTACAGGACCATCAAAAGCTACTACAAAACTTCTTCCTCCAGTAAAGTCTACGCCTAAATTAAGGCCTTTTTGCTTTATCATGAGTCCTAAACCTAAAGCAATAAATAATATAGATATGGTATATATTATTTTTCTATAACTTAAAAAGTCAATTTTAAAATTGTTAAGTAAATGTTTAGAATATTTGTAAGAAAAGGTTAGTTTTTGTATTGTATTTTTTTTATTGTCTAAAAATGTAATGATAAGTCTGGTGAGAAATACTGCTGTAAAAAATGATGTGATAATGCCAATCATCAGTGTAGTGGCAAAGCCGCGTACAGGTCCCTGACCAAAAAAGTAAAGCATAGCACCTGTAAAAAAAGTAGTTACATTAGCATCAATAATAGAGCTGTAGGCTTTTTTATATCCTTTGGTAATGGCTGAGGTAATATTTAGGCCTTGTCTAAGTTCTTCTCGAATTCTTTCAAATATTAATACATTTGCATCTATAGACATGCCAATAGTGAGCACAATACCTGCTATGCCAGGTAAAGTTAATGAGGCATGAAATTGTGTAAGAATGCCTAAAATAAATAAAATGTTGAATAATAAAGCAATATTGGCAATAAGTCCTCCTTTAGCATAATATAGCAACATGAACAAAATTACAGCCAATAAGCCAATAGCCATAGATAATATTCCCTTACTTTGGGCTTCTTTTCCGAGCGTAGGCCCTATAATAGCTTCTTCAACAATATTTACCGGTGCTGGCAAAGATCCTGTTTTTAAAATATTAGCTAAATCTTGTGCCTCTTCAACAGTAAAGTTGCCTGATATTTGAGAGTTACCATTTGGTATTTCTGTATTAATTACAGGGGCAGAGTATACATAGTTATCTAACACAATAGCTACTTGTTTTCCTATGTTTTGGGCAGTAATTTTTTTCCACGTTTTAGTACCTTCACTATTCATTTGCATGCTTACTGCTGGTCTACCTCTTTCATCAAAAGTTTGAAAGGCTTCTGTAATTACATCACCCTCAAGTAGTGCTCTTCCTTGATATGTTTTTTTTATAGGATGTAATGTAAGTAAGGATAGTTCATCACTATGTTTTTGAGGTTTAATATCCCACAAAAATTGTAGCTTATTAGGAATAGCTTTTTGGATGTTGGGTTGATCTAAAATATGTTGGATAATTTTTGTATCAGATGTTTTGTAAGTCAATGAGTAAGGTGATTTTAATAAAGAAAATAAAGGAGAAGTTTTATCATTTTTATCTTCCTCCTCTTTTTTTTTATTTTTTTCTGATGATTGTATTTTTTCCTTATTTTTTTTTATTAAAATACCATTCATTTGTTCTAAAGTGCTATGTATTTCTTGGATATCATATACAGCACAAAATTCTAGCTTAGCTACTCCTTGTAATAATTTTCTTACGCGAGCAGGGTTATTGATACCTGGAAGTTCAATCTGTATTCTTCCGCTGTTAGGTAATTTTTGGATGTTAGGCTGTGTAGTACCAAAACGATCTAAACGTGATCGCAAAATATTAAAAGATCTATCTATAGCTTGATCTATTTCTTGTGCTAAAAAGCGTAGTATGGTCTGATCATCAGTATCAAAATCTATTTTATGTTTGTTAGCTGTATTGGCAAATAAGGTGTTTAGTGGTTGTTGAGGAGATATTTTTTGATAGGCATGATAAAATTTTTGTAGAAAATTTTGGCTAAGATCTGTATTATTTTTTGCCTGCTCTAGGGCAGATAAAAAGTTTTTATCTTGACTATATCCTGATAATGATTGAATAATTTCTATAGGAGATATTTCTAGGGTAACATGCATACCTCCTTGTAGATCTAAACCTAACATTAATTCTCTCTCCTTTACCTGTTCATAAGTATATTGCTTTAATCCTAAAAAATTATATACCGGTTTATCCCATATACTTTGCAAATAATCTTGTTTTTTTTTGAAGTGAATGTTGCCTTTACCATCTGTTGTTTTTTTTATAGCTTGGTATTGAATGCGATTAGCTATCCATGTAAAAGATAAATAAAAAATACAAAGTAAGGTGATACTTGTGGTAAGTAAAAAAACAAGATTTTTATTTTTCATAAATATTTATGTATGTGTGTGCAATGTTGTGTAAAAGGAAAAGGGATAGTGTGTATTTTAGTTTTTTTTGAAAAAAAATGCTATTTCTCTATTAGCATTGTCATCAGAATCAGATCCATGTATAGCATTTTCTTCTATAGAGGTACCAAACTGATATCTAATAGTATCTTTAGCAGCTTCTTTGGGATTGGTAGCACCAATAAGTCTTCTAAAATTTTCTACTGCATTTGTTTTTTTTAACACCATAGCTACTATTTTTCCTGAGCACATATAGGTACAAAGATCATTATAAAATGGCCTATCTTCATGCATTTTATAAAATAGTTTTGATTTTTCTAGGGTCATTTGGATTATAGTTATACCCTGAATTTCAAACTGATTTTCTTCAATAATAGTAGTAATTTTTCCTATTAATTTTTTTTTTATTGCTTCTGGTTTAATAATAGCAAAGGTAATGTTTTGAAGGTTCGATTCCATAATTTTTTTATGAAGAATATATTTTTTAAATTAAATTTTAGTGATAATAGCAGAGTTATAGTTAAATTTACATATTTTTTTTATAAAAAATGCCTTTAATAGGATACTAAAAGACATCATTTTTAGCTAAATGTTAAATTTTACATTACAATGTACAGATAAAAATTCACAAGCACGTGCAGGTGTTTTGTGTACAGCCCACGGTAATATTCATACACCAATATTTATGCCTGTAGGTACACTTGGCAGTGTAAAAGGTATACACCAGAGAGAATTGGTACAAGATATTGGTGCAGAAATAATTTTAGGTAATACTTATCATTTGTATCTTAAGCCTGGTCTTGACATTCTTCACCAATGTGGAGGTTTACATTGTTTTATGCATTGGGATAGGCCTATTCTAACAGATAGTGGAGGATACCAAGTCTACTCATTATCTTCGAGAAGAAAGATCACAGAATTGGGTGTACAGTTTAATTCACATATAGATGGATCAAAGCATATGTTTACTCCAGAATATGCCATGGCCATGCAGAGAACTATAGGTGCTGATATTATTATGGCATTTGATGAATGTACTCCCCATCCTACTACCTATGCCTATGCTCGATCTTCTATGGAACGTACCCATCGTTGGCTGAAGCGTAGTATTAGTGCTTTCAATTATGGAGAAACAAAAAGCAATGACTACCAAAGCTTATTTCCTATAGTACAAGGTGGAATATATAAAGATTTGCGTAAAATATCTGCTGAAACTATAGCTGCACAAGAAAGTAAAGGAAATGCTATAGGTGGTGTATGTCATCCTACAGGTCAGTTATATGAAATTACTGATTTGGTTTGTAGTATATTGCCTGCTCATAAGCCACGCTATCTGATGGGTGTAGGCACACCTATAGATCTTTTAGAATGTATAGCCCTGGGTGTAGATATGTTTGACTGTGTAATGCCCACAAGAAACGGAAGAAATGGTATGCTTTTTACTACTCAGGGAACAATAAATATTAAGAATAAAAAATGGAAAAATGATTTTACACCTCTAGATGAGAAGCTTGGTGGTTATGCTAGTACTTACTATTCTAAAGCTTATCTTAACCATTTAATCCTAAACAAAGAACAGCTAGGTAGGCAAATAGCCAGTATACACAATCTGACTTTTTATTTGTGGTTGGTAAAAGAAGCACGAAAGCATATTTTAGAGGGAACATTTGCAGCATGGAAAAATACTATGGTTAAAATATTAATACAAAAAATATAGTATGTTAAAAATACTAGACCGCTATATTATAAAAAAATTTTTCAAGACATTATCAATGATTTTATTGATGACTATTGTAATAGTGGTTTTAATAGATTATACAGAAAAAAATGATGCTTTTATAAAGCATGGTCTAACATTTCAGGAGATAATGCAGTATTTTCTTTCATTTGTACCCTTCATTATCAATATGACCATGCCTCTTATCATTTTTCTAACTACAGTTTTTGTGACATCTAAATTAGCTAAACATTCAGAGATTATTGCCATCTTGAGTCATGGTATAAGCTTTTTGCGATTACTATTTCCTTACATAATTTGTGCGACATTTATTGCAATTTTTAGTTTTGTATTCAATGGCTGGATTTTAGGTAAAGCCAACAAATTCCGAATATTTTTTGAAACTACCTATATCAATAATCAGGAAAACAAAAATAATGTATCGCGCCATATACAGCTCAATGCTAATACCTATATGTATGTAAAATATTATGATACTTTAATGCACGAAGGCAGTGATATTTCTATAGATAAGGTGTCAAAAAATAAGCTTATAGAAAGAATTACAGCAAAATATATGCAATGGAATGCCAAAGAAAAAAATTGGACACTTCATCATTGGCAGAAGTTCTTGTTTAAAGACAATAAAATAATTGAACAGCAGGGCAATAATTTGCTCATAGATTCTTTTGACCTTATACCTGAAGATTTTCGTAATGATTATAAGCTAAATGAAGCCTTAACCTTAACAGAATTAAATGCTTATATTCAAAAACTACAAAGCAGAGGATCAGACAACACACAAATTTTTTTAGTAGAAAAATATATAAAATACATGTCACCATTTTCTGCGCTTATTTTAACTGCTATTGGATTTTTAACCGCATGCAGTAGAGTTCGTGGAGGGATGGCAAAAAAAATAGCTTTAGGAGGAGTATTGGCTACAATATATGTAGCCTTATTTTTGTTTACAAAAGTTTTAGCAGAGGTGAGTACAGGTAATATTTTGCTCACTATATGGACTCCTAATATTGTATTTACTATATTAATAATGTTTTTTTACCGATATACTCCAAAATAATAAAACAATCTTACTTAAGCTATGGAAATATATTTTAACAAATCAGTCGAAGACATAAGTATAAAAAATCCTGTTATAACTATAGGTACTTTTGATGGTATCCATTTAGGACATCAAAAGATTTTTTCTCAGCTAAAGCAAAAGGCACAAGATTTACAAGGTAGTGCTACAATGATTACTTTTTCTCCCCATCCTCGTTTTGTTTTATATAATAATCTTGTAACCAGTAATTTTTTGATCTACACATTAGATGAAAAAGTAGGTATTTTAGAGGATTGTGGTGTAGAACATTGTATTGTATTGAATTTTACAACTGCATTTTCTACTCTATCTGCAGATGATTTTGCCCGAATATATTTATTTCCACTTCGCCCTCATCATATTTTATTAGGTCATGATTTGCATTTTGGAAAAGATAGAAAAGAAGCTTATGCATATTTATCTGAAAATAAGAGAGAGCATAAATTTACTTTAGAAAAAGTATCACCACAAAAGCTAGATGGTGAGATAATAAGTAGCACAAAAGTGAGAACTTTGATTAAAGAAGGAAAAGTAAAGGAGGCTAAAAGATATTTGGAAAGAAATTATTCTTTTTCTGGTATAGTAGTTCAAGGAAGTAAACGAGGGAGAATTATGGGTTTTCCAACAGCAAACATTAATATAGATGATCGAAAAGTTATACCTGGAGACGGGGTATATGCTGTACATGCAATTTATGATCAAGAAACATATCAGGGTATGATGCATATAGGTACACGACCTACTTTTATAGTTGATGAATTAATTACTATAGAAGTTCATATTTTTGATTTTGACAAAGAAATTTATGGTGAAAAGCTTACTATAATATGTTTGGAAAAGATACGTGATATAATTAAGTTTCCAGACAAAGAAAGTTTGCTAGAACAGATGAAAAAAGATAAAAAGCAAGCACTAGACTTAATGAAAAGTGTGGAGTAACAAAAAAATTGAATAATATTATCATCATTAATTATAAGAGTTTATATCTAATGTTCAAGTTCAATTTTTCAGTATAAATTAATAAAATTTGTTTTTTGTATCTATTTTTTGTTTATTTGTATAAATTTATTTTAAAACAACATTTATTTTAAATATTACACTTATGAATAATTTACTAAAACTATTAGCTTCTACACTATTTTCTGTTCTTTTAATTTCTACTACTTCTTGCAGCAAGAAAGATAAAAAAGAAGAAACAAAAAAAGAAGAAAAGAAAGAAGATAAAAAATAGTTGTTTCAAAAAAGCTAAATAAGATACAATTTAGCTTAAAATAATGCAGGAACATCTTTCCTGCATTATTATTTCCTTAAAAATTTAAGTATTTTTATATTTATAAAACAAATATATTCAATAATACTGATTAAATATCTTGACTGCTACTGAAAACTCCTTTACACATCCTATTCTCCTACAATCAAAAAAAATATTTTACCAAAAATTACTTGACTATGGTGATGCATGGAGAATATTACAAATACCTTCCCTTACTGATCAAATTTTAATAAAAGCTAAACTGCTAAAAAATTTATATAAAGAAAAAAATTATAGCCAAAATATAAAGCTAGAGATGGCTGGAATAATCAACTATTGTATTATGGCTATTATAAAAATTGAAGAGCAAGATGGACAACAGAGTCAAAATACTAAAAATAAAACAATAGATACTAAAGAAAAATACCAAAAGATAATCTCTGCTACACAGCATCTTTTACAAAAAAAAAATCATTATTATGCTAATGCATGGCAAGAAATGCGAATTACCTCTATTATAGACATTATTTTAATGAAGCTCTACAGAATAAAAAAAATAGAAGATAATAAAGGATACTCTTCTATGAGTGAAAATCCTAAAGCAGGTTATCAAGATATTATTAATTATGTATTTTTTTTAGATAAAAAGATGAGATCATAACATTTTTTTATTTTTGCTCTCCCTTGCTATTTTAGGCATAGTGATCTCATATAAAATTATATATGGTTTTAACATAAATTTATGGTGTTTTTTTTACATAAAAATATATTTTTATGTAAAAAAAAGTTCAAAATATTTGAATCAGACACAAAAAATTATGCAAAAAATTTATTGTAATACTAATACATTTCCCAGTAAAATTTTACTTTTTGGTGAATATATAGTACTTTATGGAGCAAATGCACTTTTAATACCTTACAGAAAATACCATGGAAAGCTTGCTTTTGCCCATCCATTATCAAAAGTACAAAAAGAATCTAACATTATACTTCATGATTTTTCTTCTTTTCTAAAAAGAAAGGCTGTATATGGCCTAAACTTTACTATTCTTGAAAAAGATTTATCTCAAGGGCTTTTTTTTGATAGCAATATTCCACAAGGTTTTGGATTAGGTAGTTCTGGGGCTTTATGTGCAGCATTATATAAAAAATATAGTATTAAAAATTATAGTTTTGCTCATCCACTCATGTTCAAAAATTTTTTTTCCTCTTTGGAAAGTTATTTTCACCATCATATTGCCTCTGGACTAGATGCTATGGCTTGTTTTTTTCAAAAAGATTTTCTCTATTCTAGAGGAAATTTTTTTTTTATACGACATTGTTTAAAAAAAAGAATAAATATATTTTTATTGAATACAAAAAAGCAAGCTAAAACAAAAGAAGTAAAAAATATTTTTGAAAATAAAATCCTCAAAAAATATATCCATAATAATTGGATAAATATTTTTGTAAAAATGAATAATATGTGTATAAAAAATATATTAAATTATTCTATTCATGATTTTTGGCCTGCATTATTTGCTTTATCACAGTTTATGCTACAGCATTTTCAAGCGCTTATTCCATCTCAATTTCACGATATATGGGCTTATGGTTTATCAACAAAAGCTTATGGTTTAAAACTTTGTGGTTCAGGGGGAGGGGGATATTTATTGGGATTTACAAAAAATAGGTTTTTGGTAGAGCAATTGCTTAAGCATTATGAAATTGAATTTATTAGATGACATAGCATTATAAAATGGCTTTGGATACCTTATCCAACATTTTGTTTAAAACAAAATTTTATCTTTAATATATTGATTGTATTCTTATGATTTTTCATATATTATAACTGATAGTTTTTTGATAAAAAAGTAGTTTTATTTTAATCTTTTATTGTGGATGATATAATAACCAAAAGATAGGTCTATTTATCTTATAGAAAATAAGATATAGAATGGTATATTAGGTGTATGCTGAAATAGAAATAGTAGTTTTGCTTAGGGAAATATACTAAATATTGTAAATATATTTTGATAAAAAAATGAAAAAAAAAATAAAAAATATAGATATCAAAAATAAAAAAGCAAGTTTTGAATATCATTTTATTGCACAATATATTGCAGGTATTGTATTAAAAGGTACAGAAGTAAAATCAGTACGTAAAAGTAAAGTTAGTTTGCAAGAAGCTTATTGTTATTTTTCTCATGGAGAGCTCTGGATTAAAAATATGCATATAGCAACTTATGAACAAGGTAATATTCATAATCATGAGCCTACAAGATCAAGAAAATTATTATTACAAAAAAAAGAACTTAATAAACTTATACAAACAAAACAAAAAGGCTTAACTATTGTGCCTACACGTTTATTTATCAATGATAAAGGACTAGTAAAAATGCATATAGCTTTGGCAAAAGGAAAAAAATTGTATGACAAGAGACAAAGTATCAAAAAAAAAGATTTGACACGAGAGCATAAAAATTTATCGGCAAAATGGTAAATTCACTTTTTTCTTTCTACACATAATGTCACTTGTGCTTGAGCACACAGTCCTTCTACAGGAGGATTTTTTTTAGCTACTTCTACAGTTACTTTTTCTACAGTATTAAATTGAATTAAAATAGCTTCACCAATTTCTCGAGCTAATGTTTCTAGCAAATGCTTCGTACTATTCATCTTTTTTTTTACTAAAAGATAAATTTTACTATAATCTACTGTATCAGAGAGTTCATCATTATAAACTTCATTTACTTTTATAGCTACATCTACTACATAAACACAACCTAGTTGTCTTTCTTGGGCAGTACAACCATGATAGGCAAAAAAAGACATGCCTTTGAGTGAAATAGTAGTTCCAGATACAACTGTTTTTGTGCTAGACATAGGTTTTTAAGTATTTTTTACAATTTAAGCAATTTATTTCTTAGCATTATACAACAAATGTTTGTATAGTATTATGTATGGCTAATAGTGGTGTCATAAATTTTTCTAAATGATATAAGTACATTTGGCTTGCTGCATCACATAGCGCTTTTGAGGGATGGGGATGTACTTCAATAAACAATCCATTTACACCTGCTGCTACACTTGAACGGGCAAGTGTAGGCAAATATTCTGGGCTACCTCCTGAAGTACATTTGCTAGGTATGCCATATTTTCGGATACTATGGGTAACATCAAAAACTATAGGGTAGCCTGTTTGCTTTAGGTGAAAGAAGCTTCTCGGATCAACTACAAGGTCATTATAACCAAATGTATATCCTCTTTCCGTAATTATAATATTATTGTTGCCACAATCTGTAATTTTTTTAATTGGATATTTTATATTTTGAGGTGATAAAAATTGACCGCGCTTTATATTGATTATTTTATGGGTTTTAGCAGCACTTACTAATAGATCAGTTTGCATACATAGGTATGCAGGAATCTGGATAATGTCTAATACTTCTGCTGCTGCTTGGGCTTGTGTAGGGTAGTGTATATCTGAGAGCAAAAGTAATTTAAATTGTTTTTTTATTTTTTCTAATAATTTTAGACCTTTTTCTAGGCCTGGCCCTTGATAGTATGTTAGATCGCTTCTGTTATCTTTTTGAAATGATGATTTATATATTATGGGAATAGATAGCTTTTCTTGTAATTGGGCTAAATATCCTGCTGTTTTTAGCATAACACTTTCTTGTTCTATTACACAGGGGCCTGCAATTAAAAAAAGGGTATCTTTACCAAGATTATGAGGAGATATGTTAGGTATTTTTTTAGCCAAAATTAGTTTTTAGATAATAAAGAAGGGTATTATAGTTTGGTACTACGGTGATAAATAAGAATAGACAACAGGATATACCAAATTATTAATAAGGATATTCCTTCAATTTGGAATAAAAATATCCATATGTTGGCTCCTAATAGGTATATATATTGTACTTTGTTATTGTGCCAAGATAAATTCACGAATTTAAAATTGAAAAATCGAAATTGAGATATTAAAAGATATGAACACATTAGGGTAATACTAAGAAGCATAATTAATATTGGTAAGGCAGTATGTACAAAGTACTGATCTAGATATTGATAAAATTTACTTTGTGATGTTAGTAGTATGTGTAATGTACTAATTAGTAAGGCATTAGCTGGTGTTGGCAGGCCTTCAAAATAATGGTTATTGCCTTTAATATTAAAGTGAGCAAGTCTTATTGCAGAGCATACCAATATAAGTAAAGATACAGCAGAAAAATGTAGAGCATAGTTTGCCATGTAGGGTAATTGTTGCATAGTATCGTAAATGATACCAAACATTATGAGTGTAGGCAGTAGGCCAAAGGTAATAAGGTCTGCTAGGGTATCTAATTGTTTTCCTAGTGCTGATGTTACTGATAACAGGCGTGCTATAAAGCCATCGAAGAAATCAAAAAATAGGCCTATCCATACAAATATGCAGGCATAATAACCATAGCCTAATAATAGCGCTATAATTCCGAGGGTACCGCTCAATAGATTTAATATTGTTAAGAAGTTAGGTATATGGTTTTTTATTTTTAGCATATCAATAAAATTATGGTATAAATTACAAATTATAATTGGTTTTTATTTATCTGAAAATAGATAAATTGATTTTATTTATATTTTATTTTTTTTTTATGTATTTATAATGTATTTATTTTAATTTTATTTTTTATGGTAAATGAGTAATTTTTGATAATGGATAATAGTAGTTCAATTGAATTTTTTATGGTATCTAATTGATTTAAAGGTTCTATTTTCTGTAAATTTTTCCATGATAAAAATTTGTAATTAATTTCAAAATTTTATAAAATTATTGAATAAATAAAAACAAAAAATTAATAATATCTTAAAATTTTATATAAAAAATACTTATTTATTGTTACTATACCATTTTAAATAATTCTAAAATTTAATTCAAAATTATGACATAAAATACTATACTAATCTCCATACAATTTACTATAATATAAATACAAAATTTTAGCCTTTTTAAACCTTAAATAATTTATTACAATGTTTCAAATATTTTAAACCAATCAATCATGAAAAAAATTATCCTTTTATTTACAGTTCTGCTCTTTTTTGCCTGTAAACGCCATAGCCAAGTGATATCAAAATGTGAGGAGAATGTGTGTTTAGTTATGGATCCACCTAGAAATTGCTAGAAGATTACCGCTACCTGAACCAAGAGAAACAAGAAGAGATTATTACAAACGGATGTTGGATGAAGGTTACATAAATGATCGTGAATATTTTGATACGATAGAGGATCTTGAAGATAATAATCGAACACAATCTTACATGACTACAGAATCTACAAGAATAAGAGCAGAACAACAGGCAGAAGAACTGGCAAGAGTACATGCTAGAAATGCACAACAGGAAATAGCATTGATGAATTTGAGAAGAGAAAATAATAATCAGAATACACCAGCATATCTTGCAGGTGTAGGTACTGGAGTAACTGCTACTGTGGGCGTACTTGCTTTTATCTTATCTAAAATGAAGAAATAGAACAGAATATTACATAAAAGTAGAAAGGGTCTTTTTCTTTCTACTAACTAATAACTACAGAAAAAGAAGAGGAACTTGTTATGACTATATTTATATCCCATACTAAATTTTTTTGGCTTTTCTTTTATTTTCTAAATGATGGGGTTTGAAGAATTTCTAGAATATTTATCATAATTAATGACAATGAAACACAAAATTTTACAAAATAAAAATATAGATGCTTTAAAAGGATTACTAAAAAATTCTAAAATAGGTTTTGAAACAATGGAATCATGTATCTATAATCCAGCATTGATAGCGAAAATAGAAAAAAGCAAACAAGAATTTAAATAAGGAAACTACATCACAGTAAAAAAAGAAGAGATCAAAAAATTTTTAGGTATGTAATGAGTTACCAACTACATTTTTTATAATAAGCTAAAAATGATATTGATTTTTATAAACAATCTGGAAATAAGTAAAAATAAAAAAATTGAGTATTCTTTTGTATGAATTGACTAAACATCCTTAGTTTTAATCCTTCTTGATTTGTTTTGATAAATTTTAAATACACTTAAAGTTTTTTACTTTTCCTCAAGTGCAACAATTTTTTTTGTTTCTCTCTTCTTCCCCATATGCTGCCCTAGCAAAACAAAAAATACCCCTATACATATAGCACTATCTGCTATATTAAATATAGGCCAGAGGGCAACATATTCCCCACGCCAAAAAGGCATCCAAGTAGGAAAATACCCTTCCCAAATATCAACATATATCATGTCAATTACTTGACCATAAAACCAACGCATAGGTGCATTGTATGGTGCATTGTTGAACCATACACCATAAAATATACTGTCTATAAGATTACCCATAGCTCCTCCTAATACACTGGCTAAACCACATAGTAATAAAATATGCCCCTTTTTTTTAACTAAAATGTAAAAATAGTGTATTAAAAATACAATGAATACAAACCGAAATGCAGTAAGTAGAAGTTTTCCATATGCTGATCCAAACTCTATGCCAAAAGCCATACCTGGGTTTAGTGTGTAATGTAGTTTGAACCAATTGCCCAAAATTTTTATCTCACCTAAAGGGCCTATATCCATATGGTAATGTACATATATTTTACTCCACTGATCTAAAGCTATAATGCCTAACACTAAAATAAAATATCTTATCAAATGTTTTGTAAATTTTGACATAAAAATTTAATTAGTAATGTGTAAAAAATCTTCCATACTCAAAATACCTGTTTTGCCCTGTATCCATTCTGCAACTAATACAGCACCTAAGGCAAAAATTTTTCTATCTTTAGCCTCATGTGTGAGCTGAATAGCGTCATATAGGCTATTATAGTTTATTTTATGTGTGCCTACCACATTTTCTTTTCTTTGAGATATTATGTTTACCATATTATTCTTTTCTTTTTGTAAGTTACATTGCCATCCAGTTTTTTGCTTGTGTTTTTCCACAATATCTTGGGCAAGGGTAATGGCTGTTCCACTAGGCATATCTACCTTTTCTGTGTGGTGTATCTCATTTATTGAAGGTGTATAATCTGGGTATTTTTGTATAATTCTTGCTAAAATAGCATTTATTTTAAATACAATATTAGCTCCAATGCTAAAATTGGTAGCATGAAAATAGGTTCCTTGATGCATTCTACAGTGCTGCAATAGTTGTTCATCATGATAAGACCATCCTGTAGTGCCTGAAACTACTGGAATATGATTGGCTATACAATGATATACATTATGATGGGCTTCTTGTGGATGTGTGAATTCTAAAGCACAATCTACGCCTTTTTTTTTCCATAACAGGTATGTTTTTGCATTTGGATGTCTATCTTGAATGGCTATAATGTTGTGGCTTCTTTCAACAGCTATTTTTTCAATAGCTTTGCCCATTTTTCCATAGCCAATAATTACAATATTCATCTTTTGTGGTTTAAAGTAAGTGAAAAGCCTACAATGGGTTTTGCGTTTTTCCCCAGAGTAAGTGATGGTTTTAATTGTAATGCCAAATCATTAGAAAGATTGAATGTGTTAAGATGGGCATCTATATGGGCATCTAAAATGTTAAAAATATAGGCAAGTCCTAAAAATAAAATGAGCCAATCTCTATCTTTTCTATATACTTCTGCCTGATGCCTTAGCTGATTTTCACTTAGCTGCATATCATTTTTTCCTATGTCTTTCTCCTGAAATAAGGCTCTACGAAAAGCAAAGTATTCTTGGTGAAAATAGTATATTCCCCATCCTAAACCAGTAAAAAATCCATAAATAATAGGAATTTTCCAATATTTTTTGTTGTAGGCTTGTCCTAATCCAGGTAATATGGTGGAGTATAACCATGCTTTTCTAAAAGCATTATCTTGTGATAATATTTGTGGAGATGTTGGCGTATTTTGTTCTTCAAATGAATAAGAAATTGCCTGTGCTTGGGCACAGAATACCACAAGAAAAACAGAAATGAGTATGGTAGTATATTTTTTATTCTTTTTACGCATGAGTAGAAGATAAAATGTCAATAATTCGATCTAACTCTTCAGGAGAGTTAAAGTTAATATATATTTTTCCTTTAGTTTTATTCGATATACTTACTTTTGTTTTTAGGTGTTGTGCTAAATTTTTTTCTCTATCTTGTAACATAGCATCTTTTTTATTTTTGGTATTATTTTTTTCAGTATTATTTTCTAATATTCCTTTTACTATTTCTTCTATTTTTCTTACTGAAAGGCCTTGTTTGAGAATTTTTTGAAACAGGCTCAGCTGCTGATAAGGATGTTTTATGCTAATTAAAGCTCGGGCATGTCCCATAGTTAACTGATGATCTCGTAGGGCTACTTGTATTATGGGTGGAAGTTTTAATAGGCGTAAATAGTTGCTGATAGTGCTTCTATTTTTTCCTATTTCTTTACCTAATGTTTCATGGCTTAAGTTGTAATTTTGTATGAGTTGATGATAGCTTAGTGCAATTTCTATTGGGTTGAGATCTTCCCGCTGAATATTTTCTATAATGGCCATGGCCATCATTTGTTTTTCATTGGCATCGCATATATAGGCAGGTATGGCAGAAAGGTTGACTAGCCTGGCTGCCTGTAATCTGCGCTCTCCAGCTATAAGTTGATAATGTGTTGCATTTATTTTTTTTACTGTTATGGGCTGAATTATGCCATAAGCATCTATAGATGCTGCCAATTTTTTTAGTGCTTCTGGATCTATATTTTTTCTTGGCTGAAATGGATTTAGTTGTATATGGGCTATTGGTATAGTTTGTGTAATAGCATAGGTAGCTGTATTTTCTACAGATTCAACATGGGTATTGAGTAATGCTTGTAGGCCCTTTCCTAAGGCTTTTTTTTTGGTAGCCCCCATAAATAAATATTTTAGTACTTTGTAGTAATTTGCTTGTTATTTTGCACAATTTCATGGGCCAAGTGCATATAGCTCATAGCTCCTTTACTTTTACCATCATATAAAATGGTGGGTAAACCAAAGCTAGGTGCTTCACTGAGTTTTACATTTCTTGGGATAATGGTTTCAAAAACAATATTTTTAAAATGATTTCTAATATCATGCACTACTTGATTGGCTAGACATAGTCTGGCATCATACATGGTAAGTAAAATACCTTCTATGGATAGCAGGGTGTTTAGTTTAGATTGAATAACTTTTATAGTATGCAATAGTTTACCCAGTCCTTCTAAAGCAAAGTATTCGCATTGTACTGGTATAATGGCAGAATGGGCTGCAGTAAGGGCATTTAGCGTAATAATGCCTAAAGAAGGAGAACAATCTATAATAATGTAGTTATAATCCTCTTGTAATAATTCTAATAATTTTTTTATTTTTTGTTCTCTACAATCCATAGGCACCATTTCTATTTCTGCGCCTACTAGGTGGATATTGGCTGGTAGTATCTCCAAAAATTCTATTTTTGTTTTTTTAATAATTTTTTTAGGGTCAACATGATTGATGATACTATCGTAAATGCTTTCTTTCACTTGTTTAGGATCTATGCCTAAGCCAGAAGTAGTGTTAGATTGTGGATCTGCATCTATCACCAAGGTTTTATACTCTAAAACAGCTAGGCTTGTAGCTAAATTAATTGCTGTAGTGGTTTTGCCTACTCCTCCTTTTTGGTTGGCTATGGTAATAATTTTGGCCATTTACACGGTTATGGTTTCACCTATATCCATGAATATATAGTTTTGTTTTTGTGCTTCTATTCTTTTTTTTACATGGGTTTTATCAATAACAATAGCTTCAAAAGTATCATAATGCATGGCAATAGTTTTTTTGGCTTGTAAAAAATTACTAGCACTAAAAGATTCTTCGATATCCATGGTAAAATTACCTCCTATAGGTAAAATGGCAATATCTATATTGTATAGATCTCCAGCTAATTTCATGTCTTGATGTAAGCCAGTATCACCAGCTAAATAAATATTTTTGTCTTCTGCTGATAATAAAAGGCTAGTTGCATTGCCACCATAGCTTCCATCAGGCATAGAACTAGAATGCACTGCAGGTAACATTTTTACTTTTACCCCATCAGCAGAAAATGTTCCTCCACAACTCATGGGATGTACACGAATACAGCCTTTTTTTTTAAACCAGGCACTTACCTCAAAGTTAGCAACAATAATAGAAGCATTATTATTGTTATATATTGGTTCTACATCTTCTACATGATCATAATGGCCATGGGTTATTAAAATATAATCTGCTTTTATAGTGTTAATATCAATATGTTTTGCTAATGGGTTTGAACGAATATAAGGATCAAGCAGAAAATTTTTATTTCCAATTTTAAATGAAAAGCAAGCATGACCTAAAAAAGTAATATTCATAAATTTTAAATTAAGTTATATTAAAGAGCAATTTATTGCTCTTGAAAAAAATTTTTGCCTTAAATTTATATATTTTAAACTATTTAACGGCTATATTTTTGTAATAAATAAGATAAATATACACTAAATTTTTTTCTTCATTTTATGAAATCTGATTGTAATATTACACTTAATACCATTCCTGAAGCTATAGCAGACATTAGAAGAGGAAAAATGATTATTGTAGCTGACGATGAAAACCGAGAAAATGAAGGCGATTTTATTTGTGCAGCTGAATACGCCACCCCTGAAATAGTAAATTTTATGGTAAAACATGGGAGTGGAGTATTGTGTACACCGCTTACAGAGCAGCGTTGTAAAGATCTTTCTCTTGCACCTATGGTTGCACAAAACACGGCTGTATTTAAAACAGCATTTACTGTATCAGTAGATCTTATAGGCCAAGGATGCACTACAGGTATTTCTGCTAGTGATAGGGCTAAAACTATTCGTGCATTAGTAAACTCTAGCACAAGACCAGAAGATTTAGGCAGGCCAGGGCATATTTTTCCACTTATTGCCAAAGATGGGGGAGTATTAAGAAGAGCTGGCCATACAGAGGCAGCCATAGATTTTACACAGCTGGCACAGGTAAAACCAGGAGGGTTACTTGCTGAAGTAACCAATTCTGATGGAAGCATGGCACGTATGCCTGAGCTAAGAAGAATTGCTGATCAGTTTAATTTAAAACTGGTGACTATAAAAGATCTTATACAGTATCGTTTGCAAAACGAAACACTAATACAGAAAGAAATTGTAGTGCATTTGCCTACAGCTTATGGTAATTTTAATCTATATGCTTATAAACAAATTAATACTAATGAGATCCATTTGGCCTTAGTTAAAGGGTCTTGGAAATATGATGAAGAGGTTTTGGTACGTGTCCACTCTTCTTGTGCTACAGGAGATATTTTTTGTTCTTTAAAATGCGATTGTGGTGTACAATTACAAGAGGCTATGAAAATGGTGGAAAAAAAGGGAAAGGGTGTAATACTATACATGAAGCAAGAAGGTAGAGGAATTGGATTGCTCAATAAACTTAAAGCCTATCAACTACAAGAGCAGGGTATGGATACTGTAGAAGCTAATTTAGCTTTAGGGTTTAAAATGGATGAAAGAGATTATGGTATAGGAGCACAAATTTTGCGAGATTTGAATATTCAATATATTCAGCTTATATCTAATAATCCTACTAAAAGAGCAGGTTTGCAAGGTTATAATTTGAAGATAGTAAAAACCATTCCTTTATCTACAGTACCTAACAAGTATAATGCACATTACATGGCTACAAAACGCGATAAAATGCAACATAATATTCTTTCATCAGAAAAAATAAATTAAATTGTATATAATTAAGGCAGATAGCGCAGAATTTTTTATAAAACTTCAATACTCTTGTTGTTCAAATTTTTTGAACAATATTAAAATCTCAATGATAAACTTATTATTATTAATATGCATTACAATTTACTTAAAGGAAAAAAAGGCATTGTATTTGGTGCCTTAGATGAAAAATCTATTGCTTGGAAAGCAGCAGAAAAAATTTATGCAGAAGGTGGAAAGCTTGTATTAACAAACACACCTTTAGCTTTAAGGATGGGTAATTTACGTCAGTTAGAAAAGCAATGTGATGCTCCTATTGTTCCTGCAGATGCTACCAATATAGCAGATATTGAACAACTTTTTGATCGAGCTCAAGATATCTTAGGTGGAAAAATTGATTTTATTTTACATTCTATAGGTATGAGTCCTAATGTGCGCAAGGGAAAGAAGGATAACAATTTGAATTATGATTGGATGCTAAAAACATTAGATATTTCTGCATTATCTTTTCATAAAATTATGCAGATAGCAGAAAAGAAAGATGTAATGAATACATGGGGTTCTATTATAGCACTTTCTTATATTGCTGCACAACGTACTTTTCCTGATTATGCTGATATGGCACAGGCTAAAGCCATGTTAGAATCTATAGCGCGAAGTTATGGTTATAGGCTGGCTAAAAGTAAAAAGATACGTGTTAATACCATTTCGCAATCTCCCTCTAAAACTACAGCAGGTCAGGGTATTCCTGGATTTGATATTTTTTATAACTATGCACAGAAAATGTCACCACTAGGCAATGCTACTGCTGAGGATTGTGCTAACTATATTGTGTTAATGTTTTCTGATCTGAGCAGAATGGTTACTATGCAAAATTTGATGCATGATGGTGGTTTTTCTTCTACAGGTATTACAGATAACCTGATGCAAGCTATACAACTAAATGATGCCTGATATTAAAGTAAGGAGGATAGAGAAAAATTTACAATACGTTTTATCAAATATTGTATTTAAGTTAGGACCTAGTATTGAAAAAAATATTTTTGTAAGTGTTACAAAGGTTATGGCCAGTCCAGATTTAGACTTGGCCAAAGTTTATGTTAATTTTTTAAATCATAAACAAACTAAGGAAATTTTATTAGCCAAGTTAGAAAGTAAAGAACTATATATAAAAAAGCTTTTAGGCCAAAGTTTAGGTAAGCATATGCGAAAAACACCTCGTTTACGGTTTTTTCTAGATAATACATACAAGTATATAGAAGATGAAGTAGCGTTATTTAAAAAATTAAAGAATAAATAGTAATAAAGAATTATTATGTGTGGCATTATTGCTTATAGTGGAAAAAGACCTATAAAAGAAGTAATTTTAACAGGACTAAAGCAATTATCTTACAGAGGCTATGATAGTGCAGGTATAGGTATAATTTCTTCAAATAAGAACATTGTTGTTTATAAACAGAAAGGAAAAGTTGAAAATTTAATAAATTATATTTCTCCACTTACCTTAAATAGTCATGTAGGTATAGGCCATACTCGTTGGGCTACTCATGGAGTAGCTAATAATGCCAATGCACATCCACATCTATCTCTGTTTAGAAATTTAGGCTTAGTACATAATGGTATTATAGAAAACTATAATGTGCTTAAAAAAGAGTTGTTAGGTAATGGATATACATTTCAAAGCGATACAGATACAGAAGTACTTGTCAATTTTATTGATTACATACAAAAAATACATCAATGTACTATATTACAAGCTTTGCATTTAGCACTTAAAAGTGTTGTAGGAGCTTATGCTATAGTAATGCTTGATAGCCATAATCCTTATCAGCTAATAGCAGCTAAAAAAGGGAGTCCTATGGTGATTGGTATAAAAAAAGAAGAATATTTTATAGCTTCTGATATTACACCAATAGTTGCTCATACCCAAGATGTTATCTTTTTACAAGACGATGAAATTGCGCTAATAAATCATAATAAATTGACTATTACAAATGCTAAAGCAGTAAAAATGACTCCATTAATAGAAAAGCTGGATATCCACTTAGAATCTATAGAAAAAGGAAATTTTGCACATTTTATGCTTAAAGAGATTTTTGAACAACCACAATCTTTAAAGCAATGTATGCTTGGTCGTTTGCAAATAGAAAATCAACAGCTAATACTTGGAGGTATTCGTGATTACATTTCGCATTTAACACAAGCAAAACGTATTATTATTATAGCTTGTGGTACATCTTATTATGCAGGTTTAGTAGGAGCATATGTTTTAGAAGATATGTGTCGAATACCTGTTATAGTAGAATATGCTTCTGAATTTCGTTATAAAAATCCAATTATATATTCAAGCGATATTATACTTGCTATCTCACAATCTGGTGAAACAGCAGATACCTTGGCTGCTGTACAATTAGCTAAACAGTTGGGTGCTACTATTTTAGGTATATGCAATGTAGTAGGCTCTGCCTTATCAAGAATAACTCAAACAGGTATTTATACACATGCAGGACCAGAAATAGGTGTAGCCAGTACCAAAGCTTTTACTGCTCAGCTTATGTCTTTAACCATGTTAGCACTAAAGATAGCTCAAGAAAAAGGATGTGTATCTACAAAAAAATTTAAACAATTTTTGTATGAAATTTATTATATACCTTCTAAAATAGAACTTTTACTCAAAAAAATAAGTCCCCTAATTAAGAAAATAGCAAAAATTTTTAAACACAAAAAAAATTTTATCTATTTGGGTAGAGGATATAACTATCCTGTAGCCATGGAAGGAGCACTTAAACTCAAAGAAATTTCTTATATACATGCAGAAGGTTATCCTGCAGCAGAGATGAAGCATGGCCCTATAGCACTTATAGATGAAGATATGCCTGTAGTATGTATTGCTACGAAAGATCATTGTTATGAAAAAATTATTTCTAATATCCAAGAAATTAAAGCAAGACATGGTAAAGTTATTGCCGTTGTAACAGAGAAAGATCAATATATACAAACGTTAACAGATCATGTTATTGAAGTTCCTGATACACCTGCTGCTTTAATGCCTATGGTAGTTATGGTTCCTTTACAATTGCTTGCTTATTATATTGCTATAGAAAGAGGTTGTAATGTAGATATGCCTAGAAATTTAGCTAAATCTGTTACTGTAGAATAAATATTAAATCTTATGATATATCTTTTTTTGTTTTTTTTTAAAACCCATTTTGTTTGGAGTATACCAGGTAGTGATCTTACAAAACATAGGCTTCCCATAGCAAAAAGTGTAAAAGAGAAAGTTAAATTACTCCCTAGCATATGTCCTCATAATCCAACTTATTTTTTATTAGAAAAAAGGTTAGTACAAATGCAATCAAAAAATATTCAGAGGACTTATTTCAATGGTTATACTATACAAGTTTATATGGGAGAAAGTAGAACACAAGCCTTAGCACATAAAAATCAGTTGCACAAATTATTGCCTACTATAAAATCGATTGATATTTTTTATCAAAAACCTAATTTTTTGGTTCAGATAGGAAATTTTATCACCTATATAGAAATTCAGGTAATGTATCGAAAGATACAGAAAAGCATGCCTAATGCCATTATTAGACCTAAAAAAATTCTTATAAAAACACCTATTACATACTATTTGCCATTTGAGCATTAAATTATTATTTGCTTTTGTATACTGCCTATTTTTTTGCCAAAAGATTAAAAAAGAATGTACATATTAGTGCTACTTTAGTATTGCTGGGTACTACTATTATAGCTTTGGGTACACTCATTTTAATTATAGCCATGAGTGTACTGTATGGTTTTCAAAAAAGTATGACAAAAAATATATATCTTTTTTACGCTCACTACCAGGTAGTACCCTATACTACTGCACAAGATTTTAACCATACTGTACCATTAGATGAACGTTGTATACACAATATACAGTCATTTCCTCAAGTAGATCATATACGTGCTTATGCCTATAAAATGGTTTTATTATATTCTGATTCTGAAGTGCAAGGAGCCTTGCTTAAGGGCACTACACATCTAGGTTGTTTAGATAATTTTGTAATACAAGGTAGTTGTCATCAGCTTTTGGCCAATGAAGTATGTATTAGTAAAGCCATGGCACAAAAAAATAATTTGTGTGTAGGAGATACAATACGAATGAGTACTATAGAAGAAAACATTCGTTACAGAAAGTTGAAAATACGTGGCATATATCAGACTGGTTTTAAGGATGTAGATGCAAGCGTATTGTTTTGTAATATACAAACACTAAGAAAGCTTAATAAATGGCCAGAAAATGTTGCTGGAGGATATGAAATTATTATAAAAAATGAAGTACAACATAATAGCCTTTTATATAGGCATTTGCTTAAACATTTAGATTATGATTTGCATCTTAAAAGTACGAAGTATACACAAGCTGCTTTATTTGATTGGTTGGTAATATTGAAAAAAAATATTACTATATTTTTGTGGTTACTATTTATAGTAATAATTATTAGTATTACATCAATTATTGTTATTCAGATGGCTGAACGCAGTACAATGCTAGGCTTATTGGCTGCCATGGGTATTAGTTATACCAAGATTTCCTCCATATTTCTATGGAGAAGTTTATCATTTATTATTCCTGGTATGTTTTGGGGTAATGCTTTAGCTTATGCCTTTTGTTATGTACAGTATAAGTATAAGTGGATTATACTTAATGCAAAACATTATTACTTGCACTATTTACCTGTAGAATTTGATTTTTTTTATGTGTTGATGTTAAATATTTTTGCCTTACTATTTATGCTCTGTATTATTGCGTTATGCTTATTGCTTTTTATCCGTTTTTTACCCATAAAAATTATTCAATTCAAAAATTGATGTATAGGATTGTATTTAAATATTTTCAAATTATGATTAGAATAATAAAAAGTTTATAACTGTTATGACACAACCTTCCCAAGCAAAAAGTAAAGCACCATCTTCAGATGAAGCCTTAGTGCATGGCAGTCCACATGACCATTTATTCAAGAATAGCTTCAGTGATCCATCAATAGTACAATATTTTTTAAAAGTAGAGTTATCTCCTTCTATCCTTGCTGATATGGATTTGAGCACATTAAAAAAAGAAAACAATAGCTTTCAATGTCCATATCAAAATGAACGGCATAGTGACTTGGTTTTGAGTAGTACATTTCGAGGTAGATCACAAGGTATCTATATCATTATAGAGCATCAATCCACGGCAGATGTTAATATGCAAACTAGGATGCTAGAATACAAAAGATTGTTTTTAATAAATTGGAATCAAGATCCTAAAAATCGAGTAAAAAAATATCCCTTGGTGTTATGCTTATGTTTATACCATGGTAAAACACCTTATCCTTATAGTATAGATTATTATGATCAATTTTTCTATCCCGACTTAGAAAAAATAGAGCATACAAAAATGCATCTCATAGATTTAAAATCTCAACCAGATAAAAAATTTCTATCCTATGGTCCCTTAAGTTTCATATTATATTTACTCAAGCATAGTGGAAGTAAAAATTATTTATCTGCAATAAAGTCAGCTAAAGATTTAGGTCTAGCTAAATCCTTAGCAATATCCCCAACCCAAGATTATTTAAGCTTAATAAGTATATATTTGTATATTGTAGATAAAGAAAACAGTATGGAATCATTACTAAAAGAATTAAAAGAGATTCCATTAATTTACAATACATTTATGCAACATATTCAACAAGTAAGATCCAAATGGATGGAAAGGGGAAGAGAAAAAGGTAGAAAAGAAGGCAAAAAAGAAGGTAGAGAAGAAGGTAGAGAAGAAGGTCTATTTCTTGGCATAGAGCAAGGCAAAAAAGAAGGCCTATTTTTGGGATTAGAAAAAGGTAAGAAAGAAGAGAAGCTAGCCATAGCCCAAGCACTTCGCAAACAAGGAGTAGATATAAAAGTTATAGAAAATGCTACAGGTTTATTAGAGAAAGATATTATAATATAGAGCTGATTTAAGAATTTTAGCGCTTCAAAAATTGGCTAAATATTATAATTATAGTAATGCCCAAAAAATTTGTATTTAAATAAAAAAGTGTTATTATATCGATATATTTTATCTTAGATTAATCATCTAAAATTAAGTTATTATTTTAATGTTAACCTTTAAATTTTATTTTTATGTTTACAAATATTTTTAAAGGAATTAAATAAAATGGGAGAAAGTGGAGCATCAGGATTCTTAGCAGAAGGAGTTACATCTTATTATTTACCTGCTTCCAAGAGTTTGGTTGGACATTTAGTTACTGGAGGAGCTCTAGAGTGTAGTGGATTGCGCAATAAGGTAGATGAAGAGTTTAAGTATCTAGGTCAGGACATTATTAAGAGATCAAGTAATACATATGAAAATAGATTATCCACATTTAATACACAAAAAAATAATATTTCGAAATATGATATATATAGTGATATGATGGATTATCCTGGTAAATATTTAAAAAAAAAATGAAAATTTTCATTTTTTTTTCCTAAAAAACCCCTATCTTTAAGGATCAAGGAATAATTTTTATTCTTTGGTCCTTTTTTTGTTTTATAATTCAAAACATTTTAAAAACGCTACACAACCTCCTATCACACCTTGAAAAAAAATAGTTTACTTACGCACTATGTAGAACATAGTGAAATTCAACTTTTAGCACATAAACTTCTCAATAGCAATACAAAAAAAATCCATATTCCCAAACCTGTGGGTAGCTTAATGGCTATTTTACCTGCTGCTATAGGAAAAATTACAAAAAGGCATCAGCTGATTATAATACAAAATCAAGAAGAAGCCTTGTATATTTATACAGATTTAAAGCATTTATTACCAGAATTTCCTGTATTTTTTTTCCCTTCTGTAAAAAATTCTACAAAAAGTAAGCATAAATGTGCTCATGAGCAATTGAATCAGCTATATACATTATGGCACCTTACACATCAGCCTGATGCGCCAGCATTTATTATTACTTATCCAGAAGCTTTAACCAATAATGTATTTTCTCAACAAGTTTTGATACAAAATACATTAACACTTTCTGTGCAAGATTATATAAAAATAGAAGAAATTACACGTATTTTTATTGATAATGATTTTATACAAAAAGATTTTGTTAATAATCCTGGAGAATTTGCGCTCAGGGGTAATATTATTGATATTTTTGATTATGCAAATCCTTGTCCTATTCGTATAGAATTGTGGGGAAATCAGATAGAAAAAATTAAATGCTTTAATCCTGATTCTCAATATACTATACAAAAAATAGATCAGGTAAACATTTTTACTTTAGGTCAAAATAAAATAGATTCGCATAAACAGATTTCTTTATTAGATCATTGTCCATCTTCTACAATAGCTTGGGTAAAAAATTATGCTGCAGTTTTAGCTTATTTTAATCAAAATATCAGAAATAAATCCTTAGAAAAAGATTTTCAGATAAATTTTTCAAAAAAAGTATCGTCACTTACATGTGTTTCATGTTCTTCTCATAATGAGGATGCTACTCAAAAAATGTTTTCTTATCAATCATTGCCTCAACCTACTTTTAATCAAAATTTTGATTTGTGGAAAGATCATTTAGTAGAAAATAAAAAAAAAGGTTTAAGCAATTTTATCACTACAACATCTGCACGTCAAATAGAACGTTTGCAAAAAGTATTCAATTCATCAGGAAAAGATAATACTACATTTCAAACTTTGCACCTTGGTTTAAGTGCTGGATTTATAGATAAAACTATAGGCATAGCATGTTATACAGATCATCAAATTTTTTCTAGACATTATCGTTACATTTCTCCTCAAAAGCAAACAAAAAAAAATGCCCTTACATTAAAAAATATACATCAACTTAAAATTGGCGATTATGTAGTGCATAGAGATTATGGCATAGGTCGTTTTACAGGGTTAACACAAATGGAGGTTCAAGGTAATAAGCAAGAAGCTATGCGGCTTGTTTATAAAAATAATGATTTGATATTTGTTGGCATGCAGGCTTTGCATAAAATTACTAAATATAGTACACAAGAAAATGCTATGCCTAAAATTGATGAAATAGGTTCTCCTGCTTGGGCTAATAAGAAGAAAAAGGTAAAAAAGAAGATTGAAGATATGGCTACAAGTCTTATCACACTTTATAGCAAACGGAAAGCTGTGGAAGGGTTTGCTTTTGCTAAAGATACTGTAGATCAAGTTGCTTTAGAATCAGCATTTATGTATGAAGATACACCAGATCAGGCTAAAGCTACTGTAGAGGTAAAAAAAGATATGGAAAAGCCTTATCCTATGGATCGTCTTATTTGTGGAGATGTAGGTTTTGGTAAAACTGAAATTGCTATGCGTGCTGCTTTTAAAGCTATTCAAAATGATAAACAAGTGGCAGTATTGGCTCCTACTACAGTACTTACTTTACAACATTATAAATCTTTTCAAAAAAGATTTCAAAATTATGCTGTAACTATTGAGTACATTAATCGGTTTAAATCTACAAAAGAAATTAAAAATATTCATGAAAGAATAAAGAATAATGACATAAAGCTCATTATAGGTACACATAGTTTATTGAATAAGGCTGTACAGTTTCCTAATCTAGGTTTACTTATTGTGGATGAAGAACAAAAATTTGGCGTACAAGCCAAAGAAAAGCTCAAAGCATTGAAGCTCAATGTAGATGTGCTTACACTTACAGCTACACCTATACCACGTACTTTACATTTTTCTTTGATGGGGGCTAGAGATATGAGTATAATTACTACACCTCCTCCAAACAGGTTGCCAGTAATTACAAAAGTACAAACTTTACATCCTGAAGAGATTAAAAAAGCTATTCATCATGAATTGTCTAGAAACGGACAAATATTTTTTGTTCACAATCGTATACACGATTTACAATCTATAGCAGATATGATGAAAAAAATTGTTCCTCAAGCACATATGGCTATGGCTCATGGCCAGATGTCTGGTGCTGCTTTAGAAAAAATAATGCTACAGTTTGTACAAGGTGAGGTAGATATTTTACTTTCTACTAATATTATAGAATCTGGTTTAGACATTCCAAATGCAAATACTATTTTAATTAACAATGCACATATGTTTGGTTTATCAGACTTGCACCAGATGCGAGGTAGGGTAGGGCGGTCTAATCAACAAGGGTTTTGTTATCTTTTATCTCCTTTAGCAGATCAGATTACTCATGAAGCAAGAAAAAGGTTAAAAATTTTAGAAGAATTTTCAAATCTTGGCGATGGTTTTCAGGTGGCTATGCGTGATTTAGATATACGTGGTGCAGGAAATATTTTGGGTAGCCAGCAGAGTGGTTTTATAAATGATTTGGGGTTTGAAACGTATCATCAAATTTTGAATGAAACTATTGATGAACTAAAAAAGAATAAATTTCAAGAGATTTTTTCTACAGAAGATAAAAAGAAGGTTTCAACAATACAGTGTACTGTTGAAACAGATTGGGATCTCTACATTCCTCTAACATATATTAGCAATACAGAAGAAAGGCTCCATATTTATACATGGATGAATAAAATTAGTACTGAAGAGGAAATTAAAAAGTTACAATATAGTTTAGAAGATAAGTTCGGTCCTTTGCCTCAAAAGGTTGTACAGTTGATACAAATTATACAATTGCGTTGCTTGGCTAATAAGCTTTTTATTGAAAAGATTAAATTATTTCATGGCAATATGCAGGTTTATTGTGCTATGAATAGGCAGAAAAAAGAGAGTGCTTTTGTAGATTATATTATTCTTTATACACAAAAAAATCCTCAGCAATGTCATATTAAAAAAAAAGATGAGTATCTTATTTTTACAGTAAAGGGTGTTTCTGATATTATACAGATAAAGGATATATTGGTGGGGTAAAGAAGATGGGCTGAAGTTTTTTTATGGCATAGTCAAATTATTAGATCTTATTTTTTCTATCTCTTGTATTGCTAGCCCTGTAATTTCTGCTATTTCTTCAGATGACATTCCTTTTTTTAAAAGTGTTGCTGCAATATTTTTTTTTGTAGATTCACTACCTTCTTTTAATCCTTCTTTTTTTCCTTTTAAATTTCCAGCATCATAACTTGTTTTATGACTTTCCCG